>CANBKJ010000057.1 GCA_947369165.1 uncultured Lachnoclostridium sp.
AATATAAAGAAAAATGTTATTTGCCAATTTCCTCCTCCTATGAACAGAATTCTCTATGAAAATGATTTATTATAATTATAGAGATTATTTCATTTCTTTGTGTCATCTTTGTTACAAAAAAGGAATAAAATGGTGTTTTAATACTATGTAGTCCTTAATGACAGCCGGAGAATTTCTCTTTAGAGATATATTGTAATATATATAAATATAATCTTGTATGGCTTAATTTGGTATACTATTATAGATGTTAGAAAGGAGTTAGATCATGACTGTAGGCGAAAAGATAACATATTTTAGAAATATAAAACACTATTCCGTGAATAAATTGGCAAACCTGGCTGGTATTTCACAAAGCTATCTAAGGGATATAGAACTTCAAAATAAAAATCCTACGATTGAAATCCTAACTTATATTTGTGATGCACTGGAAATTTCACTGGAAACCTTTTTTGCAGAAACAGAATCTCCAGATCCATTTGATGATGCTCTGTATCAAAAAATTTCTTTACTAACTCCCAGTCAAAAAGCTTCTTTAACTAATTTTCTCGACGCAATGATAAATCAAGAAAAAAAATAGCCCATCGAAGTGCCGTCGAGCTGCTTAATGGTGCCAATTTGCCGACTATCTGGCCCTGAGTTAGCAAAACCTGTCTGTAATCAGTATAATTTTCTGGTCACAGACAGGTTTTTAACTATTGAGTATTAAGTTTTTGTCTCGTTTTGACCCTCTACAGCACCTTCTTACACACATCACCCAGACAGCATTTTTCACAATATGCCTTTCTGGCAGTGCATACCTCCCTGCCGTGATGAACAAGACGGTGGCAGAAATCACTGCCTTTTTCTCCGGGAATGATCTTCCACAACTCCATCTCCACTTTTTTGGGATCTTTGATTCCATCTACCAGTCCCATCCGGTTGGTCAGCCGGATACAATGGGTATCCGTGACGATAGCAGGCTTGCCAAACACATCTCCCATGATCAGATTTGCACTCTTCCGCCCTACCCCTGGCAGCTTCAATAGGGCATCAAAATCCTCCGGCACTTTTCCACCATACTGCTCCACCAGCACATTCATACATTTATGAATGTCTCTCGCCTTGCTTGGCCCCAGGCCGCAGGGCTTTACAATGTTTTCAATCTCTTTTACATCCGCTGCTGCCAGTGCTTCCGGCGACGGATATTGTTCATAAAGATCCTTCACGACAATATTTACCCTGGCATCCGTGCACTGGGCAGCCAGCCTGACGCTGACCAAAAGCTTCCATGCCTCATCGTAATCCAATGTGCAGTCTGCCAGGGGATACTCCTGTGCCAGCCGCTCTATGATCTCATTTGCTCTTTGTTTTTTTGTCATAGGTACTTCCTTCCCTTTCTGGTTCCTGGCTCAATGGTACCACGCATTTTCACAAAAAGCAAACACTTTATTGACTTTCCCCCGTCCCATAGAGTATAATTTTTATATATAAAATGGTATTCGTTAGCGCACTATGCTAATGTACAGTTGGAAGGAGGTTTTTGCATGAGTTTATCTATCTCTGCAGCAGGAGGCTATGACACCTTTTATCCTGTGTACAATTCCACGCCGGTTTCCCCTGTCAGCCAGAGCCCGGCCGTCAGAAGAGGATCTGAAGTTACAGAGGAAACTAAACAGGGACAAAAGGTGGGAAAGGGTGAGTGCCAGACCTGTAAAAACCGCAAATACGTAGACGGTTCAAATGAAAACAATGTATCCTTCAAGACGCCCGGTCACATCGATCCCGGAACATCTGCCGCGAAAGTCATGGCTCATGAACGGGAACATGTTTCCAATGCGGTGGCAGAAGGTAATAAGGAAAATAAACAGCTTGTTTCCGTCTCGGTATCGCTTCAGACCTCTGTCTGTCCGGAATGCGGGCGGGTGTATGTGTCCGGTGGAAAAACCCATACTGCCATAAAGACCAGCACCCCTGAGCCCTCAAATCCCTACGATAAGATTCAGCGGGATATGATGCGGAATATGCTGGCAGGAAGAAATTTTGATAAAAGTGCATAAGAATCAACTGAAACTAAAATTGGAGGAAAACAAATCATGTCTAAGGAAATTCCTTATAAAATTTATCTTGAAGAAAGAGAGATGCCATCACAGTGGTACAATGTACGTGCCGATATGAAAAACAAGCCGGCGCCGATCCTCAATCCGGGAACCTTAAAACCCATCACTCTGGAAGAACTCACACCTATTTTCTGTGAGGAGCTTGCCAGACAGGAATTGGATGATACCACAGCGTATATAGATATTCCGGAGGAGATCCGGAACTTTTATAAAATGTACCGTCCATCTCCGCTTACCAGGGCATATTGTCTGGAAAAAGCACTGGATACACCGGCTCACATTTACTATAAATTTGAGGGAAATAATACATCTGGAAGCCATAAATTAAACTCTGCCATTGCCCAGGCATATTACGCTAAAAAAGAAGGTCTCAGGGGCGTCACCACAGAAACCGGCGCTGGCCAGTGGGGAACTGCTCTTTCTATGGCATGTTCCTATTTTGACCTGGACTGCCAGGTATATATGGTAAAAGTTTCCTATGAGCAGAAACCATTCCGCCGTGAAGTCATGAGAACCTATGGCGCAAAGGTTACTCCTTCTCCTTCTATGAACACCAACATCGGACGCAAAATCAATGAGGAATTTCCTGGCACCACCGGAAGTCTTGGCTGTGCCATCTCCGAAGCTGTGGAAGCTGCCACTACCCAGGAAGGTTACCGCTATGTACTCGGTTCTGTACTTTCCCAGGTACTCCTTCATCAGTCCATCATCGGACTCGAAACAAAGACTGCTCTGGATAAATATGATATCAAAGCAGATATGATCATTGGCTGTGCCGGAGGGGGCTCCAATCTCGGCGGCCTCATCTCTCCTTTTGCGGGAGAAATACTGCGAGGTGAAGCGGATTACAAAATCATTGCTGTGGAACCTGCATCCTGTCCAAGCATGACCCGTGGTTCCTATGCTTACGATTTCTGTGACACTGGAAAGGTCTGTCCATTGGCAAAAATGTATACCCTGGGAAGCGGCTTTATACCATCGGCAAACCATGCCGGCGGACTCCGCTATCATGGTATGAGTTCTGTTGTGTCCCAGCTCTATGATGACGGCCTGATCGAAGCAAGAAGCGTAGGACAGACCGAGGTATTCCAGGCAGCACAACAGTTCGCCAGGGTAGAGGGCATTCTGCCTGCACCAGAGAGCAGTCATGCCATTCGCGTAGCCATCGATGAAGCCCTAAAATGCAAAGAGACCGGAGAAGAAAAAAATATCGTATTCGGGCTGACAGGAACCGGTTATTTTGACATGGTTGCCTATGGGAAATACAATGATGGTGAAATGTCTGATTATATTCCTACCGACGAAGAAATCGCTAAAAGCCTTGCAAATCTGCCAAAGGTAAACTGATATGAAAAATCTACAAAGGAAGGATACCCATTTACCAAAATGGCTGAAAAGAACCCTTCAAATATTTGTTTTTGCCGGTATTGCGGGACTTCTCCTTGTCGCCGGACTCAATCTCTGGGTAATGGGAAATGCCCGCAGCCTGATCTATGACATATCATCGCAGGGAGACCCATACAACGAAGAAAATCCCTACAGATTTTCTGAAAGCCATGACTGTATCATCGTTCTTGGTGCCGGGCTCCGGGATAATACGCCATCTCCTATGTTAAAAGACCGGCTGGAAAAAGGAATCTCACTCTACAAAGCAGGAGCAGCCCCTAAGCTTCTTATGAGTGGCGACCATGGAAGAACCGGCTATAACGAAGTACAGGTAATGAAACAATATGCCATAGATGCCGGCGTCCCCTCAGAAGACATATTTATGGATCACGCCGGATTTTCCACATATGAAAGCATGATTCGGGCCAGAGATATCTTTGGAGTAACCTCTCCTATCGTTGTCACCCAGAAATATCATCTCTACCGTGCTGTATATATTGGAAAAAGCTTAGGGATTCCATGTCTTGGGGTAGCAACAGATGATTTTGCTTATGGCGGCCAGTTTTACCGGTCACTGAGAGAATGCATCGCCAGGTGCAAGGATATCCTGACCACTCTGTTGGGCGCTCCACCAACCTATGGGGGTGAACAGATCCCCATCAGTGGAAATGGTGATATTACGAACGATTAGATTGCGCCCATACTGGGCGGCGCACTTCAAAAAGAAAAACTCCGAACAATCGGAGTTTTTTTTAATGCTGGTAACCGGAATCGAACCGGTACGGGTGTCACCACCCACAGGATTTTAAGTCCTGGGCGTCTGCCAGTTCCGCCACACCAGCATATTATAAGTATTGTACAAGATAAACTTTCATCTTGCAAGCGACCCAGGAGGGACTCGAACCCTTGACCTCTGCCGTGACAGGGCAGCGCTCTAACCAACTGAGCTACTGGGCCAGATCAAAAATGGACCCTCGGGGACTCGAACCCCGGACCGTCCGGTTATGAGCCGGATGCTCTAACCAACTGAGCTAAAGGTCCAAACTCATATCGTTTGGAAAACACAAAACAAATAATATTACCTTTGAACCTGCTATGCAGATTCTATGACTCCTACGGGAATCGAACCCGTGTTACCGCCGTGAAAGGGCGATGTCTTAACCGCTTGACCAAGGAGCCAGATTTCACTGTAGGTCCTAGACATAATTACCTAGCAACAAGAAATATGTTATCACATTTTTCTACATTTTGCAAGAGTTTTTTAACTAAATTTGTATCAAGCTCGGTGAGGCTAATATTTTCTCTCACTCAATATACTGCCTAGATTCATAGAAGAATCAAAATACTGTTCTTTGACATACTCAACTTTTTCCACCTTTTCACCTCTCTCTAACCTTCTGATAATATTAGAGACGAATGGTCCTAACATCGGATTACACTCAAAATCTGCATGGATTCTTCCCTCCTGCATATATTGAAGTGCTGTGCGAACTGCATCAAAAGAAATGATAATAATATCACCCTTAGGACCGCAGGTTCTTCCCGCAGCTTCAATCGCTTCAACAGCGCCAAAGGTCATGTTATCGTTCTCACTGATGACCACATCAATATCCTTATACTTCTGCAAAAAACCTTCCATCACTTCCTGACCTTTCGCCTGAGTGAATTCGCCGCTTTTGCAGTCCAGCATTTTCCAATTCTTGTGGGAGGAAAGCACTTCCTGAAAACCTGCTGTGCGTCCAAGTTGTGCAGAGGATCTTGGTGTACCCTGGAGCGTAACGATCCGGATCTTTTCCTTTGTCCGTTCCTGGCGCTTCAAATAATCCTCAAGCCATTTCCCTGCAAGACGCCCTTCCTCTTCAAAATCACTTCCTACCCAGCAGGTATATAACTCACTGTCTGCTTCCAGATGACGGTCCACAAGAATAACTGGGATGTTGGCATCCTTTGCTTCCTGCAGCACTGTGTCCCATCCTGTCTCCACAATCGGATCCAACACAATATAATCCACTTCCTGCAGAATAAAATTACGTACAGCCTTCAACTGATTTTCCTGTTTTTGCTGAGCGTCTTCATACAGAAGATAGTAGCCGTTCTCGGTAGTAAAAACAGAACGAAAAGATTCGGTACTTGCATTTCGCCAATCTGATTCAGCGCCAATCTGGGAGAAACCAACTACGATATAGTCTTTTCCGTCCTGGGGCATATCCTCATAGGGAGCCTCCTGATCCGAAATATCTTCCGAACCATCTCTGGCTTCATAGCCAAAAAACATAAGGCCTGCCCCAGCGGAAATCAGCAGAATCATTATGATAAGACCTGCATATCTCTTTATCATAAGTCTTCTCTCCCTTCCTGGCTGCTACTAATTTACTTTTAAAGTTATTATCCCTTGCTTTTTTTCTTACGTACTACAACAAGACTCTGGATCACAAGGAATAAACAAAGCATCGCCGCTCTCGTAATTCCTATCCACCACGCCTCATCAAGTCCGGCAGAAGCTACAATATTCTGTATGGTTCCCAGAGACATAACACCAAATAACGTACCGATGATATTTCCTACACCACCTGTCAGCATCGTACCTCCAATAATCGAGGAAGCGATGGCATCCATCTCAGCGCCCACCGCATGGGTTGCAGAACCAGATCCAACGTGGAGGAAATAGATGTATCCACCGATTCCTGCCAGCAGACCACACATCAGATGTGCGATAAACTTTGTCCTCTTTACGTTGATACCCAGCATCAATGCACTCTGTTTGTTTCCTCCTACTGCATAGAAAGATCTTCCGAGTTTCGTCCATCTTAATACACAGAACAGAGCAATCACAATAAGAAGTGCAACAACCACACCAATCTCCACATAGGCATCCACATACACACCTATTCTGTTGGTAGATCCCAATCCCGGAATCTTCACACGTGTCATTTTCAACTCGTTAAAACCTTCGTGGGCTACGTTAAATGGTTTCGTATTTACAATGGTGGTCATACCCCGGGCAAAGAACATTCCCGCCAGCGTAACGATAAAGGGCTGGATATCCAGATAAGCCACTAAAAATCCCTGAAAAATACCAAATGCAAGTCCGATCCCCAGGGCAATCAACAGGGAAACAAACAGGTTCCCTCCATGGAAATCCAGATACACCGCACAGCACATACTTACCAGTGCGGTCACACCTCCTACCGAGATATCAATACTTCCATTGATCATAACGAGAGTTAACCCACAGGCTAATACAATCAGAGCTGCCTGGGAATTCAAAATATTGAAGAATGACTGAGGTTTTAAAAATCCTTCTCCCTGGAATATAACAGCGCCGATGTACATTAAGAAGAACGCTACGATTGTGATCGTAAGGAGCAGATTCGTATCGGAAAGATTCCTCACTTTATCACGAAAACTTCCGGATACCGCTGTTTTATTTTCTGACATACTATGCAACCTCCTTCTTCATCAACTTTTTCGTAAGCCCGGAAAACCATTCCTTAACCGACGGCGCACTGATAACAACCAGAATAATGATTACCACTGCCTTATATGCAGGAAGGGCATCGGACTGGACATTGAATCTGTACAGTGTCGTTATCAGGAACTGGATTACATAAGCACCGATAATAGAGGCCACCATGTTGAATTTTCCACCACTCAGGGCATTTCCTCCCAGAGCAACTGCAAGGATCGCATCCATTTCGATATCTTTTGCGATGACCGAGTAGTTGATCGTAGAAAAACGGCTTACCTTAATCAACCCGACAACAGCCACACATACCCCCAGGATCACAAATGACATTACCTTGATAAAAGCAGGATTCAGACCATTCAAACGGGAAGAACTCTCATTGATACCCACAGCCTCCGTATAAAGCCTGAGGTTTGTAAATTTTAATAAAAGGGCAACTATAATCACGCAGATAACCATAATAAAGAAGGGGGTAGGTATCGGTATCCCGGGAATATATGTACCATAATACGCAAAAGATGGCTCATTGATCACCGGGAGCTCATTGTTGTTGATCCACGCCGCGATAGAACGTCCCGCTGTATACAGGATCAGCGTTGCGATCATCGGCTGTATCTTAAAGAAGGCAACCAATATACCATTAAATGCTCCAAAAAGCATAGCCACAACCACACATACAAGAAAGGCTACGATAACCGGTGAGTGAAGAGTTTCTGGATAAGTCTCCCCTCCAGAGATCACACGCAGTATCACACTACCTGCAATGGCAACAGCAGCGCCAACGCTGATATCCTGTCCGCCGGAAGCAGCAGTCACAAGTGTCATACCAATGGCAAGGATCGCAAGCTCAGAACCATTGTCCAATATTGTGATCAGTGGGCCATTCAACACATTATTTCCGGCACTGTTTTTCTCTAATAAAATCTGAAAAAAAGTAGGATCTGCAACCAGGTTAAATATGATCAAAATAAACAGAGCTGCCAATGGAATAAAACACTGGTTCTTGACAATCCTCATTAATATGTTGGTACCATTTTGTTTTTTCGCTACACTATTCATCGTCATCCTCACCTCCAGCAATCGTACTCATCACTTTATTCTGATTCAGATCATCTCCTGAGAGCTGACCCACCATCTTACGGTCCCGCATAACAACAAGACGGGAACAGGTACGCAGCATTTCGTCCATTTCAGAAGAAATAAACGTCACACTCATACCCTCTGAAGCCAGCTTCAGCACTAATTTCTGAATATCAACCTTAGTACCTACATCGATACCACGGGTTGGTTCATCCAGGATCAGATACTCTGGATGTGTAAACAACCAGCGGGCAACAATAACTTTCTGCTGGTTTCCACCCGAAAGGGATTTGATCGGAGTATCCGCAGAAGCTGTTTTAATACTCAAAAGCTTGATGTACTCGTCTGCAATCTTATTCGCTTCAGCCTTGGAGAACGGCTTAAAAAATCCCCTCAGTACCTGCTGTGCAAGAATAATATTATCTCTTACCGACAGATCTCCGACGATTCCATCCACCTTACGGTCTTCTGGCAGGTATGCGATACCGTTTTTCATGGCATCCAGAGGTTTAGAGATTTTCACATCTTTACCTTTCATCTTAACCTTACCACCAAGGATCCGGTCGGCACCAAAGATCGCCCGGACGCATTCACTTCTACCTGACCCCAGCAAACCGGTAAAGCCGTTTACCTCTCCTTTATCAATATGGAAATCAAATGGTTTGATTCCCGCATCACTTACCAGACCTTTTGCCTCCAGCACTGGTACAGCGCCCTCTTCTCTTACATAAGCCTGCTGTTCACCCTTGATATCAGACATATCATCCAGTTCTTTTCCAAGCATCTTGGATACCAGCTGAACACGTGGCAGATCCTTGATCTCATACTCACCAACCAGCTGTCCGTCACGCATAACAGTAATCCGGTCACATACTTCATACACCTGATCCAGGAAATGTGTAACAAAAATGATCCCTACACCTTTTGCTCTAAGATTACGCATTAACGTAAAGAGCTTTTCAACCTCCTGCTCATCCAAAGAAGAAGTCGGCTCATCCAGAATCAGCACCTTACAATCCATGTCAACAGCACGGGCAATGGCAATCATCTGCTGAACTGCAATGGAACAGGTCTCAAGCTGCTGGGTTGCCTTTGCTGGGATTTCCAAGGATTTCAGGATCTTTTCCGTATCCGCATTCATTTTTCTCCAGTTCTGTCCAATGCCCTTTGTTCTTCCGATGAACATATTTTCTGCCACTGACAGATTCGGACAAAGAGTAATCTCCTGATACACAGTACTTATGCCCAGATTCTGCGCATCCTGTGGCGAATGGATCGCCACCGCTTTTTCTTTACCATCAAGGAAAATATTTCCCTCATCCTTTGTGTAAACTCCTGTCAGAACCTTTATCAATGTGGATTTTCCAGCACCATTTTCCCCCATTAATGCATGAATCTCACCCTTTCGCAGAGTGAAATCTACTCCCTGCAGGGCACGCACTCCCGGAAAACTTTTGTGGATATTCCTCATTTTCAGCACAACATTATCATTCATCTTCAGGTTCACCTCCAAATTTTTCGTTTTAATAATAAAGGAAGTGCGGTGCAGAGATAATTTTCCTGCTGCACTGCACTTCCTTAATAATTATTATTTTTTACTTAGATAACCTGACTAATCAGCCACCAATACCATACTGCTTAATATCTTCGTCTGTAATTTCATTTGCATCGAAGCCTTTTTCATCAAGAATGATAGTTTTCTCAGTCAATGTTTCGCCAGCCTCAAGCTTTTTGATAACATCATCGATGTAGTTAGCCTGGAATGGATTACACTGTCCATCGTAGTTCCAGTTCTTTGCTTTCAGCTCTTTCAGAGCCCATTTGTTACAGTCAAAGCCCATGATCACTACATCTTCGCCAACACCATGGGAGATGTTTGCTTTGTCAAGAGCAGCTACTGCACCCTTAGCCATATCGTCGTTCTCAGCGTAGATTACGTTGAATTTCTTACCAGAGTCGATTACAGACTGAACAATCTGCTGTGCTTTCTCTGCATTCCAATCAGCAGTCTGCTGTGTAACCAGGTTCCACTTATCAGTCTCAACTGCTTTATCCAGGGCACCAGAACGTCCTACCTGTGCTGCTGTTCCCATTTCTCCCTGAAGATGAATGATATTGTACTCTTTCAGTTTCTGGTCTCTCAGCCAGTTAACAGCGGTCTCACCTTCTTTTTCCATATCGGATACGATAGAAGCTACATAGAGATCCTCTTTTGCGTCAATGGTACGGTCAAAAAGAATTACTTGTACGCCTTCTGTTTTTGCATCCTGTAAAACAGAATCCCAACCAGCTTTGTTTGCTGCGGAAAGAAGAATGTAATTTACACCGTCCTGGATAAACTTCTGTGCTGCTGCGATCTGCTCATCGTTCTTATTGCTATAGAAGAAAGAAGCGTCATATCCATTCTCCTTAGTGAACTTAGCCTTCAGATCCTTGTTGTTAGCAGTACGATAGCCAGACTCATTTGAATCGTTGTTGATGATACCAACTTTAATGAGGTCTCCGCCACTGCTTGTGCTGCCGCCTTCCTCATTGTTGCTACTACTACTGCTAGAATTATCATCGCTCTGAGTAGATCCTGCATCATTTCCTCCACAGCCTACCAGTGATAAGCCGAGGCACACTACGAGTAACAAAGAAAGAATTTTCTTTTTCATACAAAAACCTCCAGTTTTTTCTGCATTTCTGCATTATTTTTTTGTAGGAGACAGTTTTTTAAACTGTCTATCCCATTACTTGATGTTAATATCATAACACATCTTTAGGTAAATTTCCACAAAAATTCAGTTTTTTTTTTTACGATTTTAGTTGAATATTTTACGACTCTTCGGTATCACGACGATTACCTCTGTTCCTTCTCCATATTCACTGTCGATTTTCAAGCCATACTCTTCACCATAATTTAACTTCAACCTTTGGTTTACATTAACCAGACCAAAGCCCGAGGAACCTCCCCGCTCGGTCTGTCCCCGGCTGATCCGTGTGCGCACATGACTGAGCTCGTCTGGCTTCATACCAATTCCGTCATCCTGGACATAAAACAGGATCTTATCCTCTTCTTCGCTGGCTGTAACATGAATATGGCCCACACCTCTTTTATTTTTAATGCCATGATACAAAGCGTTCTCCACCAGCGGCTGAAGGGTTAATTTCAAAATAGGATACTTCCATATCCCCCTGGGTATGTTTATCTCATACTCTAAGATATCACGGTAACGGAATTTCTGGATCTGTAGATAACTGCGTATATGTGTCTCCTCCTCATGAAGAGTGATATAATCCTGGCCTTTACTCAATGTAGTACGGAAAAAATCTGACAGAGCCGAAACCATCTGCACCACCTGTTCATTCTTTCCAGCCTCTGCCAGCCAGATAATACTATCCAGTGTATTATATAAAAAGTGAGGATTGATCTGTGCCTGCAGAACTTTTAACTCTGTCTGGCGCAATGTGATCTGTTCAAGGCGAATATGTTCTACCAGCTGTCCGATCTTCTCTACCATCTGGTTAAAACTGGCATTGAGCACAGCCAGTTCATCCCCGCTGTCCTCCTGGGCCCGAACATCAAAATCACCGCTTCCCGCCAGTTTGGTAACGGCGGATAATCTGCGAACCGGTTCTGTGATACTGATCATAATCTTACGGCTGAACATAACCACACCAAAAAGGATTGCCGTAAACACAAATACACTTGTGCGCAGCGCAGTCCGTACATCTGTCCGGATGCCTTCCCGGAGCCCATCCAGCTGGCTGGTCTCAAAATGGATATATTCCTGGATCCTTTCCTGGATCAACTCCGTCAATACGCGGATATTCAGATCCAGACGTTCCATATTCTTATCATAAGCGCCACTGACCAGCACATCTTCCTCGATCTCCTTGACGCGGTCATCCAGTGTATTCAGACATTTCAAAATTCCACTGATTTGACTCCTGGCATATTCAGAATCTGCGTGGCGGTATAACGACCAAAAATCCTGACGTGCTTTTTGGATCATAATATGGGGAGGCTCAGTCCCTGTGATCCCCTCTACACGCCCCCGGTTCACCACGATTATGTACATGGTATAGTCCATTTTTTCTTTGAAATTTATACTGTATGCATTTGCCACGCTGAAATTATCTGCCACTTCATCATACCGATTGGAAAAACGATTGATCAGAAACAGCAGATAAAGAATCATCACGATAAGCGGTATCAAACATACAAGTGAAAGCATATAAAGCCGCTTCTGCAGTAGGGACCCCCTTTTTTTCCTCACGATTACCTCCCCTTTTCAATCAATTATCACCAACGAGCCAGTCCAATATCACCCTCACCTAAGCCCGCTGGCGATATTCCTTGGGCGTGCAGTCCTGGTTCTTTTTAAACAGATAACTAAAATAGTGTGCATCTTTATACCCCACAGCATAAGCGATCTCTGCTGATTTCATGGAGGATGTGCGCAGCAACTCTTTGGCCTTTTCCATACGCACTGAGGTCAGGTATTCAACAAATGTCTTTCCCATCTCCTGGCTGAAAATGCTGCTGAAATGATTGGGACTCAGATTTACGCTGGCTGCCACCGAATTCAGCGAAATATTTGCATCATCATAGTGCTGTTGAATATAGCTTTTCGCCTCTTCTAAAAGCGAGTGGTATTTTTTCCGGGAAACCGCTTCCCGCAGATCAATGGCTGTCGTCAGAACTTTTTTCAAATACTCTTTATTGGACTCTACTGAGGAAAGTACCTTATTGATATCCCTGATCTCGCCACAGTGTTTTGCGAGTTCACTATTTTCATAGCCCAATCCCTCCAGCGTGGATACCGCTGTAAAATACATGTCTGTTGTCACGTATTGCCGAAACAGGAGAGACTGAATGTTGTTTATCCCAAAACTGGCAAAATAGTCGTCTATAAAATTAGACACTTCGCTTTTCAAACCGGTTTTTAAAAATCTTTCAGCGACCCGCCTGTCCAGCTTTCCAACTTCCAAAGCCCCCAGTTCTGATTCTGGTTCCACCGGAGGACGTTGAAAAACTGCTCTCTCTTTTTCTGCCTGACTGTTTTCTCGGAGATCCTGCTCCGTCCCTGACTTAGATTCCTGTTGTGATTCCTGTTCTGAGCAAATCAACTGTGCTACTCTCTTGACCGCCTCGAGAAGCTTGTTTCCATCGATGGGTTTCAGCAGATATTCGGTGATCCCAATACGAATCCCCTCTCTGGCATATTCAAATTCATCGTAGCCGCTTAAAACAATGATCTTTATGTCAGGCATTTCTTCCTTCACTCGCCGACTCAGTTCCAATCCATCCATAAACGGCATCCGAATATCGGTGATTAATATATCCGGTTTCGAATCCTGGATCAGAGGATATGCCAGCTCACCATCACTTGCCTCCCCGACAAACTCAAATCCTTCCTTCTCCCAGTCTATATTATTCCGAATCCCCTCACGCATAATAATTTCATCTTCCACCAGGAATACTTTCATCCTGCGCACCTCCTACATGATCCCGTATAAACTTCTCTTTCTGTTTTCTATTTTATCGGTTTGGCACATTCTTGTCAATAAAACTACAGGACTCCCACAAATCAAAAGTGGTGCCAGAATTGATTTCCTGACACCACTGCCAATTATCATTTTTTTATCACTGCTGCTTTGGAGAGTCCTTTTCCCTTGCATAACTTCTTATAGGATTTGAGTTTTTTCACCGGTACCTTTATCACTGCCTTCTTATAGATATTTTTAAAAGCTGCTGAACCGATTTTCTTCAAATTAGATGACTTCAAGTGAACCGTTTTTAACTTCCTGCACCCCTGAAATGCCTTTGCCCCAATCCTGCTAACATACTTGCCTATGGTGACTCGTCTCAGGTTTTTGTTGTTAAAACATGCCTTAGAGGCTATACTGGTCACCTTCAGCTTTTGCCCGGAGCAGGGTATCTCTGCCGGAATATTGATGTTAGAATTTGTCTTTTTTATTGGCTTTACAAACTCTGCTGTCTTACTTCCCGTTACTTTATACCGCATGCCGCCAGCTTCAAATAAAGTTCCTGGCTTTAACTTGTCTTTCGTACCGTCTGTGTTTGAAACTGTGTTTGTATCCTGGGAATTTTGACTATTATTTCCTGCTGTGTTCTGACTATTGCCAGCATCAGGCTGTGGCTCCGGCACATTTTGTTTCTTCTCCACAACAACAGTCATCGTCACATTTTTATTTTCTGGAAGGATCTCAGCCTCTTCCTCCAGATCCAGAACAGGTTCACCATCCGCGCCAAAATGAACAATGCGCATAAACGTATCTCTCTGGAAAGCGCCTCCATCTCCCGGTCTTGCGTGGAACACGTTGATAAGGTTTCCATCTTCATCCGTCACATAAGAATTATGCCCTGGACCATGATAGATATCCTGTCCCCTGGAAGACAAACCGGTTAATATCGGATAATTTGTCTTTTTCCAGGAAGCCGCATCCAAAAAATCAACCTCATCTGATAATTCAATCTGAGTCATTCCCACACAATAAGTCTCATCCGTGGCACCACCAGAATATGTAAGATATAATGTATCTTTTGTCAAAATTACAAACGGCCCTTCGTTTACATACGTATGATTTCTCTCCCAACTATATTCGCAGGGTACGATCATGACCGGCTTGCTGATCAGGCGCCCCGGGTCCTCTGCTGTCGTCTCACCAATCCACAAGTCCGCAGTCCCGCCATTTTTCCCAAAATTTCTCTGTGACCAGATCACATAGTGTCTGTCGTTGTATGAAAAATGCGTCATATCAAGCGTAATACCGCCATACATCGTATTTAACACTTTCCCGTTCTGATCCAGATAGCGGCTGGGAGCTTCCCAGTCTTCATAATTCGTCGGGTCCCCACCTGTACGCAGCTTCATGATAACGCTCTGTACATCCCATCCTGTACCAATATTGGAAGCAAAGAACATGTACAATTCACCATCAATCTCATGCAGTTCAGGGGCCCAATGCTTATCTTTGGAAACGATATTTCCCTCCGCTCCCTTTGCTTCATCATACACCAGATGATCCTCAGCTTCATTCAGTCCTGCCACCGTATCGGATTCCCGCATATATAAATTCACATTTCCGCTTCCTTGTTCGTTGGTGGCGATAAAATAATATTTCCCATTGAATTTTATCACGTTTGGATCCGCTCTTCCCGCAATATAGGGATAATTGCCCGCCTCTGAAATCCGGTCGGAAAGCTGTCGGATCGTTCCTCTGACTTCATAAGTTCCTTCTTTATTAAAATCAACCTTAGCAAGATCGCTCTCGTCCCATGTCACACTCTTTTCTGCCTCAGACCCATCCGAATAACGTGCCTTCACCTTCACTCCAGATAAGTCCAGTGCCTTACCAGGTTCAGTCTGGACTTTTGCACTTTCCACTACTGTATTCACAACAGGTTTTAATTTTCCCTCGATCTTTTTTGCTTCTTCTGGCGTGACCGGGATCACATTGCCCTCAATGGCATAGGTTATCCCTGAATCCAAATCCTCTCTTTTGATGGGCACAAATTCTTCTTTTTCCTGAATCACCTCAAAATCCGTGGTCTTGTTCACATATCCTGTCCCCGTCTCCGCACTGGTCCATGTAATATAGTAGGTATCAGACACCTTGTCATACACACATGCCGGATCCTGGACGGAATCTTCCTCACTTAATGTAAGAAGCCCTTTTTCTTCATAAGAAATTAGGTCATTGGAAGTAAAAAACAGAACTTTTCCATTCTGATCGCTGGCTTCTCCCGCCTCATCCATCCGGATTGCAAGGACTCCAAAACTTCCATCTTTCCTGCGGAAAATATATGGCTGTTTCAATACTTTGGTCTTTTCACCCTCGTTTTTAGCAAACAGCACTCCTGTATTGTGATTCAGAGCTTCAAACGTCTTTCCATCCCCACTATATCCCAGATGGAGACTGTCCGTTACAGCCGATTGATACATGCCATGAACTTTTCCATTTCTCTTCATTGAGTCATCTGTTTCCCTGGTATATCCTAAGACATATCCGGAGCCCTTAGGAAGCACCTGCACAGCAAAACTCTTTTTCTGTGTGCTGTTATCTGCCAATGTAATTTCCGCTTCCAAATTTACCTCTTTGATACTCTGCTCCGGAGCTGTAATCTTTCCTGTGGAAACATCTATGATGTCCTGATCTGCTGTCCAACGGATCTTCTTTTCCCCCAACTGCATGGGAAGGACATCCTGTTCCGACATATAATAAGGTAACAATAGCTGTTCAAATGCTGCTTCCTCCGACACTCCCTCACTCTGGGCCGCCTTCATATGCAGCGGAAACATCCCACTTGCCAAAGCAAATAATAAGAGATAAGCTATTACCTGTTTCATTCTTTTGCACAATTTTGATTTCATTTTACCGCCCCTTTTCACTATTCTACTGCTGTAGTTATTCCTTTTATGATCCAGAATCCTTTTCTTCATTATAAACGATTGAAAATTGACATGCCATGATATATAATAAAATATAATTTGATATATTATTATATTTGACCAAGATGATGCAAAGGAGGCTCTGCCGTGATTGATATTATATATGTACAGTATAACACAACCCATGAAAACAATTTCATCTACTATGAGGATGACCAGACACGGGATTGGTGGCTCCTGCTTATGACGCATACCCCAGCTTTTTTTATCATAAAGGATAAAAAATATATTATGCCTCCCAAAAGTGCTATTTTATATCCACCCTACGTACCACTTCACTACGGCGGCCACGAAAGTTATTTTAAAAATGACTGGATTCGTTTTTATACCGATGAAAAATTTATATGTGATGGAAAAGTCCCCACCTGTATCCCTTTTGAGATTAAGGAATTCAGTTTTATCCATCATTTATTTAAGCAGCTTGCCTCAGAAAATTTTTACTACAATAAATATAAGAACAAAACCATTCTCACTCTGTTCGAGCTGATGTTTTCCAAACTTGAGGAGTCCCTTTCCTTCCGGTCGGAAAACACACAGATCAAAAATCTGCTGTCCCTGCGCCTGAATATAAAAAATGATCCAGGTTTCGACTGGACCATTCCTTATATGGCAGATTCCCTTCACATGAGCACTGGATACCTGCATACCCTGTACCGTGACACCTTTGGCATCACCTGCATGGATGATGTAATTCAAATGCGCCTGGAACTGGCGAAAGATTATTTACAACACAGCTCTGTCTCCATACAGATCATCGCCCAGAACTGCGGCTACAAGAACGTAGAACATTTCAGCCGACAGTTCAAAAAGCACACCGGCGTATCTCCCAGAGAATACCGAAAAAGTTTTTCTTGAGCTGATACAGAAGGTAACAGGGTACAAATTGGCCGCCATGCTTGTACGATTGGATTATTTTTGGTTATTTCTGCGCTAACAAATCGTTGATCTGCTCCGCCATCTGATTCAATACCGCAACCTGTTCTGTCATCTCCACAATATCCTTCGTGTTATTTTCAACCATTCCATTAATACTACAAAACTCAGTATTTTCCTGTTTGATACTTTCTGCAATATGCTCATTGATCTCCACTGTGTTTCTGATCACATCTGACTGCTGATCGTGGGCTTCGCCCATGGAATTAATATTTTCAATGGATGTATGCAGCACATCGATCATATCTCGAATGCCAGCAAAAACCTCATTAAAATACTCATTCTGCTTCTCTAACTTATCCGCATTTTCCTCTACATACTTTTTCATATCCGATACATTCTGCTGTACGTTAGCGATTACTTTTGCCACCTGCTCCAACGATTCCTTTGTATTATTGGCCAAATTCCCAACCTGAGTTGCAACAACAGCGAATCCCTTTCCCGCTTCACCTGCCCTTGCTGCCTCAATGGACGCATTTAATGCTAAAAGATTCGTGGATGAGGAGATTTCTCCAATGATATTCAGAGTCACTCCTATTTCCTCAACTGCTTCTGATAATTTGACAGCAACTTGATTTGTACTGTTCATGGATCTTGAAACTTCTGCGTTGATCTCTTTCAGGGAATGAAGCCGCTGCTCATTGACTCTTGACTTTTCTAACAACTCTTTTGAACTATTCTCCACTTCTGTAACGTGCCTGCTCACAAGAGTCTCCCACTGTTGGAGTTCATTCAGATTCACTATGCTCTCTTCGCTTTTTCCTCTCAGCGCCGTATTGTTTGAAAGCAGCTGCTCACTCGTCGCTGACAATTCTTCCGAGGATGAACTTTCATTTAATGTTATTGTCTGCAATACATCAACGGCTTTCACTAACTGCTCCGACAGACCGGAAACAGAATGTAACATATTCTGAACCCGTTCATTGTTTTTTTCCATTTCATCCTTTTTCGCATTTACCAAAAAACACTGGGCAAGCCACGTAAGCAGCCATATAAAAAACAACGACAGCAGGACACAAACACAGCGATTTACCATATTAGGTACAAACAGCGCATCCTTGACCGGAAGCAATATATCTGCCCGCAAAATCCATGATACAATCAGAGAAAGCGCAATCTCTGCACTTGTAACGGCTACCATTCTGCTATCTAAAAACAATGCAGTCGCCACAGTAAACAAAAATGCAAATGCCCAAAATTCAGTTGATGGTATCATATAAAGGATAAAATTAAACTGGGTAAACATAATTATAACAAGATATATTTTGCATTGTTTTAATTTCTCCGGTATTACGATTTCCCCATCATATCCCGTTCTAATAAAAAAGATTCCAATGGCTAGATATAATAAACAGGTAATGTCAAATACGATCAACATAGGCCAGCTTACTGTGGGAAATAGACCCATGAATTTCTCAAAAGAATATAAAATACCTGCTGCCTGGCACGCTCCAGGCACCGCCAACAGAACAATCGTATAAACTTTATTTATATAAACATCTAATGCTGTCAATTTTTTCGTCTCCATTCATCTTAACCTCCTGCTGTTTTAAAATTCATATAACTGCACAATGATGGCAAAACCGGCACCAATGGTACAAAATATAATTTTATTTCCCTTGTTCGCATATGTATCCCACATACGATTCAAACATAAAATCGGACAAGTATTCCCTGTATATCCATATTCCTTACCCACAAAATGGTACTTGTCTTCCCCAACTCCTAAAATCTCCAAAGTCTTCATATTATAATCATCACTCAACTGGGAGAAAACAAAATAGTCAATATCCTCTGCCTTCAGGGAATTTCGTTCCAAAACCACATTAATCTGCTTGGCCCAGTATTCCGGCAAAAAATCCATAGAAAAGGGAGTCCATTCCAATCTCTTCTCATTTGGCTGGATGGATTTCAGTGGGACTTTTGACATTCCACATTTGGGATAAGTCACATATTGGTGATAATCCGCATCGATGTACACTTCCGTATCGATGAATCCTCTCTTCTTTTCTTCTTCCTCTGCTGAAACTGCTACGCATGCCGCCGCATCTGCAAAATTCGCATAAACCACCGTATCCGACCATAAGGTGATAGGGGATATACAAAAACAGCCGATCACCAGTGCCTTTTTGATATCACTATGTAGTATATATTTGTGCACGATATCAAGTCCTTGTATCATTCCAGTACAATTAGAATTGATATCAAATGCAACCTTTACATTTTTCATTTTTTCACCATATAATCCCACCAACTTCAAGGCATTGGAAGGCGATACATATTCTGGTGTGTCGGAACAAAATAATAGCATATCTATTTGTTCCAAATCAATGTTATTTTTCTTTGCACAATTATTTATAGCATTTTGGGACATCGAAATTGCATTTTCCCCCTCAGAAATAAAATATCGTTTCCTTCTTCCCAGATGTTCCATCAGATTGTGGGCACTCAGCCCCATTGCCTCAAAGTGTTCATCCAATTCGCTGTTATAAACCTTGTTATCTGGAATATACGCTCCTGTACCCTGCATGATTACATTTGTCATATAGCATCTCTCCTTTGTATTTATCTTCCAATATGTTAATAACAACGTTATTCTATCTTTTTATCTTCCATTTTTTCTCTTATGCAATTTTTCTTCATTATATTATATTTCTATCATAAAGTATACATTAGGAGCGCTTTTTATCTCAAAAAAATATCGCATTTTTCGACATATTTCGACACAGGCTAGGCAGTAGTTCTAACTTCTCTAGGAGATGCATTTTTTATGTAAACATGCCCATCCCCGGTTTAGTCGGCGGTTTATTTGTCACCCTGGCACAAAAAAGAGACAAACAAATAATGTCTGCCTCTCTTTCATACATTCCACAAATTATGATTACCCCAAATAACCGTTATCTCTTAGCCAATAAAACAACCCTGTCTCTAATCTACGTGCAATATTCACTGTTCCTGCCCCTGACGAATGCATCGCTACTAAATACGGATAGCCATTTGATCCAATAATATAAACTGGAGAACCACTTTGCCCTCCCATTGTATCCATGTTATGATAGATTAAATCATTTTCCATACTTACAATATTTCCTGATGCCGCATACATATAATAGTATCCCTTATCTCCGGGATAGCCAGCCGTATATAGTGTATCATTTTTTGATGGTACTGTTACAATTCCCATATGTCCCGTATACTTTGAAACTGTATTATCTTTGAATACTATAAATCCATAATCTCCTTCTACAGGTCGATCTGTTTCATATCCTCCTCGATAAATATATGATTTAAAATCACTTGTATTATAATAAACGTAATTTCCATTTTGCCCAAACTGCATCCTTACTGATTTAAGATGTGACCCATTTGAGTTTATCAAAACGTGTCCAGCTGTTGCTAATATACGAGCATTTATCATCATTACCAATAATACTATTAAATTTACTCTAAATTACAAACCATTAAATGTTTTGTTCACCTCCCTTATTCCATTGTAAATTCACATTGTATTTTCCCTTGATTATTCGCTCTAACCTGCTTTGTAATTCGATACTTTCCAGAAGTTAATCCGGTGAAATACTGGTTCAAGTTTATTTTTTCTGTATATTCACCGCCATTCTCTACAATCAATAAAATTTCTTGAAAATAGCTACCTGTATTAATTTTTACAGTTTCCCACTGACTGTTATTGTAATACTCCAACAGAAAAATTTTTTCCAGAGTAATATCCGTGCCTGAATGATTGATAATTTTCAGATTCAAAACATCTCCATCCACTTTTGCCTGGAACAATACTCCATCGAAATTCTTAATTTCAGAAAAAATATAATCTCTTTTGGAGTCTTCACTCGGCAATGATTGAGAAACAGAAGGTGTTTTTGCCGGCAATTTCGCATTAGATACTGGTGCCTTTGCAATGCTTTTCATTTTCTTTACCAAAACATTGCATTTGTATTCTTTTCCTTTATACTTTGCAATAACAATGCACTGTCCTTTCTTTTTAGCCTTTAATAAACCGTTTTTCACCGAAGCTATCTTCTTATTCGTACTATACCATTTAATTTTCTTTTTCTTAGCGGCTTTTAACTTAATTTTACATGACTCATTTTTATTGAGAATCACATTTCTCTTTGATAATTTTATTTTCTTAGATTGTGCAGATGAAACTTCTGGTAAATTTGTAATTACTAAAGACACCAGCACAATGAAAAAGAAAAATTTTCTTTTAACCATATTCTGACCCCCTCATTCTCAAT
>CANBKJ010000058.1 GCA_947369165.1 uncultured Lachnoclostridium sp.
CGGCGAATGCCGCGATGATGAGTGTCACGGAGTGACACGAAGAATCGTGTCTCAAAGCGAAGAGAGAAACAGTGCGGCGAATGCCGCGATGATGAGTGTCACGGAGTGACACGAAGAATGCGGGCGATTCCCTAAAATGTGCCTCATGAATCCAGTCAAAGAATGGAGGAATGAAGGATGAAAAATCAAGACAAAGTGTTACAACAGATCAAAAGTTATGCCGGAGAGTATGATATTGTTCCCATCCGGAAAGAGATCTATGCAGACGTTATCACCCCCATTGGATTGCTACGGAAGATCGCGGCAAAAAACAAACGTTTTTATCTGCTGGAAAGTGTGGAAGGAGGAGAAAAATGGGGGCGCTATTCTTTCCTTGGCTACGACCCGGTCATGCGGGTATCCTGTTTTAAAAAAATGGTGACAGTGGAAAAACAGGGAAAAAAGGAGACCATCGAGACAGAAGATTCTCTGGCTGTGATCCGGGAGATATTGAATGATTATCGGTCACCAAAGCTGGAGGGCATGCCGCCCTTTACCGGAGGGTTCGTGGGGTATTTTGCCTATGCCATGATTGCTCACGCAGAGCCGAAGCTGAACATCAAGCGGGGAGAATTTAATGACTATGATCTGATGTTGTTTGATAAAGTGATCGCCTATGACCAGTTGAAACAGAAAATCGTGGTGGTGGCGAATGTCAGCACCAAAGGAGATATAGAAGGACATTATGAGCAGGCAGAGAGAGAGATCGAAGATATGATCGCCATGATCCGTACCGATGTGGAGATAGAGGATGAGCCTGTTTGTGAGGATGTGAAATTTACATGTAATGTGACAAAAGACGAATATAAGAAAATCGTAGAGAAGACCAAAAAGTATATCCGGGAGGGAGATATTTTTCAGGCGGTGGTATCGAGACGGTTTGTCAGCGATTATAAGGGGAGCCTGATCAATCCATACCGGGTGCTGCGAATCACAAATCCTTCGCCTTATATGGTATATATGAATCTGGATGATGTGGAGATCATGAGTACCTCGCCGGAGACACTGGTACGGCTGCAGGATGGAAGGCTTACGACATTTCCGGTGGCGGGATCCAGACCACGGGGAAAAAATGAGAAAGAAGACAGGGCACTGGAAGAAGAATTACTTTTGGACGAGAAAGAGTTGTCAGAGCACAATATGCTGGTGGATCTGGGACGGAATGATTTAGGGCGGATCTCTGAGTTCTCCTCTGTGGAGGTGACGGAATACAAGATGATTCACAAATATTCGAAGATCATGCATATCTGCTCTCAGGTGGAAGGAAATATCCGGCCAGACTGTGATGCACTGGATGCTGTCCGTTCTGTGCTGCCGGCGGGTACCCTGTCTGGTGCACCGAAGATCCGTGCCTGTGAGATCATTGATGAATTGGAAAACGAGCCGAGAGGGATCTACGGTGGGGCACTGGGGTATATCGATTTCAGTGGGAATCTGGATACCTGTATCGCCATCCGCATGGCGGTAAAAAAGAATGGGAAAGTATATGTCCAGGCAGGAGGAGGGATCGTGGCTGACAGCCAGCCACATCTGGAATATGAAGAATCCGCCAACAAGGCACGGGCAGTGATGGAAGCAATCAGGAATGGACGAATGGATTCGTGCCCTCAAGCTAACTGAATGAAGCAGACGTGGTTGTTTGTGGAAAGGAGAGACAGATGGTATTACTGATCGATAATTATGACAGCTTTTCTTACAATCTGGTGCAGCTTGTGGGAGAATTGGATCCGGACGTCCGGGTTGTGCGCAACGATGAATATACAGTGGAGGAGATTGAAAAATGGAAACCTTCCCATATTATCCTTTCACCGGGACCGGGATACCCGAAAGATGCAGGGGTATGCGAGGAAGTGGTGCGAAGGCTCAAAGGGAACATACCGATACTGGGCGTATGTCTGGGGCATCAGGCGATCTGTGAAGTATTTGGTGCGAAGATCTGCCATGCCAGACAACTGATGCATGGCAAAAAGAGTAATGTCTGGATCGAACATACCGATGCTCTTTTTAGAGGGCTTCCCAATCGGATAGATGTGGCGAGATATCACTCCCTGATCGCAGATATGGATACGATCCCCGGGGAACTGAAAGTGATATCAGCGGACGACAAAAATGAAGTAATGGCGGTGAGACACCAGGAATATCCATTGTATGGGCTTCAGTTTCACCCGGAATCGATTTTGACACCAGATGGCAAAGTGATGATAGAAAATTTTTTGCAGTTTGACGTGAATTCAGGGAAACCAGGAGAAAGGATGGGTGACGGATATGATCAAAGAGGCATTGCATGAAGTGATAAATGGAAGAGATATAGATTATGATATGGCAAAAGAGGTAATGAAAGAAATTATGTCAGGAGAGGCATCAGAGATACAGATGGCTTCTTATCTGACAGCACTGCGGATGAAGGGAGAGACGATCACAGAGATCACTGCATCGGCACAGGTGATGCGGGAGATGGCGGCAAAGCTTCAGCCCTCCTGCGACGTGCTGGAGATCGTGGGAACCGGTGGAGATGAGGCGGGAACTTTCAATATTTCTACCACGGCAGCATTTGTGATCGCCGCCGCTGGTATTCCGGTGGCAAAACATGGGAACCGCAGTGTTTCCAGTAAAAGCGGGGCAGCGGACGTACTGGAAAGCCTCGGTGCGGATATTATGATCGATGTGGAGAAAAATCGGAAGGTACTGGACAACACAAAGATGAGCTTTTTATTTGCCCAGTATCATCATTCTTCTATGAAAAATGTAGGGCCGGTCCGTAAGGGGATGGGGGAAAGAACGATCTTTAATATTCTCGGTCCACTGACCAATCCGGCAGGGGCGGCGATACAGCTTCTCGGCGTGTATGACCGGTCACTGGTGGAAAAACTGGCAGAGGTGCTTAGCAATCTTGGGGTAAAACGAGGTATGGCGGTTTGCGGAAGCGATGGTCTGGATGAGATCACATTGACGGGACCCACCCACTGCTGCGAGATTGAGGACGGGAAACTCACTTCTTTTGACATCACTCCGGAGCAGTTTGGCTTGAAGCTTTGTCAGAAAGAAGAACTGGCAGGAGGCACGCCAGAGGAAAATGCTCGGATCACGAGAGATATTCTTTCTGGAAAGGAGAACGGGGCAAAGCGGGATATCGTCCTTTTGAATGCTGGTGTGGCGATATATCTTGGAACATCAGAAATTACGATGGAAGAGGGAGTGCGAAAGGCAGCAGAGGTGATAGACAGCGGTTTGGCGTTGGCAAAGATGGAAGAATTTATAAGAGCCAGCAGACAGTGAGGAGAAAAATGTGAATAGAACTACTAAGCTTTCAAAAAAAGAAAGCTAAGAAGTTCTACGTCACTGATTCAAGTTTGTGCGTGGATGGAGGAAAAAATGATTTTAGATGAAATAGCGGCAGCCACTAAAAAACGGGTGGAAGCCTGCAAACAGAGAATTTCCCTGGTAGAGATGAAACAGAAAGCCTGTTCTTACCCTGTAGGAGATGGATTTCCCTTTGAGATTCCTCTTCGAGGCGGGAAGGCGGCATTTATCTGTGAGATTAAGAAAGCTTCGCCGTCGAAGGGGGTCATAGCTGATGAGTTTTCTTATGTGGATATTGCCAGGGAATATAAAGAAGCGGGGGCAGACAGTATCTCTGTGCTGACCGAGCCGGATTATTTTATGGGAAGTACTAAATATCTGGAAGAGATCCATAAGAAAGTTGATATCCCACTTCTGCGAAAAGATTTTATCATCGACGAATATATGATTTATGAAGCGAAGGTGACCGGAGCCAGTGCGGTTTTGCTGATCTGTTCCCTTCTTCCGGAGACGGTACTCAGGAAGTGGATCGGATTGTGTGAAACCCTGGGGCTGTCCGCACTGGTGGAAGCTCATGATGCGGAAGAGATCCGCAGTGCGGTCTGCGCCGGGGCGCGGATCATAGGCGTCAATAACAGGGACCTGAAGACCTTTCAGGTGGATATAAATAACTGTCTGCGACTTCGTGAAAAGGTACCAGAAGATATATTGTTTGTAGCAGAGAGTGGCATCCGCACAAGAGAAGATATCGAGGCGTTGGAACAAGGTGGTGTGAACGGTGTTCTGATCGGTGAGACGCTGATGCGCAGCGCAGATAAGAAAAAAACGCTGGCAGAGCTGCGAGGAATGGATGTGAGTAAATGAAAATAAAAATCTGCGGGATCCGCAGGGAAGAGGATGTCCGGTATCTCAATGAGACAATGCCGGATTATGCGGGATTCATCTTTGCAAATACAAAAAGAAAAGTGACAGAAGATCATGCGGCTCTCTTAAGGCAACAGATGGATCCGCGGATTCAAGTGTTTGGCGTGTTTGTCAATGCGCCAGAAGAAGCCGTGGCAGCAATTGTCGGTAAGGGAACCATTGATGTGATCCAGCTGCATGGGGATGAAACGGAAGAATATATCCGGGCGCTTCGTGGCATGACAGAAGCGCCGATCATCAAAGCGGTGCGGGTGAAAAACCCGGAGGATATCCTTCTGGCTGACCAGCTGCCAGTGGACCATCTGCTGTTGGATGCTTATCACAGAGGGCAGTACGGAGGTACCGGAGAGACTTTTTCCTGGAAACTGATCCCGAAAGAGCTGGAGCATTCCTATCTTTTGGCAGGAGGGCTTGGGGCAGGCAATATCCGCCAGGCACTGTCTACAGTAAAGGATAAAGGCTGCTGTATCGGCATTGATGTGAGTGGCGGAGTTGAGACAAATGGAGTCAAAGATAAAGAAAAAATAAAAAAAATTATAGAAATAGTGCGTTCTTACCGAATGCCGTAGAAGGGGAGGAATAAGAGATGTCGAAAGGACGTTTTGGCGTTTATGGCGGACAGTATATACCGGAGACGCTGATGAACGCTGTGATTGAGCTGGAAGAAGCATATAACAAATATAAGGAGGATCCAGAATTTGTCCGGGAATTTCAAGAGTTACTGGCAAATTACGTGGGGCGGCCGTCGATCCTGTACTATGCAGAGCGGCTGACAAAAGATCTTGGTGGGGCAAAGATTTATCTGAAGCGGGAGGATCTGAACCACACCGGATCTCATAAGTTGAATAATGCGCTGGGGCAGGCGCTATTGGCAAAGAAGATGGGAAAAAACCGGCTGATCGCTGAGACAGGAGCCGGACAGCACGGGGTGGCCACAGCTACCATCGCGGCGTTGCTTGGCATGGAATGTGAAGTATTTATGGGAAAAGAGGATACGGAGCGCCAGGCATTGAATGTATTCCGTATGGAGCTCTTAGGGGCAAAGGTTCACGCCGTGACCAGCGGCACCCAGACATTAAAGGATGCTGTGAATGAGACGTTGAGAGAGTGGACGAACCGCATCGAGGATACTCACTATGTGATCGGATCGGTTATGGGACCGGCGCCATTTCCTGAGATTGTAAGAGATTTTCAAAGTGTTATCGGAAAGGAAATCAAAGAACAGCTGATGCAGATCGAAGGAAAGCTGCCGGATGCGGTTATCGCCTGCGTGGGTGGCGGCAGTAATGCCATGGGAGCCTTTTATGAGTTTATCCCGGATGAGACGGTGCGGCTGATCGGATGTGAGGCGGCGGGACACGGTGTGCATACAGATAAAAATGCGGCTACGATCGCCAATGGCAGCATGGGCGTCTTTCATGGAATGAAGTCCTATTTCTGTCAGGATGAATACGGTCAGATCGCGCCGGTATATTCTATCTCAGCCGGGCTGGATTATCCGGGGATCGGACCGGAGCACGCATACCTGCATGATACGAAGAGGGCAGAATATGTCCCGATTACGGACGAAGAGGCAGTTTCAGCCTTTGAATACCTGTCCCGGACAGAGGGGATCATTCCTGCCATCGAGAGTTCCCATGCCCTTGCCTACGCTAGAAAACTGGCGCCCACGATGGCAAAGGACCAGATCATCGTAGTGAATATCTCAGGCAGAGGTGACAAGGATGTGGCGGCGATCGCCAGATACAGGGGGGTTGATATTTATGAATAAAATAGAAGAAGCATTTCAGAATAAAAAAGCATTTATACCATTTATCACAGCAGGAGACCCGGATCTTGAGACCACGGAAAAGATACTCTATGCCATGCAGGAGAATGGGGCAGATCTCATTGAGATCGGGATTCCTTTTTCGGATCCGGTGGCAGAGGGCGTTGTGATCCAGAAAGCAGACGAGAGGGCACTGGCGGCTGGAACCACAACGGATAAAATATTTGATATGCTGGAAAAAAACAGGGAGCGTTTTCACATACCCATGGTATTTATGACTTATATCAATGTGATCTTTGTATATGGCATCGAAAAATTTGCAAAACGTTCCAAAGAAATTGGTATGGCTGGTGTGATCGTGCCGGATATGCCATTTGAGGAAAAGGAAGAGCTGGATCAGATATTCCGCAGGTATGAGTTGGACGTCATTTCCCTTATTGCACCCACCTCAAAGGAACGGATTAAGGCGATTGCTGCCGGGGCAAAGGGATTTGTTTACTGTGTATCCAGCCTGGGTGTGACAGGAGTGCGTGATAACATCAGTCAGGGTGTAGCGGAGATGGTCCGCGAGGTAAAAAAAGTTAAAGACATTCCCTGTGCTGTGGGATTTGGAATCTCTACACCAGAACAGGCGGAGAATATGGCAGCGGTATCGGATGGAGTGATCGTGGGAAGTGCGATCGTCCGCATCGTGGGAGAATATGGAAGGGAATGTGTGGAAAAAGTGGGAGAGTATGTGAGAAGCATGAAAGAGGCATTGGGATGACCGGATGAATGATACACGGATTGCTCCGCACTATGTGCCCCTGGTATCATATGTTCATAAAACTTTCACTTTTATTTTTCTAATAAATGTGATAGAATTAAAATTGGTTTTGCTGCTATGGTTGTGGGATAATTATAGTGACAGAATACAAACCAAGAAAAAAAGCTGCACAGCAAAAGCTGCTGTGCTACCCTTACAGGGGCGATAGGAGGAAAAAGAAGTGAAGAGAAAAGCGGTTATGATCAGCGCATTTCTGGCGGCAGCTCTGATGCTCACAGGATGTTCATGGAATGATATTAAGGCGAAGTTTACCGGAGAGGATACTTCTGCACCGGCAGCAAGCGGTTCTGCCATCGTGATCGAAGAATACAATCCAGAAGATTGTGTGACAGTACCGGAGTATAAAGGAATAGAAGTAGATTGCAAGATCAGCGATGAGGATCTTCAGGCAGAGATAGATTCCTTTTTGGCAAATAATTCTACAGAAGATAAGATCAAAAAGGGAAAATGTAAAAAAGGGGATATGGTAAATATCGATTATGTTGGTAAAGTCGATGGAGAAGCATTTGACAATGGAAGTGCAACAGATCAAACCATTACACTTGGATCTTCTGGTTACATCGATGGATTTGACGATGGCATCGTTGGTATGAAAGTCGGTGACACAAAAGATATTAACGTGACGTTTCCAGAGGATTACGGCCAGGGCGGGGATGACCAGGCGAAACAACTGGCAGGGAAACCGGCAGTGTTTACGATTACTCTGAATTATATTTCTGAGACAAAAATGCCGAAACTGAACGATAAGCTTGTTTCTGAAAAGACTGAATATAAGACAGTAGCGGAATACAAAGAGGCTACAAGAAATAAGCTGGTGGAAGATAAGAAAAAAAGCGCAGGGCAGACCGCTTATGGAGAAGTGGAACAAAAAGCAGAGGTTAAGAAATACCCTGAGACCCTCGTAGAATCCTGTAAATCCCAGTTGGATGCTTACTATAAGTATACCGCAAAACAGTATGGTTACAGCGATTTTAAGGCATTCCTTTCCGCGATGCAGATGGATGAGGCGACCTATAATGATAATCTCTTGAAAGCGGCTCAGAGCATTGCCAAGACTCAGATCCTGGCAGAAGCCATTGCTGCAAAAGAAAACATCACGGTGACGGATGAAGAGATCAAAGCAGAGATTGCCAGTGTGGCAGAGCAGGCAGGCCAGGAGGAAGCAGATCTTAAGAAAAACTTTGAAGATTTGTATGGGCAGGCGATTACCATTGAAAGATATTATAAAGTAACACTTCTTACGAATAAAGTCATTGATTTTGTAGGGGAAAATGCAAAAATTATAGAATAAGAATTAAGTGACAAGATAAAAACAGCTGTTTTGAGACTGAAAGAGTTTTGAAGCAGCTGTTTTTGCCTGTGTATATTTTCTCTTGACATCTTTTGGATGCGAGATGTAAAATATAGTATATACGGCGAGGTTATACGGCGTCAATTTGCACAAGGTTCAAGTTGGTACCGTCGAGCTACACATGAAATAAAAAGGAGAAAACTAAATTATGAAAAAAAAAGGGAAAAAGAGTGTTATGATGCGTGTGACCAGCATTATGCTTGCCCTGGCACTGGTGATAACAAGTGTGCAGACAGCGGTAAGTCCTGGAAGAGATGCAAAAGCCGCATCGGCTGAAAGCATGGGGGATATGGAGATATTATCCGCCAGTCATGTCCCGGATTCTGAGGTTAGGAATTTTTATACAATTCTTGCCAATGCTCAGAAGAATCTGGAAGTGGCTCAGAAAAAAGAAGATGAGACGGCGATAGCAGCAGCGGAGGCGGTGATTCAGGAGCTATCGGGAATGAATGCTGGAGCTGTAGTAAATAAGTATGGAAATAATGTTACATATACGGAACAGGTATATGGAAGGTATCTGGTAAATTATCCGGGGAAGATTGACTTTACAGGATTGACTATCAAAAATATTCAAGGCATCGGATGGGCAAGGTCTGCTTCTGAGTTTGATTTGTCAGGAGTCAGTGTTACAGAGGTTCCAGAAAATGAATTTGCATTCTGTAAGATGACGAAGATTGTCCTGCCGGAGGGTGTGACGAAGATCGGGAATAATGCCTTTGATGCTTGCTCAAACCTGGTTACTTTGATGATAGGTACGGGAAAAGAGAATATAGTCGACCTTACAAAGGTAAATGAGGTTGGAGCTTCTGCTTTTAGTGGGTGCGAGGCAATCACAGCGGTGAAGTTCGCAGACTATGCTGATTCTAAGCCAGAGCTGAAACTGGGGACCAGGGCATTTGCTTCCTGTAAGAGCCTTGAAGAGATAAAGATTCCCATCAAGGCTGCGGCCAATCTGGGAGCCAATGCCTTTGAACAGTGTGTCAGGTTAGTAAAGGTTGGACTTCATAATGATCTAGCTTATTTGCCCAACGGACTGTTTCAGGGAGCTGGAGCTTCCGGATATAATATCCAGTTTTATGTGATCGAAAAGGGAGAGAATTCATCTTTCAGCCAGCTTCCAGATCATATTACCTATGTGGGAGACAACTGTTTTGCAAGTGCCTGGCTCTGGGGTATGGATCTGTCTACTTGTACCAAGCTTGCAAAAATAAACCAGTACTCCTTTTCTGCCTCACAGATTCGTAGCCTAAAGCTGCCGGAATCATTGGAGACGATTGAGTCGCAGGCGTTTGGTGCAGCGACGCTGGCTTCTATCGTGATTCCAGAGAAATGTACCAATATTGAAGCGGGGGCTTTTGCTAAATGCAGTATCCAGGAGATCACTCTGCCAGATGCGCTGACAGAGATAAAAGCAGATACATTTAAAGCTTGTAATAACCTAAATGGCGCCTACATCCATTTATCTGAAAATTCTAAATTGGAGAAGATTGGAAGCCGTGCATTTGCAAGCTGTCAAAGTTTGAAAACGACAGTATTTTTAAAGGATCTAAAAAATCTCACTACAATTGGTGACTCTGCATTTGCCAATTGTTCTGCTTTTATTAAGAGAGAGAACGGTATAGTTAACGATGCATACCAGGAGCCAGCAGTGTTCGCAGGACTTGAGGAGGTGATTCTTCCAGATTGTGTCGTATCTCTGGGAGAATCTGTATTTGAAGATAACTATGCCCTGCGTAATGTGGATCTTGGAGCAGGCGTGAAGGAAATTCCTGATAAGGCATTTTATCTGGCTTCCCGGGGAGCAAAATTAGAAACGGTTACCGTTTCAGATAATCTTGAGGTGATTGGTACGTCTGCATTTGAGAATCAGACCAGACTTTTTACAATCGGTACCCAGACAATGAAAAAGGAAGGTACACTGCAGTTCGGTTCAAAGCTTGCAAGCATAGGTGATCGTGCATTTGCAGGATGCAGTGTAGAAAATTCTATTCGTGTCAGCGGAGTAAAGGCTTATGCTCTAAAACAAAAGATCAAGACTGTTTCGGAACCAGGGTATACCCAGCTGAAGATCTTTGACTATAACAATGCCTATGACAAAGATAATACAGATAACGCGGCAAGGGCTGCGGATTATTGCAGAAATATATACATAGATGAGACAGATATCCTTTCCCGGGGAAGCCTTCCTGAGGGAACCATCAATGATAAGGGAGAGCTGACAGATCCGGATTATACGGAGCTCTATATTGTTGCCAAAAAAGCATGGGTGGACGATGATATGCTTATGTATGGGGAGGGAGATCCTGCCGATAAGAAGATAGAAATATACAAGGAAGAATATGAAACAAATACTCAAGCATATAAAAACAGGTTTTATTCCAAAATGGATGGATCGGTGACAGCCACGTTTTATTGTTCACAGGACAATGCGGGTAGCCTGATATCTCTTGAGAACGATCCTGGCAAAAGGGAAGTCTGGATCCGGGCGGTGGTAAATTCTGATATAGAACATGTAGCTCTTCCAGGAGAATCTTATAGTATTGGTATGACTTATGTCTTTGGTATCAGGGATGTCAGTCTGCCGGATTCCATGCGGGGAGACAGCCTTGGCGTCAGTGCCTTTGAAAAATGCTTTAGCTTAAATAAAGTGACACTTTCGGAGAATCTTACAGAAATAAAGCAGAATACATTCAGCGGCGCAGCCAAAGAGATTATTTCTTTGGATAACAGCAAATATTATGATTATTATGGACTCCGCACTGTTTATATTCCGGAGGGAATGAAAATGATCGGAGACGGTGCGTTCCAGAGATGTTATAACCTGTATTTTAAAGAGAGCAGTATCAGTGCATTAGGAACCAGTCTTGAAAGTATTGGAAACAATGCCTTTATGGAGTGCTATTCCCTTGAGACAATGAAATTTCCTACAAGTCTTACTTCGATTGGCAGCAGTGCCTTTGCACAGTGTGCAGTTCGCAACACTAATGATGAGGATTGCAAAAGGGAAATCACTATAAGAGAAGACCAGGAATTAAAGTATACCTACTATTGGAATTATGAGAAATATGGAAAAAGAAGAGAAAAGACCGGTTTAAGAAAACTTGATTTTTCTGCGGCGAAAAATCTGGAAAGCATTGGAAGCGCAGCCTTCCGGCAGTGCAATGTAACGGACGTACAGCTTACCAATTCCCCATTGATTAAGATTTCTGACAGTATGTTTGATCAGTGTTCATATCTTAGAAATGTTTCATTTGGTGATAAGGTGCAAAGTGTGGAGCAAAATGTTCTCAGAGATACGGTAAGCCTTACTACTGTAAGTATACCGGCAAGCGCTTCGATAAACGGGGCAGCGATCATCGGAGCATTTGGCAAAGCAGCGATGGACAGGGAAAATATAAAGCCGCAGGCGGATCCTACGCTCAGTTTGTCATATAAGGAAAATGAAGAGGTAGTAGTCCCCATTCATGACAGTGTTCGGCTTCCAATCAATGCATTTAATAAGAATGTTCTAAATGGTTCTGTTAAAGTAGTGATCGTTGATGGATCTAAGGAGACAGATATTCTCGGAAAATCTGCCCAGGGACTTCGAGCAGAATTCGATATGTCAAAGGAGCCGTATTCTTTTATTCTTCACGGAGATGCATATTTGAAGGATTCAGTGACCGTAAAAATCGAAACGGGAGCAGGATTTAACTATGCAAATGCAAAACATACGATCTGGAGTAGCAGCCATACATTCACTTACCAGGTGTCTGTGCAGGATGTGCCAACGCAGAGTGTGTCCGTATCGGCAAGTGAAGACAACACGGTAAAGGGAAATCCATCCATGTACGATGAAACTACTGGTAAAAAAGCTTTATACATCCCAGTAAAAAGTTCTGCAGCTACGAATGGAATAAAATTGACGGCGAAGATTGATCCGATAGAAACTACCGATCAGGTGACTTGGACATCATCAGATAATGAGGTGGTTGAGATCAGCGATATGTTGTATGAGCCGGGAAGTGGTGTGGCAACTGCCTTAGTAAAATGCAAAAAGCCGGGCGATGCAACGGTAATGGTTAAGTCAGGGACTATATCTGATAAGATTGTTGTGACCGGCCAGATAGCGGTGGCATCTGGAGGGCTGAGCTGTACGACAAGTGGAGGTTTGTTGGATACTAATATCACCAATAATGCTATCTTTGGGCTGTCGGTGGGTGACAGCGATAAGATCAGCATCGGAGTAGATTATGGAAAGACAGATTATGATGACAGTTTGTTAGCCATTTACGGCGAAAAGGCTGTTATTGAATCCTCCGATGAAAATGTAGTCACAGTGAGTCCGGATGGAACTTTCCGTGCAGTAGGGGAGGGAACCGCGGTGATCACGATCAAAGGGCAGGCGAGCGGAACGAAAATGCAGTTTACCCTTCAGGTATCAAAAGAGAATAATTATACACCGTCCTCTGTGACGGTAAGTGGCTCCAATGAGGTAAATATCGGTGAGAGCATACAGCTGTCAGCAGCGGTTGCTCCGAAGGTGGCATCCCAGGCAGTGACATGGAGTGTGACTTCTGGACAGAAATATGCATCGGTTGATGCCGAGGGAAAAGTGACCGGACTTGCAAGAGGAGAGGCTACGATCGTAGCTGCATCCTCAGAAAAGGACAGTGTCAGATCGGAAGCCTTTAAAGTTAAAGTAAATGCTCCATTAAAAGAACTGCGCATTCTGGACGGAAATGTGACATTGGAAGTAGGCAGAAGTATGAGTTTTGCGAAGACGACGAAGACGGATGCCACGAAAGGCTTCTTTGTATCACCGTCGGATACCACCGATAAGATTGACTGGAAGAGCAGTAATGAAGGAATTCTTCAGGTGACCCAGGGAACCATTCAAAATGTAACAGTGAAAGCCCTGGCGGTGGGAACTGCAGAGCTGACAGGAATATCTTCTTCTGGAGTTCACGCATCCGTTGTGATTAATGTGATCCAGAAAGCAGATTCCATTACGGTAGATAAGGAAGTAACTTTGAATGTAGGGAAAACTCATAAGCTGAATCCCCAGAAGGTGCCGGCGAATTCAAATGAAGAACTGACCTATACATATTCTTCTGGTGATCCCAAGATTGCAACCGTGGATGTCAGTGGTGTGATCCGGGCTGTGGCACCAGGAGCGGTTTCAATCAATGTAAAATCCAATACCGGCAGAACGGCATCCTGCCGTGTGACGGTCAAACAGCCAGCTAATAAGATCACACTATTGCTGAATCGTCCAAGTACTAAGACCGTCTATATGGCAAAAGGCAAGAGCGTGACATTGAATACCAGACTGGCACCGGAAAATACTACGGATAAGCTGACGTATAAGTCTAGTAAGGCAAAAGTGGCATCCGTGACATCAAATGGTTTTGTTACCGCAAAGAAGAAGGGTTCTGCTAAAATAACGATTCAGGCAGATTCCGGTAAAAAAATTTCTTTAAAGATCATAGTATCCAAGAAAGAGGTCAAGGCAAAGAAAGTTAAAATTAAGGCGCCAAAGACTGTGAAGAGGAAAAAGACAGTGAAGCTGACAGTCAGTCTCAAATCAGCCAAGTCTACAGACACACTTTCTTTCGCAAGTAATAAGCCTAACATAGCTGAGATTGATGCCTATGGATATCTTAAGGCGAAAAAGAAAGGAAAGGTTAAAATTACGGTGACGGCAAGTTCAGGCAAAAAGGCAGTAAAGACTATAAAAGTTAAATAAGTTTATGACATATCAAAAGATCCCCTTGCATATACTTTAACAGTTTAGCAAGGGGGTTTTTTTATGGACAGTGGATATAATGTGTACGAAGATATAAACAAAAGAACCGGAGGAGAAATATATCTGGGAGTAGTAGGTCCTGTGAGAACCGGAAAAAGTACATTCATAAAAAATTTCATGGAGATCATGGTTATACCGGAGCTTATGGACGAGGGAGAGAGACAAAGAACTATCGACGAGCTTCCTCAATCTTCGGATGGTAAGACGATTATGACGACAGAACCCAAATTTATTCCGAAGGATGGAGCGGCGCTTACGCTGCCCAGCGGCGCCGCCTGTAAGATCCGTTTAATTGACTGTGTGGGATTTGTCGTGAAAGATGCCGCCGGCTATATGGAAGAGGGAAAAGAGCGGATGGTTAAGACACCCTGGTCTGCCCAGGAAATTCCCTTCACGAAGGCGGCAGAATTGGGCACAAGGAAAGTCATCGAAGAACATTCAAATATTGGGATCATTGTCACTACGGATGGAAGTTTTACGGACCTTTCCAGAGAACAGTATGTAGAGGGAGTGGAGAAGACCGTTGAAGAGTGCAGGAAGACCGGAAAGCCGACGATGATTATTTTGAACACGATAAATCCTCACTCCGAGTCCGTCAAAAATCAAGCGGAGGAGATGGAGCAGAAATATAACATGAGTGTCTTGCCTTTGGATTGTAAAAGGTTGAAAAAGGAGGATGTATATCGGATCATGGAAACTATCTTATCGGATTTTCCTATTGGAAGGATCAATTTCTTTCTTCCCAAATGGGTAGAGTTTCTGGACAGGGATCATTGGCTGAAAAAGGATCTTTTGGAGCAGTGCAGGGAAATGCTCATGAATATGAGGCTTATGAAAGATGTGACCAAGGACCGTCTGAATCTGGAGGCCGACTATATTAAAGGAGTATATATCCAGGATAAGCAGATGGAAAACGGTCAGGTCAATATTTCCGTGGAATTTCAGGAACATTATTATTATGAGATCCTTAGCGACATGATCGGAACTCCTATCACCGGAGAGTATGAACTGATTGCTACCTTGAAGGAACTAGCAGGTAAACGGGCGGAATACGAGTCTATTGGAACCGCGTGCGAACAGGTAAAAGGGCGGGGGTATGGAATCGTTACTCCGACGATGGAGGAGATCGAGATCGCTGAACCGGAGCTGATTAAACATGGAAACAAATATGGAGTGAAGATCAAGGCGGTCTGCCCATCCCTGCATCTGATTCAGGCAAATATTGAGACAGAGATCGCACCCATTGTAGGCAGCGAGGAGCAGGCGAAAGATCTTATTGAATATATCGAGATGAACAGCAAAGAAAATCCTGATGGAATTTTTGATACGAACATTTTCGGGAAAACGATACGGCAGCTAGTGGATGACGGCATCATGAATAAGGTCAATCGGCTGACAGAGGAAAGCCAGGTGAAGCTTCAGGATACGATACAAAAGGTAGTCAATGATTCCAATGGCGGTCTGGTGTGTATCATCATATGATTTTAATGAAAAAGGTTTCGGCTGCAGGGTTACCTGACCGGAACCTTTTTTCGCGCCATCGAGCTAGTGCGACGAAAACGTAATATTCGTTGTATTATTGTGCTCTCTGTATAAACCCTGCAATTTTTTCCATACTGAATAGAAAGAACATGTAATATGGAGGAAATGAACATGACCTTTGAAGAATTATACCGGAAAGTATTGAAGGATCGTCTGTGGGGAAGATCTGTATCGGAAAATGAGTCGAGGCGAAAACTGGATTGCCTGTTCCACCCGGACAAATATCCTCTGGTGTGGAAAAATGAGCCCTGTGACTGTGAGGACGCCCAGTGCGTTACCGCATGTATGTTTCGGGCACTGGAAGTCCGAGATGGGAAAGTGACGATGAATGCGGAGAACTGTACAGGATGTGCCCAGTGTATCGAGGCGTGCCAGAATAAAAATCTGACATTCAGTCACGATGCGGTAAAAGTGGTGGAGATATTAAAGAGTTCAGAGGAGCCGGTGTATGCGATGATGGCGCCTGCCTATATTGGTCAGTTCGGAGAGGAGGCGACGCCGGGAAAGATTCGTAGCGCCTTGAAAGGAATGGGCTTTGCCGGAATGATCGAGGTGGCGGCATTTGCTGATATTTTGACGTTGAAGGAATCCCTGGAGTTCTGTGAAAATATGGATCACAAAGAAGGGTTTCAGCTGACCAGCTGCTGCTGTCCCATCTGGATCTCGATGATTCGCAAGGAATTTGAGAAGATTGCGGGGCATCTTCCCCCGGCTGTTTCACCGATGATCGCCTGTGGCAGGATTGCTAAAGAACTTCACCGGGGCTGTAAGACGATATTTGTGGGACCATGTCTGGCAAAAAAAGCTGAGATCAGAGAGCCGGATCTTGTAGGAGATATTGACTGTGTACTGACTTTTCAAGAACTACAGGATATCTTTGAGGCACTGGAAGTAGATTTTTCTAAAATGGAAGAAGATGAGAATGAGCATTCTGCAGCGGCGGGAAGACTGTATGCGAGAACCGGAGGGGTGAGTCAGGCCGTGAAGGAAAGTCTGGCGAGTCTCGATGAAAAATATGATCTGAAACCGGTATGTGCCTGTGGCGTCGCCGAGTGTAAAGAGATGCTGCAGAAAATTCTCGATGGACATGTGGAGGGAAATTTCTTTGAGGGAATGGCGTGTCCCGGAGGATGTGTCGGGGGTCCGAAGCGAATTATGGAGATCGAAAAGACGACAGAGCTGGTAAATGAATATGCCGATCAGGCAAAATACCGTACTCCGGGAGAAAATCCTTACGTCCTGGACCTCATCCAGCGTCTGGGCTTTTACACCGTGGAAGACTTTATCGAAAACAGCCGGATACTGACCAGAACGTTTTAACAACTTCCTAATATTTTTGTGGTAAAATAGTTGTATAGGCAAAACTATGCAGCTTGTGCTGTACGGAGAACGTGTGCAGTAATTATGGTAGAATAGTACCGCAGCCCGGTGTCAACGCCGGGCGAAGAGGAGGATTTGGTTATGGCGCGCATATTGGTGGTAGAGGATGAGGAAACCATCCGCAATCTCATCTGCTGGAATCTGGAGCTGGTAGGACACAGTTCCAGTTCAGCGTCAGATGGCTGGGAGGCAAAGCGGATATTGGAAAGACAGCAGTTTGACCTGATATTATTGGATGTCATGCTTCCTGGCATCGACGGTTTCCGTCTGGCACAATATTGTACTGGGACACCGGTGATGTTTGTAACAGCGAAAGATGAGATTCAGGATAAGATGAAAGGATTTCAGGCAGGTGCCGATGATTATCTGGTGAAACCATTTGAGATCCTGGAACTGCTTGCCCGGATCCAGGTCATTCTTCGGAGAAACGGAACGGATGAAAGCGGGATACGCATCGGAGATGTGACGATGGATATGACGAGCCGGATCGTATACCGTAAGGGTGTGGAAGTGGAACTGACTCCACAGGAATATGAACTGTTTGAGGCATTGGTGAGAAACCGGAATATTGCCCTGTCAAGGGAAAAACTTTTAGAACTGGCATGGGGGTTTGACTATGAGGGGGACACGAGGACGGTGGATGTACATATACAAAAACTACGTCAGAAATTAGGTCTGGAAAAAGCGATCAAGACGGTTTATAAGGTAGGATACCGATTGGAGGAAATGTGAGGGATGGGTATGAAATTCTGGAAAAAAATTTATTTTACCGTGCTGATTTTGTTTCTCATATTTTTAAATGTAGGAATATATATGGTGTTCCGGGTTGCCTATCATGGCAGCCTGCAGGAAGAAAAAAAGCGGATCACCGGGGAAAACCAGGTGATTGAGCGGGCGCTGGCAGAAGATATTTCTGCTTTTGGAGAGAAAACACCGGGGAAAAAGATGCTGGAGCCTATTATGCAGGATTATGAAAAAATATTTTTGAAAAATGGATTGAGATTTGAACTGTGGCAGAATGGAACTTGTATGTTTCCCGGTGAGGGACAGTCTCTGGCAGAGGGGGGAGACAACAATACCATAACCATTCAGAGAAAAGACGGGATACAGACAGCTTGTCTGGTCACATCTTTTGAAGCCGGAAAGGATGAGTATCGTCTCATAACGACACGGAAAATGACAGAATTGTCTGCCCTCTGGGACAAGCTGAAATATATCTTTCTCATCTTAAGCGGTGTGCTCTCCCTGGTGCTGGCCACTGCTCTTTATATGATCCTGCGCCGTCTTACGAGACCGTTGCACCAGCTGTCACAGATGACGAGAGAAGTGGCGGCGGGCAATTATGAGCGCATCCGGATCCAGGGAAAGGATGAGATCGCAGACCTGGGAAGAGATTTCAATGTGATGACGGAGGCAGTACATAATAGGATCGAATCCCAGCAGCGATTTGTGGCTAATCTGGCCCATGAACTGCGCACGCCGCTGACTTCCATTGGCGGCTATTCGGAATTTCTCCTGCGGGGAAGGGCAGATCAGGAAAAGCAGTACCAGGCGCTGCACTATATAAAGGGAGAGAGCGGCAGGCTTCAGCAGATGGCACACCAGCTTCTGCTGCTGGCAAGAGTACGGGGAGAAGAACTGGATTTTAAGGAGACAAGCCTGGGAGACTGTGTAAGGGAAGCCTATGACAGCTGCGTCCCATTGCTGGAGGAAAAAGATCTGAGAGTGGATATGTCAGGTACAGATTTTACTCTCCAGGGTGTTCCGGAGCTTCTCGTCTGTCTGGTGCGGAATTTACTGGAAAACGCGGTTCGAGCCTGCAAAGAGGGAGGAAAAATGCAGATCCTTTGGGAAGAGGGAGAGTTACGTATCCTGGATGATGGCATTGGGATGGATGCCGGGGAACTGGAAAAGATCCTGGAACCTTTTTACCGGATTGACAAGGCGAGGAGCAGAGAGCGGGGGGGGACCGGGCTGGGACTGGCCCTCTGTGCAGAGATCGTACAGCTGCACCAGGGAAAGATCCGGATTGAGAGCGAGCCGGCAAAGGGAACTGAGGTTTTTGTGACTTTTACAACTCTCTGATATGTTGATGAAGCTTCTCATATAAAGACAGGGTAACATGGACTTGTAAAAATCAATAATAAAAGGAGGTAAATAGGATGAAAAAAGAAAAATTGATTTTAGCTGCGGTTTCCCTGTTTCTGGTGATCGTGAGCCTGGTGGGAATGAGCGTGGCGATCGGGGCAGTACGGAACGAGCCCATGGTGGAACAGGTCACGAAGGAGAACGTCAGGGAAAAGAGAGATGTGATAACCAATAAGCCCTTTCAGGTATTCATCAGTGGTCTGGATACCTATGGAGAAAAAGAGCGAAGCCAGAGAAGTGAGCTGAACCTGCTTGTTACGGTAAATCCCTCTGAAAGGAAGCTTTTGATTACGGGGATACCGAGGGACACCTATGTTGGTCTTCCAGCATCGTCATCGGAGGAGAAGCAATATACGAAATTTTCTCATCTTTCTCTCTATGGCATCAAGAATCTGATCCAGGGGGCGGAAGAACTGCTGGATACAAAGATCGACTATTATATACAGCTTGACATGTCCGGTTTCAAGAAACTGGTCGACGCCATCGGAGGGGTGGATGTAAAAGCAAATCGAAGTTTTGAAACAGACTGGAAGACGAGTTTCCAGAAGGGAATAAATCATGTAAATGGAAAAGAAGCACTTACCTTTGTCAGAGAGAGACATCATTTTCCGCAGGGTACGAAACAGAGATGTGAGAACCATGAGGAAATGTTGAAAGCTATTTTGAAACAAGTCATGAAAAAATCCCTGCTGGAGATGGATATTAATACATTGTATAAGCTGTGTAAAAAGAATGTCAGGACTGACATGAAAGCGGGGGAGATCTTATCGCTGATGCGCTGGCAGAAGGAAGAGAAGGTTGAGTGGAAGATGGAAACTGCCACACTAACGGGAGAATTTGCACGGGAAAAATTAGCGGAATACCCTAACGTTAAATTCTGTGTCGAGATACCAGATCAAAATTCGCTGGATGAAATCAATAGAAAAATACAAAAAATGTTCATTTCTTGAAAT
>CANBKJ010000059.1 GCA_947369165.1 uncultured Lachnoclostridium sp.
ATATAGAACAAATGTTTGACAAGGATGGAACTATATGTTATATTATGAATACAAACAACCGTTTGTATTAAAAAAGCAGGAGGTAGCAGAATATGGGTAATGGTCGAATTTCTGCCAAACAGAGTGAAATATTAGAGTATATAAAGGAACAGATACTTACAAAAGGGTATCCGCCGGCTGTGAGAGAGATTTGTAATGCTGTAAATTTGAAATCCACTTCATCGGTGCACTCTCATCTTGAAACATTAGAAAAAAACGGATACATAAGACGGGACCCAACAAAACCACGTGCGATCGAGATCGTAGATGATAGTTTCAATTTAACCAGAAAGGAAATGCGTAATATTCCCATTTTAGGAACTGTCGCAGCAGGTCAGCCGATTTTTGCAGAAGAAAATATTAGTGGTTATTTTCCTCTTCTCGCCGATGAACTTCCTTCCGGGGATTTGTTTATTTTAAATGTACGGGGTGAAAGCATGATTAATATAGGAATTTATGACGGGGATAAGGTTATCGTACGTCAGAGCCCGACAGCCAGAAATGGAGAAATTGTAGTAGCACTGGTGGAGGATTCAGCTACGGTTAAGACATACTATAAAGAAGATGGACGTTATCGTCTTCAGCCTGAAAATGATACGATGGAGCCGATTTATGTAGACCAGGTTGTGATTCTGGGCATTGTTGTTGGACTTTTCCGCTTAATGTAGCTGGTCATCGTGTCTTTTTTTGAAGCAACATCATAGCTCAAAGTCACCATTGTGCTAACATCTTTTTCAAACAAATAAGCAGGGAACTCTTCCCTGGGTTCCCTGCTTATTTATCTATAAACGTGGACTGTCAAAGTTATTCTAATTCCTCGCGTTCTACGGTTTTTCCATCTCTCCAGATGCGTTCCAGATCATAAAATAACCGGTCTTCCGGTGAAAAAATATGCACAATTATATCACGGTAGTCCATCAGGATCCAGGTGGAATTTTTATTTCCTTCGATTCGTTTGCTTTCGATGCCATTTTCATGCATTTTAAGTTCTACATTATCTAACATTGCTGTGATCTGGGGACTATTATTACCGTTGGCTATAATGAGGTAATCTGCTATAACAGAGATTTCATCAATTTTAATGATTCGGATATCCTTTCCCAGTTTTTCATCCAGAGCATCGTATGCTATTCTTGCCATTTCTTTTGAATTCAACATGAACGTTTCCTCCTTTTCAAAAAATTATTTCTCTAGCTCAATGACGAAACGACAAAAGAAGGTTCAAATTTCCGCTATCGAGCTGACATCATGTGATTTTTAGTCCGTCTTTTTCCGATAGTATTTATAAGTGTCAATTGTCTGGGGATCGATGGGGACTCCGGACTTTTCCAGATACCTAACGCTGCACTCCAATACCATATACAGGGCCTTATCAATGTTTTCAAAGCTTGCCCTGCGGATCTGCGTCAGTGAATACGGTTTACAGTTCATTGCTCTGCCGGGTTCCATATAATCCGCAAGGTATATGATTTTTTCTAATAGCGACATTTTGGGCTTTCCGGTTGTGTGCCAGGTGATGGCAGACAGAATCTTTTTGTCCTGGATCCCATATCTGGTCCTGGCAATATATGCGCCCAGTTTTCCGTGGATCAGGGCGGTATTTTCCAATTCCACCTTGGTTAATGATATACCTGCAGATTGGCAGGCTGTGATCTGCTCTTTGCCTGTCAGATATTTGGCGCAGTCGTGAAGCAGCCCGGCGGTGTATGCCTGATTGCTGTCACAGCCATGTACTGCCGCCAGATTTGCTGCCGTCATAGCCACTCCCAACGTATGAATATAACGCTTTGGTTTGAGACAGGCAGAGAGACAGGCATACATATCAGATACCTTCATCGGAGATTCCGGTTTTTCCCGTGACGACCGATCACAGCCATATAATCCATGAAACCGTATATATTGAATTACCGGTATGGGGCAATAGGTACTTACGTCACAGCCAGATGCCAGTTTGTTTCGAATCATTTCAGATGAAATCTGCTGAGATGGCATCTGAATCTCCGAAATGTGTGCGCCATACTTTTCTTCATAATAATGGATCCATTCTGTTATTTTTTCTTCCAAAATGTCTCCGCGATTGGCAGCTAAAATGTGACAGTGGCTGAAAATATATGCCGGCTCCTTCCAGCTTTCCAACGAAGCCAGGGAGTCTCCGCCAAGTATAAAATAGAATTGGTCTTCGGGACATGTTTCTGTGAGATATTCCAGTGTGTCTCTCGTAAAGGTGGTACCTTCTCTCTTTAATTCGAGATCAGAAAAGGAAAAATGAGGATGATCCTGAATGGCATGCTGAATCATTCGTTTCCGATGAGAGTCCGATGCAATTCCCTGTTTGTTTTTATGGGGCGGATTTTTTGATGGCACAAAACGAACCTCATCCAGCTGATACTGAGTTCTGGCCTCTTCTGCTATACTTAGATGAACGTTATGGATAGGGTTAAAGGTTCCCCCCATAATTCCTATTTTAGCCATAGATTATAATCACCATCTCTGCATTATTTTTTATCATAATTTCCGCACACGGTTTTTGTGCAAGTAAAGTTGCGAAGCAACCTGCGGGTAAGTCCGCCAGGACTTATTTTATCATAATTTCTGTGCATGGATTCTGCACATCCCGAGTTTTGCAAAAACTCGTGGATAAGTCCGCCAGGACTTATTTATTATAATCACGATTCTGTTTTGGCAGCTCTATCTGCTTTTTGTCTTTGGATTCCCGGTATAATACGATCTTTTTCCCGATCACCTGAACCACTTCGGCATGTGTTCTCTCTGCAATAATTTCTGCCATCCCTCTCGGGTCATCAAAGCAGTTTTTCAATACATGTATTTTTATGAGCTCTCTTGCTTCCAATGCTTCATCTACAGCAGTAGTAAACTCCGGTGTGATTGAAGATTTACCAATCTGCAGAATTGGGTTGATCTTCATGGCAAGACCTTTTAGGTATGCTCTTTGTTTGCTAGTCATAGGATTGTCCTTTCTTTTATCAATTATCAAATGCCTGTACACTGTTAAATGCATCAGCGGAAATATTCAAAACTCCATCCATAAATTTCGACGGTGTCACCGTCCTCGATGCCCAGAGCTTCAAGTTCTTCCAGTATACCATTGTTTTTAATAAATTTCTGGAAAAATTCAAATCCTTTTTCCGAATCCAGATTGGTATATCCGAGCATCCGTTCCACCCTTGGTCCTTCAATTTGAAAAATGCCATCTTCATCCTGAAATACCGAATAAGGTTCATCCCGGAAATCCGGTTCTTGGATCAGATACTCTTTTTCAAAGACGATCTTTTCTTCTTTGATTTCATCCAGCATGTTTTTAACATAGTACAACAGTTCCTTAACCCCGCTGCCAGTTACCGCAGAGATCGGAAATACTTTGACTCCCTGTGGTTCAAATTCCTCTTTCAAAAGTGTCAGCACGGTCTCCTCTTCGTCTCCGTAAAAACAGTCGATCTTGTTGGCGGCGATGACCTGGGGACGGGAGGCAACCTCTTCACTGTAGGCACGAAGTTCTTCATTAATGAGTTTGATGTCCTGAATGGGATCACGACCCTCTGTAGAAGCCGCATCCACCATATGGATCATGACTCTTGTTCTCTCGATGTGTTTGAGAAATTGATGTCCCAAACCAATTCCCTCGGAAGCGCCTTCGATCAGTCCAGGAATATCGGCAATAACAAAACCATCTGTTCCCTCCAGATCTACAACTCCCAGATTCGGGTTTAAGGTGGTAAAATGATAGTTGGCGATCTTGGGGCGGGCATTGGTCACACGGGATAAAAAAGTAGATTTTCCTACATTTGGAAATCCCACCAGTCCCACATCCGCAATGGTTTTTAATTCCAGTATTACTTCTAGTTCCATGGCAGGCTTGCCAGGCTGGGCATATTTGGGTGCCTGCATCGTCGGTGTCGCATAGTGCTGATTTCCTTTGCCGCCTCTTCCGCCCTTTAAAACCACCTCTCTTGTATTTTCATAGGACATATCTGTAATGACCTGGCCGGAAGTTGCTTCTTTTACTATGGTGCCGGCTGGAACTTTAACGATCAAATCTTTACCATCTCTGCCATGGCAGCGCTTTTTGCCACCAGGTTCACCATCTTCTGCACAGTATTTTCGAATATGTCTAAATTCATTTAATGTATTGATGCCGGGATCTACCTCGAAGATCAAATCTCCGCCCCTGCCTCCGTCACCGCCGTCCGGCCCTCCTGCTGGAACATATAATTCCCGGCGGAAACTCACATGACCGTCACCACCTTTACCGGATCGAATATATATCTTTGCCTGGTCTGCAAACATGTCTGCCTCCTTTTATATTCCCACGAAAGCTTTTGTTGGTGAGTCTTTAGAAGGTTCCACATCAGCCTTCGTAAAAAAGGTGCGGCTGAAAAACGCGCACCTCTGAAGAATCGCAAGAGATTCTTCGCTCCGCATTTCAAGAACTTTCCTATAGGATAAAAAAGGCTGCCAAATACATGACAGCCCTAAGTCTTACTTTAAACAACTTATTTAGTCTCTACTGGATAAACACTTGCCTGTTTTTTGTCTCTTCCTTTTCTCTCAAAACGAAGAACACCATCAACCAGTGCATACAGTGTATCATCTCCACCTTTTCCAACGTTTATACCTGGATGGATCTTTGTACCACGCTGTCTGTAAAGAATATTTCCAGCTAAAACGAACTGTCCGTCTGCTCTTTTCGCGCCAAGCCTTTTGGACTCGGAATCACGACCGTTCTTTGTAGAACCCATTCCCTTTTTGTGAGCAAATAACTGAAGGTTCATTTTCATCATGATATTTCCCTCCTAACATTCAATCATTCATGTAAAGTAACATATTCATTTCCATAAGTATTCTCAATCTCTTTTATTCCAAAAAGCATAGAACGGATCAAGAGCATCGCTTTGTCATCCACTGGAGTTTTACAAGTAAAATCAATGACTCCGGCACTTTCATTCTGACTCAGGTCAAAACGGGTATCAGTAAACTGTTCCACAGAATTGATACAGTTTATCACCAGAGCGGAAACTCCTGCACACACCACATCTGTTCCATGTGGGGAAAAACCAGCATGACCGGATACATGAAAACCAATTATGTTACCATGTTCTGACTTCTTAATATGAATCTGTATCATTAGATACACCCTCTTTAGGTTAAGAATTTACTTAAAGATTATGCAGATCCTGCGAATTAGCAACTGATCTTTTCAATCTTAACCTGGGTAAATGGCTGTCTGTGACCATTTTTCTTATGGTATCCGGTTTTTCTTTTATACCTGTAGACAATTACTTTTTTTGCTTTTCCCTCTGATACTACGGTTGCAGTTACAGAAGCTCCTGCTACAGTCGGGGTACCAACCTTGGTCTCTTTGTCACTGACAACAAGTACCTGATCAAAAGTAACGGTTTCTCCGGCTTCCACACCAAGTTTTTCTACCTTGATTACGTCGCCTTCTTCAACTTTATACTGTTTACCACCGGTTGCTATAATTGCGTACATATAGCACCTCCTTCATTTTACTCGCCAACTATGGTGCCTGTCTCATTTCCTAAAAATGGGCAGAACTATACCTCGTTGTGCGGCATACTATAAAAGTATAACATGGAATACTATGTTATGTCAACCGTTATTTTCCTACTATTTATCTGCTTTTAGTATACCACAAAGCCCCCTTGATTACAATCGTCGGATTCGTAGAGTTTCATCGCAGAGAAATCCCATTATGCACTTTGGGAGCTGATTTCCCAGCTCCCAAAAAAGTTCATTCTATACCGGTTGGATCCGGTCTATGGGTATCACAGTCAGAGATACCATTTCATCTGCATCCGGACCCATGATCAGATGCAGCCATATAACTGTGCTTTCCTCCAGTGACGGCTTATCTCCGTACACACCAACAGCCCCCATTTTATCGTGGGAGACCATCAGGGAATACAGCTTAGGCAGGCAGATCGCATATTCCTGTCCGCCCTTTTGTCCGCCTTCTTTCCCACAACTGGCAGCAACCCCTGCTGCTCTGCCCTCTGCTCCAAAAACAAGCGGTTGATATTCCTTGATACACCGCGACGGATACTTCCAATAAAAGACAAAATCTGGTGCAGATACTTTCATGATCTCGTCTACCCGTCTTTTCGCATATTCGAGAATTGTCTCTCCCGGAGAAAGCTTAAAAGATGGAACAAAACCACCAGATCTCTCAATATCAAACCAGGTTCTGGTATCTCCCCGGTATACCGGGAAGCCTTCTGGCACGATTCCTCCTCCTTGAGTACATCTTTTTAAAAATGCTGCCCTTTGAACCGGAGCGGGCATATCCGCTGTCTGTTCTTCTATTACATGATGAATGGTTATCATAATCTCACTCCCTTCATGTTTTGTATATTAGTTTGGATCTACGGATGCTTTTTGTTTTAATGTTGTGCCGCTTATACTGATGGTTCTTTTGTTCACCAGTGGGAATGTACGGTCAATGGATGTACGCCATTTTTCCCAGATCAGTCCGGTTGCACCCTGAGCCTTCACATGAATATTTCTGGCATTTGCAGGCAGAGTTATGACGTCAGAATAAGGCGCAGTAACATTTCTTCCGTTATGTTGCCAGGTATGGTTCTTTACCACTTCTTCTCCTTTGTCGTCATAGGTAAATTCATCCCAGGACACATCAAATTTTGCCACGTATCCTCCGGTATGTCTCAGATTCAGTTCACCGGAAGTATATTCAACGGATTTGCTCGTGATATATTCAGTCTTTCCCTGGATACTGGCGATCTTGTTATCTTTTAGGAAAGCCACAGTGTAGCATAATGGAAATGCCGGGTTTTCGGCAGACAGCACAACATTTTCACAGATAAGATCATTTAACTGCTGGATCAGTTTCTCATTTTCCATGCTGCCGTTGAGCATAACTGGTTTGCCGCCCATGGTTATGATCGTACAGTTGATTCGTTTATTCGCATTTTTAACTGTTGCATCTGCCTTCACATCAACGCTGCCATCTGTGAATTTCATATTCGCATTGATATGTGCCTCTAACTCAGCAGAACTCATATCCGACTGGAGCAGCATATAGACCTCTCTTCCGTACTGGACATTCTGCACGTAACATGGCGGGTTGTTATTGTCCACTTTATTTTTCAGCTTCTCCCAGGTGACAGAGTCGTCAAAGACATCTGCCGGTGAGGTTGGAAGCTCCGCTGATACGGTATAGTAGATCTGCTTAAACTGAATCAGATAGGCAGATGTTTCCTGCTCTGTGATGGAACTAAAATCAATGCCAAGTTTACTCTCCATATACTCCACATCACAGCCAAACTTGAGCTGCATCGATTTTTTATCGTACAAAATACTCTTTTTATACTGCATGTTTGCCGCGATGGAATATTTTTTTGCTTTGGTTTCAAGCCAGTTATCCAGCAGTTCATTGATCCCCTCTGTCACTCCCGTGTAATCGTTGTGCTCCACAGTTACGTGGTTGTCCTTTGTAAGCCCGGGCAGATCGATAGTCAGATTCATCGGCCGCCGTTTTACCACAAGAGGATCCGGAACACCTTCGATCAGCTTCTGGTTTGCGACGAGAAGCGCTCCCGGATATGTAATGTCCTTTCTGGCATTGGGAACGGCGATATCGTACTGTCCGCTCATGTCATGTTTGGTTTTCGTTGTTACAATAAATTTTTCCGCAACACTCTTACCTGTCTTTGGCACAAAACTTGTCACGTTTTCTCCTGAAAATGCCATCACTTCCTCCGGACGGTATGTCAGGCTGCGAATTTCCTCATTGATCAGATCCGCATTTTTACTCTCATTACACATTTCCATTTTCATTGTTGTGCTACCTCCTAAAATTCTTAATTCAGATTTTATTTCTGAACCTTATAGACATATTACAATATTATGTGTAGTGTAGATTTCAGGAAAATAGCGGTTTTACTGGCTAAACTCTGTTTGATAATGCGATATCTGACAAAAAAGGGAACGAAAAAATAGGACTTTCTCTTGACAGCGTGCTCATAATATTGTATTGTGTCAATTCTTACGCTCTCAGAAATGTGAACAATAAAAAAGTAGAAAAACAAATATTGATTTTATGCAGAATATTAATTGAAGTCAGACTTTGGAAAGAATCCAGAAGAGTGGGAAAATTCAACGATTGACCTATATATTGATGCAATACAGTCGTGGATTGAAGATTATTCCTCTTCTGGATTTATCTCGATGGCAAAGATTTTATATATGGGAAAGATCTACGGGTAAGACCTTCTGCTCAGACCATCCCTTGTCAATTCATAGACCGTGTCACAAACTTCTGCGATATATTTTCTATCGTGGGAAACACTGATGATTGCACCGTCAAAATCCTTCAACAGCTGGCGGATCACAGGATTGGACAGGGGGGAAAGGTTTCTGGTTGGTTCATCTAATATCATGACATTGGCTCCACCCATGCTAAGATGAAGTAAAAACAGTTTTGCTTTTTGTCCGCCAGAAAGTTCTCTGATCGGACGCTGCATTTCTTCTGCGGTAAATTTCAGGCTGCCAAGAAATGTATGAATCCTGGTCAGCTCTTCCTTATCTCCGGTTTGGGACAGAAAGTCAGCGGGCGTACTTTCAAAGTCCATCCGATCCCTGTAATCCTGCGGCATGTAAGCGGTGTGAATGTCATTTCGTTCCGATAGTTTTTCCGCAATGATCTTCAGAAGGGTGGTTTTTCCTACACCATTTTTACCGATCAGGCAAATCTTTTCCCGGCCTTTTACCCAGAGGTCGATATTTTCTGCCAGCAATTCATCTCCTGCCCGCAGCTCCTTCTGATTTAGCTGTAAAATGGTTTTCCCATTGGGGATTTTTTCACTGCCATGAAATTTAAGAAAAATGGCTTCTTCTGTATCTGGTATTTCTGTCATTTCCGCCGCTTCTTTCTCAAACCGGTGTGCCATCGATTTGACAGCCTTTATTTTCTTTTTTAATAGAGCCGCTCCGTGAGGATCCTGTCTGGAAATCGTATTCTGCTGATGTGTTACTTTTTGCTCGATACGACGAAGCCGTTCCTGCTGTGCCTTGTATTCATTCCTCTCGTTTTTTGCCAGCTGTTCCTGTTTTGCCAGCTGCTGCTGTCTGGAACTGACATATTCTTCATATCCGGTATTACAGATGGTATGTTTTGCTTCTTTCTTTTTCTTGAGCAGCTCCAGGTGAAGGATGCGGTTTGCTGTCCTTTCAAGCAATGTTTCATCATGTGAAATGAACAAGACGGCTCCCTCCCAGCGAAGGATAAACTGTTCCAGCCATTCCAGTGTTTCCAGATCGATATCGTTGGATGGCTCATCCAGCAGAAGTATATCCGGTCTTTTACATAGGAGGCGGATCATCTGCAGTTTTACCTTTTCTCCGCCGGACAGGGTATCGACTTTTTGGCAGGAATATAACAGATCCGGCGGGATTCCCACCCGATTTGCCATACCAGCCAGTTCTTTTCCCTCCATTTCATAGAAACCAGCTTCCTGTGTCATAAATTCATAAATGGACATTTCTTTATCCGGCTGGTCCAGTTCCTGCTGTAGATATCCCAGTACACTGTTATTACGTAGAATCTCACCAGAGTATTCCACATAATCTTCTACCAGCTTCTCTTCATAGAGCAGTTTCATCAAAGTAGATTTTCCATTCCCTTCTTCTCCAATGATGGCCGCCTTATCTCCCGGATTCAGTACAAAAGACAATCCGGAGATCAATTTACGCAAGTCTTTTTTATAAGTAATAGTAAGTTCTTTTATTTGTAACATACGCTCGCCTCATTTCTTTTTTGGGTGATAACAAAAAATATCTGCCCGGGTCATACCGAAAGCAGATATCGTTCACCTATATTTATGCCATGACTATTACAATGAATATATCAAAAATTTAATTTTCGTTGTGCTAGCGTATGTCATCAGGATGGGAATATAAATAATCTACAATCGGCATCACAATAACACCCTGGTTCTTCCGGGCATTGTCTGTGTCTGCTGTTTTTTGTAAATTATTTAATAATCATTCCGCACCTCCACATTTTTTTACATTATAATATGAGAAGAAAGGATTGTCAATCTCTTATTTTATTTTAACCAGGCTGACTCAAAAGCGCCACCCAATTAACTCTTTTTCATGTTTTTTTTGGCAAGAAACACATATTTCTGTGTATCTTCCTTGTTTTCTTTGATCTCAATTCCCTTTATATCCTGTACAAACTTGAGAAAGGTTGAGTAACCGAATTTTTTCGCTGTAAAGTTGGGCGAATATTTATACAATTCGTCTGCCAGTTTACTTAAAAGAACCCCTTTTTGATTCTTTGGTTTTGACAGGATTTTAAACACATGGTCTTTGATCTCGCTGATATCATTTCGGATCAGTACTTTTATGGATGTTTTGTTCTGTACCAGCTCAAATTGCTCCATGCTTTCAATAAACTTAGACAGGGAATTATATCCATAATTCCTGACGTCAAAATCGGAATACCGTTTTGTCAGAGAGGACCCGATCTCTCCTAAGCCTGTCTCTTTTCCCTTGTTTTCGTTGGTGGTAATGATCTCAAGAATATCTTCAATGATTTTGCTTATCTTTCGGGAACCGGTAACGGTATCGTCTTCTGATGACGCCTGGGAAGCGCCGGATAAAATATTGAGATACTTAAATTCATTACAGGCATTACGAAAAGCCGCCGGCGTCTTCTTCTCTCCCATACCGATCACAAATTTACCCGCCTCTCTCAAACGGCTTGCCAGTTTGGTAAAATCGCTGTCGGATGAGACCAGGCAGAACCCCTGAACATTTCCAGTATATAAAATATCCATGGCATCGATGATAAGGGCGGAGTCTGTGGCATTTTTTCCCATCGTGTTCTGAAACTGCTGTATCGGTGTCAGGGAGTATTCCGACACCACATTTTTCCACGCATTCATCTGGGAACTCGTAAAGTCTCCGTACATTCTTCGATATGTGATGGAACCATAATTGTTGATCTCATCTATGATATATGGGATATGCTTGGCAGATATATTATCGGAATCGATAAGTATTGCAAATGTTTTTTCCAAGGATTGTTCCTCCTGTTGTCTTAGCCCGACGGGTTCAAATTGGCGCCGTCGAGCTATCCTTTCTTCTATCTTACTATTCTTCCAGAAAAGATACAAGGAAAATCTGACAGAAAGTTATTTTTCTTCGTTAAATTACACCATTTGAGTTGCTTACGCACAAATGCCTCCATCCATTCCTAAAAAGCAGACAGCCTTATCATGCAAACATGATAAGGCTGTCTGGTCTTTTGACCCTGGGATCAAATTATTTATTGTCTGGAGTATGCCATACCCAGTCACGTACTTCCGGAAGGTCAATTCCTTCTTCATGGATGTACTGCTTATGGGCAACGAGCATATCGTTCATCTTCTGGATCAGGAAGGAACCTTTGTTTCCTAACTGTGGAAGATTCTGTACAACTGACTTGGTCAGGTTGAATCGGTCGATCTTATTCTGGACTCTCATATCAAATGGAGTGGTGATCGTACCCTCTTCCTGATAACCGAATACATGAAGGTTACGGTTTGTTCTATAGTAAGTCAGCTCGTGGATCATCGTCGGATATCCGTGGAATGCAAAGATGATTGGCTTATCTTTTGTAAAGATGGAATCATACTCTGCATCGGTCAGTCCGTGAGGATGCTTAAAGCTGGACTCAAGTTTCATAAGGTCAACTACGTTGACAAAACGGATCTTAAGGTCTGGAATGTTGTCACGAAGGATGGTAACAGCAGCCAGTGCTTCCTTGGTCGGTGTATCACCGCAGCATGCAAGTACGACATCCGGCTCTTCGCCCTGATCGTTACTAGCCCACTCCCAGATACCGATACCCTGGGTACAGTGTTTTACAGCCTGCTCCATCGTCAGCCACTGATGGCTTGGGTGCTTGGAAGCTACGATTACGTTCACGTAGTTCTTGCTTCGGATACAGTGGTCGAAGCAGGAAAGCAGACAGTTTGCATCTGGTGGCAGATACATACGGACAACATCTGCTTTTTTGTTGGCGATATGGTCTAAGAAACCTGGATCCTGATGAGTGAATCCGTTGTGGTCCTGCTGCCATACGTTGGAGGTAAGAAGAAGGTTCAAGGACGCGATCTTCTGTCTCCAGGGAAGCTCGGAAGTAACTTTCAGCCATTTTGCGTGCTGTGCTGCCATGGAATCTACGACACGGATAAATGCTTCGTAGCTGGCGAAGAATCCGTGACGGCCTGTGAGAAGGTAACCTTCCAGCCAGCCCTCGCACATATGCTCGCTGAGCATGGAGTCCATAATACGTCCGTCATTGGCAAGGAATTCATCGTCGTCATATTTAATGCCGTTCCAGTCACGGTTTGTTGCCTCAAATGCGTGATACAGACGGTTGGACATCGTCTCGTCTGGTCCGAAGATACGGAAGTTCTTTGTTTCTTCGTTCAAGTTAAAGATATCACGAACAAAAGCGCCAAGCTCGATCATATCCTGTTTTTCTACCGCACCAGGACTTGGCACATCTACGCCATACTCACGGAAATCAGGGAGACGAAGATCTCTCAGAAGCAATCCGCCGTTGGCATGTGGATTTGCACTAATCCTTGCGTCGCCGTCCGGTGTCAGAGCCTTCAGTTCAGGAATGAGCTGTGCATTTTCATCAAAAAGCTCCTCTGGTTTGTAGCTTAAGAGCCACTCTTTGAGCTGATCCAAATGCTCCGGCTTCTCCATGGTGATCGGTACCTGATGGGCACGGAAAGAATCTTCGATCTTGTTACCATTGTCGTCGAATTTCGGTCCCGTCCATCCTTTTGGTGTGCGGAGTACGATCATCGGCCACATTGGACGCTCTTTATTTCCATTTTCACGGGCATCTTTCTGGATTCCTTTGATCTTTTCGATGGCGGTATCCAGTGCTTCTGCCATCTTCTTGTGCATATTCATTATGTAATCCGGGCTGCTCATTTCATCCTCAACAAAAATAGGCTCCCAGCCGCATCCACGGAAGAAGTTCTCCACTTCATCGTGAGAAATACGCGCGAAAATAGTTGGGTTACTGATCTTGTATCCATTCAGGTGAAGGATCGGAAGAACAGCTCCGTCAGTAACCGGATTCAGGAATTTATTACAATGCCATGCTGTGGCAAGAGGACCTGTCTCAGCTTCACCATCTCCTACGATGGTTGCTGTGATCAGTTCCGGATTGTCAAATACAGAACCGAATGCGTGAGCGATGGAATAACCAAGCTCTCCACCTTCGTTGATGGAACCCGGAGTCTCTGGTGCTACGTGGCTGGAAATTCCGCCAGGGAAAGAGAACTGCTTGCAGAGTCTCTTCATACCTTCAATATCTTCACTTACGTTTGGATAAATTTCACTGTAGTGGCCCTCCAGATAGGAGTTCGCTACAAAGAAGTTTCCGCCATGACCAGGACCTGAGATTAAGATCATGTCTAAGTCATATTTTTTGATCGCTCTGTTTAAGTGAGTGTAAACAAAGTTCTGACCAGGGACAGTTCCCCAGTGGCCTACAATTTTTTTCTTTACCTGCTCTCTTGTAAGAGGTTCACGTAAAAGTGGGTTGTCAAGCATGTAAAGCTGAGCTGCTGCCAAATAGTTGGCGGCACGCCAATAAGCATCCATTTTTTCTAAGTACTCATCTGTCAGCGGCTGCTTTTCTGGACAATCATTCATGTTTGCCATTTTCATTTGCTCCTTCCAAATTCGATTCATTTTTCTAATCTATACCGAACCTATTATAACATAATAAAAATCTGGGGCAAGTATTTTTTGTTTTTATTTTAACAATCTGGGGATTTTCGTCATCCTGCCCAGAAAATCTACTATTCATTGGTATCCTTTATGCAAAACGCTGATAAGGGTTTGCGCACTTTCATCCGGGTGATCTCAACCAGGCCTAGGCGGGTGATATCTACAACTGTAGTCTTAACATGATCTTTTAGGAAGGCATTCTCAAGTTCCTGAAGTAATGTCTGAATATTTGATTTCTCTTTCATATCAATAAAATCGATGAGGATTATGCCTGAGATATTCCGGATCCGTATCTGCCTGGCGGCTTCTCTGGCCGCTTCCATATTCAGGTTAAAAAAGGTGGTCTCGCTGTTTCGCCTGCCCGCCACCGCCTTCTGGGTGTTTACATCAATGACGGTAAGCGCCTCTGTAGGTTCGATCACGAGGGAGCCGCCGCTTTTGAGCCAGACATGTTTTTTCTGTGCTTTCGCTAACTTGCTGCTGATCCCCAGAAGTTTGTCCAGAGAATACGCGGGATCCTCATAAAACTGGAGTTGTTCTGGTTCAATTCCAGGATAGTTCTCTAGCCGTCGGAATACTTCCGGCACATCGGTTATGATCCGGCTGAAGGCTTCAGATTCTGAATCCAGGAATTTGATAAATTCCGGCTGGGACCGGTAGAGTCTGGTGGTATAGGTACGGTTCCCGGCCTTTTGAAGGACGTCCTGTGCTTCCTGGATCAGCTGACGGCACTCGGACAGGATCTGTTCTCTGTCAGCCCTGGAACAGCTGGTCCGCAAAATAATACCCACACCGGCTTCCTGACATTCTGTCTCCAGTTCCTCCAGGATACCGTCTAAGCGCTGCCGCTCGGCCGAACCACTGATTTTAGATGAAATGCTCTGGGAGAGGTTTTCTGTGGTCACTACGGCAAATTTGCCTGCAAATTCAAGCTTTCTTGATACTACCGCCTGTTTGGACTTAACCGCCGCTTTTTTTACCTGAACGGCAAATTCCATCCCCTGTACTATTTTCTCGGAAGTTCCCTTCTTTTTAACGATGGGAAGATAGCACATGACATTTTTCTGAACTTCGACAAAGGCGGCATTGATGTTCTGGACGATGTGGCTCACCCGGCAGACGTAGATATCTCCTGCCTGAAGGGAGTCCTCACTGGTCTCCTCCACGATCACGTTATCCAGCTGCTGGTCTTCGAGAACAGCGGATATATAACAATGGCCTTTTTTTATAATTGCTAACTGCTTCATGCCGTCGCCCTCACATTTCATTAAAGTACATCTGAATCCGGTGGATCTGGCAGGAGTATGGCTTTAACCTGAGGTTCATGTAGTTCATGAAGGCCTCCAGTACCAGCTCCGGCTTGATATTTGTCACACTGCCGGAGACCAGCTTTAAATAAAGCTCTTCTTCGCTGTCATATTCGTTGTTTAACTCCTCCGGCATCCCGGAACAGAACGCTTCAAATTCTTCCCTTGAAAAAGCGTAGGAAAGAATCAGCGGTTTTAGGTCAATCTCAGCTTCACTTTTTTTGGTCTTCTTAAGAATGAGGATCTGCTCCTGTTCCATAAATTCTGTAAAGCTCTCCCGAAGGGAAAATTCTGCTTCTGGCACAGTATTGGAAGAAAAGGTGCCGCCATCTTTTAACTGGATCACATAATCACAGGCATTCAGCAGTGCCATAGAAGTCTTTACGTTATCTTCAAGCAGCCGGATTTCCGTTATAAAAAGTTCCTCCGTCATGAACTGGCCAAGAGTTTTTGCAAGTTCATCTAAAGGCATGTCCGGCAGGGAGTTGAACTCAATATCAATGTATTCTCCATCGCTGGTCAGTCCCACGCTTAGAGGGGATGCAAAGCTCATGATCTGATGGGGATTAAAACCTTGGGAATATGCCACATCCAGCTTGGCTCGGCGGATGGCTTTCTGAAAAAATCGCATACAGTCCAGATGTCCGATAAATTTGAGAGATCCTGTCTTTGTGAATCGCATTCTTGTCTTCAATATTTACTACAACCTTTCTTACATATTATGATGTCTGTTCCAGACAGACTCCTGCCCCAAAACGCATCGCCCCGCAGCCGCTGCACTTCTGCCTGCAGTTTGGTGTGACCTGTTCTTTTCTGGAATTTTCGTATTCCCGCCAGAGGAACTCTTTGGTAACTCCGATATCAATAAAATCCCAGGGGAAAATTTCGTCTTTTTCCCGCTCCCTGTAATTGTAAAAATTTCTGGACACATGATTCTTTTCCAGTACCTGTTCCCAGATCTCCTCCCGGAAATAATCGGTCCAGGCATCGAAGATACAGCCCTGATGATAAGCGTCTTCAATCACTTTTGCCAATTTTCTGTCACCCCTGGCAAAAAGCCCCTCCAGTTCCGAGGTCACGGCATCGTGGCAGTTATAGCGGATGGACCGCTGGTTGATCTGCTCTTTTACCTTTCCCAGCAGGAAACGTCTTTTATTCTCAAAGCTTTCCGCCGTGTCCATAGGCGCCCACTGAAATGGGGTAAAGGGTTTGGGAACGAAGAAGGATGAACTTGCCACAATCTCCGGTCTGCCATGCCGTTCTTCCTTTGGAAGCTCAAAGTATTTAGCCGCGATCTTATCTGCCAGCACTGCAATCTCTTCGATGTCCTCCAGCCGCTCCCCCGGAAGCCCTAACATAAAGTACAGCTTCACCCGGTTCCAGCCCCCCTGAAATGCCTCCCAGGCACCTTCTAAGATCATTTCCTCTGTCAGCCCTTTGTTGATCACGTTGCGCATACGCTGGGAACCTGCTTCCGGCGCAAAAGTCAGGCTGCTCTTTCTCACATCCTGAACCCGGCTCATCACATCCAGTGAAAAGGCATCGATGCGCAGAGAAGGTAAGGATATATTGATCTTACGCTCCTGACACTCTTCGATCAGAAAATATACCAGATCCGCCAGTTCTTTATAGTCGCTGGAACTTAAAGAACTTAACGTGATCTCTTCATAGCCGGTATTGTCTAACATTTTTACCGCCATTTCCTTTAAGTATTCCAGATCTCTTGGCCGGATGGGGCGGTAAATCATTCCCGCCTGACAGAACCGGCATCCCCGGATGCAGCCCCGCTGGATCTCCAGCACCACCCGGTCCTGGGTCGCCTTTATATAAGGTACAAGGGGCTTTTCGGGATAATAGGTGTGGGTTACGTCTGTCACCACCTGTTTTTTCACTTTGGCCGGCGCCGCCGGGCTGTTTGGGACCACTGCTTTTATGGTACCGCCGGTGTGGTACTCAATATCATAAAGAGATGGGACATATATTCCCTCCACACCTGCTGCGGCCTCTAGAAATTCCCGCCGGTCGCCACCTTTTTCTTTCCATTCTTTATAGCGGTCCAGAAGCTCCCGGTAAGAGGTCTCCCCCTCTCCGATGTAAACCAGATCAAAGAAATCGGCTACCGGCTCCGGATTGTAGGTACAGGGTCCGCCACAGATCACAAAGGGATCCTCTTCCTTTCGTTCTTTTGCATATAGAGGGATTCCTGAAAGTTCAAGTATCTGAAGGATATTGGTATAGCACATCTCGTATTGGAGAGTGATTCCAAGAAAATCAAATTCCCGAATAGGCTCCTGGCTTTCCAGGGCAAAAAGCGGGATATCCTGCTCCCGCATGATCTGGTCCAGATCCGGCCATGGGGAGTACACCCTCTCACAATAGGTATCCTCCCATTTGTTAAACATATCGTACAGGATCTGGATTCCCAGGTGGGACATACCGATCTCATATACATCCGGAAAACACATACAAAACCGCACCTGGACAGATCGGGGATCCTTCTTTACCATGTTAATTTCATTGCCAGTATATCTCGCCGGTTTTTCGATACTCAAAAGAATCTCATCCGGCAGCGCCAGCTTTCGTTTATGCTTAAATGACATAGTGCACCTCTTCCTTTTTAGTCATTACAACAGTATACCATTCCTCCCATATCCCGACAAGAAAAAAATTGCTTTTTTGCCTGCTCTATGCTACTATTATTACATCCTAAATTTTTAATACGAAAGGAGAAACATCTTATTATGTGGTGCCCAAAATGCAGAAATGAATATATCGACGGAGTTTCTACATGTGTAGACTGTGGTTGCGAGCTGGTGGAGGAACTCCCGGTTGAAATTGATAAAGATGCGCCTCAGGTGATCGGCTCTGTCACCGATGAGGCTGTCGGTAGCAAATTTATCCGCTTTTTCCGGTTTTCCGGCCTGCAGACCTGCGGACTGATACCCCGGGAGGGAAACGACGGTTTTGATCTTGTCGTATCCTATCCTGAACTGGACCGTGCTCTGGAGATTATCCGCGGTTTTGCCAATCTGGAGGAAACAGATGAGATCGATCTGGAAAAACTGATGCCGATGTTAGATGAGCAGATGGAGGATATCCAGAAGGAAGAAGCCAATGAACTGCTCTCCGATCTCCGGACCGAAGCGAGTACTGTATACGTAAATAAAAAAGATGCCTATTCCGACTTAAAATTCAGCGGCTATTCTTTTATCGGGTTTGCCATCCTTGGCTATCTGTTTGCCGGACTCAATCTGGCTGGGGTGATCTCTCTGTTTACGAACTTTTCGATGATCATTCTCGTTGTCGTATTTACTGTATTTTTGTTGATCGGCATCTCTTCGTTCCGAAAGGCATCCAGGATCAAAAACCTTGTGTCAGAAGAAGAAAGTGCAGTGGAAAAGGTCCAGCAGTACATCGATGAGCATTTTACGGAGGACTATCTCTCCTCTCTTGATGATGATACTTTATCCGAAGAAGAAAATTTCTTTCATGTAACGGAAGTTCTGAAAGCTGAGGTAGCGGGACAGTTTCCGCTTTTCAGTAAAGGCTATATTGACCAGTTAGTGGATGAGAAGTATGGGGAATACTGCGATAGCAGGGAGAGTTGACGGGAAAAAATAGAAAGACTTCCCTGGGGTATAAGAATATTTAATAGTTTCAAGGAGATCAGAATAGATGATAGGAATACTTTTTGTCTGCCATGGCAACATCTGCCGCTCTCCTATGGCAGAATATATTTTCCGTGACAAAATTGAAAAACTGGGGCTGGGGGATCAGTTCCATATTGCTTCTGCCGCGACCAGTACTGAAGAGCTTGGAAACCCGCCCCATCACGGAACACAGAAAATATTATCTGACCTGGGGATCAGCTGTTATGGAAAACGTGCCGTACAGATTCGGAAAAATGATTATGATGCTTATGATTTTATCCTTGCCATGGATGACCGGAATATCAAAAATATGAGACGGATCTTTGGTGAGGATAAGGAGCATAAGATTTATAAATTCCTTGATTTTTCAAAAGAACCACGAAATATCGCGGATCCCTGGTACACAGGGAATTTTGACAGAACCTATGAAGATATTATGGAAGCATGTGACAGTTTTTTGGGATTTCTGGAACAGAAGGGGGATCTTGGGGGATGATTATTGCTCTTCCACTTCAGTATGTTCTGCATATATAAAAGGTGCGGCTGAAAAACGCGCACCTCTTAAGAATGGCCAAAGACCATTCTTTTGCTCCGCATTTCAAGAACCTTCATAAAAAAATGATTAATCCATCAGCTTATAAGTTCCTTTACCTATTTTCTTAACAACTCCCTCAGCTTCATATTGATTCATGATACGTTGAAGCTGCCGGGAGCTGCAATTTAAGTGAAAAGCTGCCTGCTCTAATCCTTTTAAAACTCCCCCATTACATTTATATCTCATATGCGTTAAGACGCGCTCTTTTAGGCTTGCAGGCATTGCGGTGTTCGTCGTGGCTGCTTCCATTTTTGCCGTAAGGCTATTACAAATAAGCTGCAGGAAAAGATTATTATTTAAAAGCAGATTTTTATTTTTTTCAATGGATAAGGCAATACAAATTAAGTCTTCGGTTGCTTCGGCATAAATATTATTTTGACGACAAGAAAACAGATCCATGTCTCCAAGCAAATAGTTTTTCTGTCCCACTGAAAGAGAATGTACCGTACCATCATCACGTATAAAATAAATATGG
>CANBKJ010000060.1 GCA_947369165.1 uncultured Lachnoclostridium sp.
CTATTACAGTAAATGGAACCGTATATGATGTATCAGTGGAAGAAAAAACAGGAGCAGCTACTCCGGCAGCAGCTGCACCAGCAGCTCCGGCTCCAGTGGCAGCGGCGCCCGCACCGACGTCTGCACCAGCTCCGGCAGCAGGCGGTTCAGCCGGTTCTGTTCAGGTGACAGCACCGATGCCTGGTAAGATCCTGGCTGTGAAAGCAAGTGTGGGGGCAGAGGTGAAAAAAGGCGATGTGATTCTTCTTCTTGAGGCGATGAAGATGGAAAATGAAGTGGTAGCGCCTCAGGATGGAAAGATCGCAAGTATAAACGTGAACTCCGGTGATATGGTTGGAGCCGGCGACGTATTGGCTACAATGGACTAATCACTAAATAACTGGAGGTAAAAAAGATGGAAGTTTTACAGAATCTTCTCCATCAGACTGCATTCGCAAACGGAACGGTTGACTGGCGCAGTTATGTGATGATACTGGTTGCTTTTGTGTTTCTCTATCTGGCAATCAAAAAGGGCTATGAGCCTCTTTTGCTCGTCCCCATCGCATTTGGTATGCTGCTTGTCAATATCTATCCACCGATCATGGAGTCTGGCGGATTGTTAGAATATTTCTTTAAACTGGATGAGTGGAGTATCCTGCCGTCCCTGATTTTCCTCGGTGTAGGAGCAATGACAGATTTCGGTCCACTGATTGCAAACCCCAAAAGCTTTCTTCTGGGAGCAGCGGCACAGTTCGGTATTTTTGCTGCATATCTGATGGCGATCGTGATGGGCTTCAATGGCAAGGCCGCCGCTGCGATCTCGATTATCGGAGGTGCAGATGGCCCGACTTCAATCTTCCTGGCAGGAAAGCTGGGACAGGCGGATCTCATGGGACCGATCGCCGTGGCAGCTTATTCCTATATGTCACTAGTGCCGATCATTCAGCCACCGATTATGAAACTGTTTACTACAAAAGAAGAACGGATGATCAAGATGGATCAGCTCAGGCCTGTATCAAAACTGGAGCGGATTCTTTTTCCTATCATCGTGACCACAGTAGTATGTCTGATCCTGCCGAGTACGGCACCCCTCGTTGGTATGCTGATGCTTGGTAACCTGTTTAAAGAATCTGGTGTGGTTGGACAGCTGACAGAGACAGCATCCAACGCACTGATGTACATCGTTGTTATCCTGCTGGGAACTTCTGTAGGAGCAAAGACGAGTGGTGAGAACTTTATTGTACCAGAGACATTAAAGATCGTTGCCCTTGGTCTGGTAGCTTTTGCAGTGGGGACAGCGGCGGGAGTCCTGTTTGGCAAGCTGATGTGTAAGCTGTCAGGAGGCAAGATTAATCCTCTCATTGGTTCCGCCGGGGTATCTGCTGTTCCGATGGCAGCCAGGGTATCCCAGAAGGTGGGGGCAGAAGCAGATCCTACGAACTTCCTGCTGATGCACGCCATGGGGCCAAATGTAGCCGGAGTGATCGGTACAGCAGTAGCGGCCGGTGTATTCATGGCAATCTTTGGAGTCTAAATGCGAAATGATGCATAGCGCACATAGAACGCGTAAAATATATTTAGGAGGAAATGAAAATGGCAGATAATAAAGCAAAGAAGCCGATTAAAATAACAGAAACAATCCTTCGTGACGCTCATCAGTCCCTGATTGCCACCCGTATGACGACGGAGCAGATGCTTCCGATCATCGACAAGATGGATAAAGTGGGCTACCATGCAGTAGAGTGCTGGGGAGGAGCTACCTTTGATGCATCCCTTCGTTTCTTGAAAGAAGATCCATGGGAGAGACTTCGTAAGCTGAGAAACGGATTTAAGAATACAAAACTGCAGATGTTGTTCCGCGGACAGAATATCCTTGGATACAATCACTATGCAGATGATGTGGTGGAGTACTTTGTACAGAAATCACTGGCAAATGGTATTGATATCATTCGTATCTTTGACTGTCTCAATGATATCCGAAATCTGGAGACAGCGGTAAAAGCGGCAAATAAGGAAAACGGACATGCTCAGATCGCCCTTTCCTATACCCTTGGTGATGCATATACCATGGATTATTGGAAAGATATGGCCAAGAAGATTGAGGATCTCGGTGCAAAATCCCTGTGTATCAAGGATATGGCGGGGCTTCTCACCCCATATGAGGCGACAGAGCTTGTGACAGCTCTGAAAGAGTCCGTAGACATTCCGATTGATCTTCATACCCACTATACATCCGGTGTGGCTGCTATGACTTATATGAAGGCAGTTGAGGCGGGCTGTGATATCATTGACACAGCGATGTCTCCTTTCGCACTGGGTACCAGCCAGCCGGCGACAGAAGTTATGGTGGAGACCTTTAGAGGAACTCCGTACGATACGGGGCTTGACCAGAACCTTCTGGCGGAGATCGCAGAGTACTTCCGTCCGATGCGTGAAGAGGCGCTGCAGAGTGGATTGATGAATACGAAGGTTCTTGGCGTAAACATTAAAACACTGATGTATCAGGTGCCAGGAGGCATGCTCAGCAATCTTGTATCCCAGCTCAAAGAGATGGGACAGGAAAGCAAGTATCAGGAGGTGCTGGAAGAAGTACCTCGTGTGCGGAAAGATTTCGGTGAGCCGCCGCTGGTTACACCGTCATCCCAGATCGTAGGTACTCAGGCAGTTCTTAATGTCGTTTCTGGCGAGAGATATAAGATGGTGACGAAGGAATCCAAGAAGCTTCTGTCCGGTGAGTTTGGCCAGACAGTGAAGCCCTTTGATCCAGAAGTCCAGAAAAAATGTATTGGTGACACCAAGCCGATCACCTGCCGTCCGGCAGATCTGATCAAGCCGCAGCTGGCAGATCTCGAAAAGGAGATGTCCCAGTGGAAGCAGCAGGATGAGGATGTGCTTTCCTATGCACTGTTCCCACAGGTGGCTACAGAGTTCTTTAAGTACCGCGAGGCGCAGAAGACAAAAGTGGATGCCACGCTGGCAGATAAAGAAAATAAAGTATATCCGGTGTAATCCCTGGATTTGAATATAAGAAAGGCAGTGTGAAGGCAGAAATGCTTTTGCGCTGTCTTTCTTAATGTGGCTTGGCAGTGCGAATTTCAATCCTGTTTCGTCCTGATATCACAATCCGATTTCCCAATAGGAAATTCAATATTCATGCAAAAATAATATTTTTGTAACAAAACGACGATAGAAATAGTGTAAGGTAATACTTGGAAAGCGAAGAGCTGAGGGGGGGACAGAACATGAATAAAAATCTTTATCTGTTGATATGTTGTGTATGGGTTCTATGCCTTGTGGGCTGCGGCGGTGAGTTTGCCGGTATTTCCAGAGACGGGACTGTTTCCGGCAGCGCAGTTTCTGGCGGCGGTGTGAGCGGACAGGCGGTGTCCCCGGAGAATGGAGGAACCGACAGGGAGGAGAGACAGAATGCAAATTTTTGTACAGACACCAACCTGTATGTAGAAATAGAGGATGAAAATGGGGAAGACGTTGACGGTATAACCTATGTGGCACAGATGCGGCTGGATGGTTCTGAGAAAAAGCGGATCGAGATACCAGATCTTTGTGAGTTGATTTCCGTAGAAGAAACTGGTCTTTTTTACGTTCGAAGCCCGTGGAATGAGACAGAAGAGTCTGGGATCGACACTCTGTGCCGTGTTCCGGTTGAAAAGGGCGGGGATGGTTTTGATGTGGTACGGACAGACCAGGCAGAAGAGTTATCCGGTCAGGAAGTAGGTGCGATTGATTCCGTGTGTGTAGATTCCCAGTATATAGTATATTCAAAAGGAGAGGATGTTGTAAAATATGACCGCAGGTCAAAGCAGACTGTAAGTGAGATCGATATGAATTCGCCTGCTTTAAATGTTAGAAAATGTGGGAATTATTTTGTACTGTGGGATGGATGGAATGATTCATTATATTACCAGGAGAGGGATGAAAAGAACTGGAAAAAGATTGGAGAAGGAAAGGAAATTTACGATGAGGGGGTTGTATTCGGACAGGACGTGTTTTTCTATGGGACGGATGATGACAGCGATATTTATCTGTGTGATCTAAGGAAGGCAGAGAGTAAAGTATTTATTTCAGAAGAGCAGCTGGAACGTGCCTGTACCGGGCTGGCGGGGCTGAAACAGCTGGAATTCTGCGGTGTTCAGGATATGTGGTATGAGGCGGAACGGCTCTATGTCCAGTGTGAGGCAGTATGGACCCAGGGAAAAAAGTACCATATGGCATATTTTCTGTTCAGCCGGTCCCCGGAGGAGACCGAGATCCGTTATGAGAAAGAGATCACGGAATGTATGTCTTCCATGGGCAAAAACCGGAAGGGAAGGTTTATCACCGGACCGGACTACCATTGGAAGAGCGAGCGGACAGCGGTGGAACATGCGGTCGTTAATGATGCCCAGTGTTACCGGATCATAAATGGAAAAGCCTATTTTAGTATCTATGATTATGAAAAGAAAAAGGGACAGGCGGGATGTTATGATCTGGATACCGGAAAATTCCGATGGCTGACGAAGAAAGACAGAGAGTATTATGAGCCGTGGTATGAAAATGATGATGGATTTGAAAATTATGGAAACGATGGGGACGGAGTAGTGCTGGGGAAAGATCCCGAATGCATGGATTTCAGTTTTGCACCTTTTAGTAAGGAGGGAGAAGATGCCGTACGGTTTGAAGAAGAGAAAAAATAAAAACAGAGTGACAGGGCTGATTTTGTCGATTATACTGGTAGCAGGGATCTGTTCCGGCTGTGGTGGGGAATATGCCGATGTGTCCGGAGACAGAGCTGTATCCGGAAGGGCGGTCTCTGGTAGCGGTATAAGCGGGCAGGCGGTGTCCGGCGGCGCGGTGAAATCCGCCGGGAAAGACCCTTCAAAAAAATACACCTGCTGTAATGAACAAAACCTGTATTATGTGGAGAATGGCACCCCAATACTGGTAGAGAATAACCGTCAGTCCGGAGAAGAACGCAGGCTGTGTATCAAAGAGATATCGGGGATCTGTTATGTGGATGCCGACTGGTTGTATTATGTGACCTGCAGTGGGGATGCGGCAAAGAATCAGGACCAGATATGGCGTGTCCCGGTGAGAAAGGAAAGGCAGTGGAGAGTGGATGAATCAGCGGCAGAAATGATCCTGGAAAGGAATCGGAGAGATGGCTGGGATTTATACTGGTGTAACGGCAGTTATATTGTTTACTCAGAGCCTAAGGAGGGGGGAAGTACCCTTAAACTGTACAATATCCGGAAAAAGCAGTATGAACCCTGTGACGATTTAGGTTCCGGTTTCTTGTATGTGGAGGAGCTGTTTGAAGAAAGTGTTATCATAAGTTGTGACAGAGGATTGATGGAGAAAAAGCTTGGGGCAGATACCGTAAATCAAATCCGGGATAATGAAGAAGACCCCCCCCATTACTTTTTATACATCTGATGTACTGAATAATGAATTTTTTTGGCTGGAGAGCGGCGGCAATAAGAAAAACGACGCCCTCTGGCGGTATCGGCTGGCGGATGGAAAAAAGGAAAAGCTTTTCGATCTTGTTCAGATCCGTCAGATGTTGAAGGGGTGGGGAGTATTGGGAGACTGTGGATGTGAAACGGCAGAGGGACATGAAATCCATCTGGAGGACTTATTTATCCGGGGTGATCATCTGTATGCACAGATCCAGATACTGGGAGAACAGAATGTGCCCCAATGCCATAATATGATCGTGGTCAGCAATAAGCGGGATGGTTCCGAAGCGTGGGAATGGGAGAAAGAAATAAACGAATATCTTCACAACCCGGAGGCGCATCAAAAGCTGTTTGGGAAACTTACTGAAAGTGGGTGCGAAGTCAGGAGTATTTATCGAAGCCGGGGCAGTGTTGTGATGATGGCAGAGAACATCTGCCTGATGTATCTTGAGCATACCGAAGAAAAGAAAAACCAGCTTGCCGGTTATGACTTTCAAACCGGAACCTTCAAATGGCTGACAAAATGGGACTGGGAATGGTGGCTGCCCTATTATGAGTGGGGCATGGGCCTGAACACCTTTGGTTATAGCGAACATATGCCAAATAATTATGATTAGAAAGGAGTTTTGCCGGATGCAAAAAGTAAAACAGCTGTTAATGGATCACTTGAATGAAGACATGCTGCGAGCAGCCGTCAGCAATAGGAGAAAAAAACAGCTGCCTAGAAAAATAGTATTTCGTCCGTTCCTGGAGAGGGGGCATTTGATGTTTCAGCGGGAGGAATACCGTGGGCAGCAGGTATTTCACAAAAACATGGACAAGGAGACCGCTGTAGAACAAATTTGTGCATATCTGAAAGAGGACTATAAACAGCTGGATCTCCAGTGCCAGAACAGAAGTTTTTCTGTCCTTGTAAGTAAAAAAGGGAAGTCTTCGATCAAAGAGCAGCGTCAGCAGATGGTGAAGAAGATCGAGCTTTCCCACAACCGCAGAAAGCAGTATATTCTGGAAGCAGAAAAAGTAATTCCTTTCCTTGTGGATCTGGGGGTACAGACCGCAGATGGCAGGATCGTCGATAAAAAATATAAAAAATACAAGCAGATCAACCGGTTTCTGGAATTTATACGGGATGTGCTTCCAGAACTCAGACAGGGGCAGTCATCAGGAAAGCCGTTGAAGATCATTGATTTTGGGTGTGGAAAATCTTATCTCACTTTTGCGGTTTACTATTATCTGAAGATCATGCAGGGGATAGAGGTGGAGATGACCGGACTGGATCTGAAACAGGATGTGATTACCCACTGCAATGCCCTGGCGGAAAAATATGGTTATGAAGGTCTGAATTTTTCACAGGGAGATATTGGTTCCTATGAGGGGGCTGATCAGGTGGATTTGGTGATTACTCTTCATGCCTGTGACACAGCCACAGATTTTGCTATGGATAAGGCGGTGCGCTGGGGTGCACAGGTCATTTTGTCTGTGCCCTGCTGTCAGCACGAGCTGAATGGACAGATCCGGAGTGAACTGCTGGAGCCTGTGTTGCGGTATGGAATCCTGAAGGAGCGTTTTGCGGCATTATTGACGGATGCTTTGCGGGCGGAACTGCTGGAGCAGATGGGATATGAGGTTCAGATCCTGGAATTTATTGATATGGAACATACGCCCAAAAACCTTTTGGTCCGGGCAGTGAAAAAGAAAATACCTGACGGTTCCAGCAGTTTCCAGAATGGAGCAAAGCGCAGTCTCCGTCAGGAGCAGTACAAACAGCTATGTGACGCCTTGAACAGTCATGGCACGCTGGAGCGGCTTTTGGAAATTCAAAATAAAAGATTTTAGAAAAATAATACCGTATGGACAACCCTGCGGTGTTAATTTTTTGCATACTTTTACCGATATGTATTATAAGAAAAGATTTTTCTATCATGTATTTGCAGAAATAAGCTCAAGGAGGAGATTAAAGCAAACACAATTCAAAAAATCTACAGAATTCAAGAGATTCATCCGGTGAAGCATACGTCAAAGATTCGGTATGATGGAAATGAGCCACAGGAGGGCGGAGGAGATTTCCAGCAGGCGCTTGAATCAGCAAGGACAAAGCGAACAGCAAAGGAGAATCACGGAAACGCAGTTCCCAGTGAAGTCCTTGCGAGGATGGGCGGTCTGAATCAGTATGATAGAAATGCAAGAGAAATCTTTTTCGTTATGAGTTCAGAAACAGACTATAAGTGCTGAATCCGGAAAAACTACGAAAGGAAGGGTGAATGGATGAGTTACATTCACACTGCTCGGTTCAGGGGGGTCGTCTTACAGAGTATTTCGTGAGGCGGCTTTTCTGCGTGTATGGGGAGGAAATAAGAAGATATTGGGCTAGCTCGACGGCGTCGAGCTAAAATATCATTTTCCTCTTGACAATTTCTAAATAATAGGCTATACTCTGTAAAGTAATTTGCTTTACGGCTATGGAAGTGGGGGTTGTACAGATGACACAGAAGAGTTCTCTGACGGATATAAAAGAGATCGTCAGATTATCGTATTTGTATGATTTCTATGGACCGTTGTTAAAGGACAGACATCGTGAGATTTTTGAACAATATATATTAAATGACCTTTCTCTCAGCGAGATTGCACAAAAATATGATATCACCAGACAGGGAGTTTACGATATCGTAAAACGGGGAAGCAGGAAGCTGGAGGAGTATGAAGAAAAATTGCAGCTGTTCCAGAGATTCCAGATGGCAAAAGAACGGTTGGGGAAGATCGAAGAATTGGTTAAAACAGACCAGGAGACAGAAAAGGAAGAGCTGCTTGCACTGGCTCGTGAGATTTATGAAATCCTATAGGAGGTGGCATCGTGGCATTTGATAGCTTGAGTGAAAAACTTCAAAATGTTTTTAAGGGACTCCGAAGCAAAGGCAGACTGACAGAAGCGGATGTGAAATCTGCTCTAAAGGAAGTTAAGATGGCACTTCTGGAAGCGGATGTTAATTTTAAGGTGGTTAAAAATTTTGTGAAATCCGTTCAGGAGAGGGCGACAGGAGAGGATGTACTAAACAGCCTGACCCCGGGACAGACGGTGATCAAATATGTAAACGAAGAACTGGTCAAAATGATGGGAGAGACTACAACTGAGATCTCCCTTCTGCCTGGAGATGAGATCACAGTGGTTATGATGTGCGGTCTTCAAGGTGCTGGTAAGACCACCACCGTGGCGAAACTGGCGGCAAAGTTCAAGGAGAAGGGCAGGCGCCCTCTGCTTGTGGCATGCGATATTTACCGTCCTGCGGCGATCGAACAGCTGCAGACCAATGGAGAAAAAGTGGGGGTTCCGGTGTTTTCCATGGGGACCAGCCATAATCCGGTGGATATTGCGAAGGCGGCGATGGAACATGCCAGAACCAACAAAAATAATATGGTATTTCTCGATACTGCAGGGCGTCTTCATATCGATGAAGAGTTAATGCAGGAGTTGAAAAATATAAAAGCAGAAGTTGATGTTCATCAGACGATTTTGACTGTGGATTCCATGACAGGGCAGGATGCAGTGAATGTGGCTTCCACCTTTGATGAAGCTTTGGATATTGATGGTGTGATCCTGACGAAGCTGGACAGTGATACCAGGGGTGGTGCGGCGCTTTCGATCCGTGCTATCACCGGAAAACCGATCTATTATGTCGGTATGGGGGAAAAGCTCTCAGATCTTGAGCAGTTTTATCCCGACCGTATGGCATCCCGTATTCTTGGTATGGGAGATGTTATGACACTCATCGAAAAAGCAGAAGCCCAGATTGATCAGGACAAGGCAGCAGAGCTTTCCAAAAAGTTTAAAAACAATGAATTCGATTTTAATGATTTTCTGGATCAAATGCAGCAGATGAAGAACATGGGAGGACTTTCTAGTATTCTCAGCATGCTTCCGGGTATGGGACTTCCCTCTGATCTTGAGATCGATGACGATGCCTTGAAGGGAACAGAGGCGATTATTTACTCTATGACCATAGAGGAGAGAACGAAGCCTTCGATTATCAATCCGTCCCGTAAACGCAGGATTGCGGCCGGGGCCGGTGTGGATATCAGCGAGGTAAACCGGCTGATCAAGCAGTTTGAGCAGAGCCGGAAAATGATGAAGCAGATGTCGGGAATGATGTCCGGCAAAAAGATGAAGCGCGGAGGGAAATTCAAATTTCCTTTTGGCGGATTTTAGTGATGATTCAATAAGTATTTACTTTTTGAATAGATGAAGAGAGAATTAAAGGAGGTGAAAGACGTGGCAGTAAAGATCAGACTGAAGAGATTAGGGCAGAAAAAAGCACCATTTTATAGAATTGTTGTAGCTGACGAGAGATCTCCTAGAGATGGCAGAAATATCGACGAGATTGGTACTTATGACCCAAATCAGGAACCTGCAGCTGTTAAGATTGACGAAGAGGCAGCTAAAAAATGGATTGCAAACGGTGCAAAACCTACGGATGTAGTAGCTCGTTTGTTTAAACAGGCAGGTATTGCAAAATAATGCGTCCTGAATCTAAGGAGGTTGGCAGTATGAAAGAATTAGTTGAAGTAATTGCTAGTGCTTTAGTGGACAAACCTGACGAAGTTGTCGTGACTGAGACAGAAAATGAAAAAGAAATTGTCCTGAGTTTGAAGGTTGCTCCTGATGATATGGGAAAGGTGATCGGAAAACAGGGAAAGACTGCGAAAGCGATTCGCACCGTGGTGCGTGCTTCCGCATCGAAGAGCGACAAGAAAATACTGGTCGAAATTCAATAGACATTTGTGCCTGTGATGCAGTATGTGCTGCCACAGGCACTGTTATGTTTAGAAAAGAGGAAAAGGATGGAAGATTTACTTAGAATCGGCGTAATTACAACAACACATGGTATCCGTGGAGAGGTAAAGGTATTTCCCACCACGGATGATCCAAAACGCTTTGACCACTGCAAAGAGGTGATCCTTGTCACGAAAAAGGAGCAGATTCCTCTGCATGTGGAAAAGGTAAAATATTTTAAAAACCTGGTCATTTTGAAGTTCAAGGAATACAACGATATCAACCAGGTAGAGCAGTTTCGCAAATGCGATATCATGGTGACCAGAGAAAATGCAGTGCCTCTGGAAGAGGGAGAATATTTTATCTGCGATATCATCGGGGCAGAGGTGGTGGAGGAAGACGGCACGCTGCTGGGAACTGTTAAGGATGTGATGGATACGGGTGCCAACCAGGTGTTTGTGATCACATCCCAGGAAGGAAGGGAACTGTTATTTCCCTCTATTCCGGAGTGTATTAAAAAAGTGGACACAGAGAAAAAACAGGTGGTGGCACATGTGATGCCAGGCCTGCTGGATTTATAGATCAGTGCGCAGTTGCCGGAACAGTTCCGGCGGTGGAGGGAAGGATGAATTATTATATTATGACGTTATTTCCGGAGATGTTTCCGGGGATCATGGAGGCAAGCATCCTCGGCAGAGGGGTGGAAAAGGGACTGATCTGCTGGGAGACATTTAATATACGGGACTATACGCTGGACAAGCACAACAAAGTGGACGACTACCCTTATGGCGGCGGTGCCGGTATGGTGCTGCAGGCAGAGCCGGTGTACCGCTGTTATCAGGCGATATGTGACAAAACCGGTAATAAACCGAAGCGGGTGATCTATCTGACGCCGCAGGGAAAAGTGTTTGACCAGTCTGCCGCACAGGAGTTTGCTGAGGAAGAGGAGCTGGTGTTTCTCTGCGGTCATTATGAGGGCATAGATGAGAGAGTTTTAGAAGAGATCGTGACGGATCCGATTTCGTTGGGAGACTATGTTCTCACCGGGGGCGAGCTGCCGGCGATGGTGATGATGGATGCCATCTCTCGTCTGGTGCCGGGGGTTCTGGGAAATGGAGATTCTGCAGATACGGAGAGTTTTTCTGACGGCCTGTTGGAGTATCCTCAATACACGAGACCTGCAGAGATTTTAGGAAGAAAGGTGCCTGAGGTACTGTTGTCAGGACACCACGAAAAGATAGAAACATGGAGGCGGGAAAAATCACTGGAACGAACCAGACAATTCCGGCCGGATCTCTACCAGCGCTGGAAAGAAAAACAGGAATAAAACTTGCATTTTTTGTAAGACCATGGTAGAATAAATAGATATAGATGATGGTATACTATACCATTGCGACGGGAGGAAATACGTGGAACGGATGGCAGAATGCAGGCGCTGTACGAAGGAGACAGACATCAGCGTACAGTTAAACCTGGATGGTACAGGAAAATTTAACATTGACACGGGAATCGGCTTTTTTGACCATATGCTGGAAGGATTTGCGAAGCATGGTTTTTTTGATCTGGAGATCCAGGTAGAAGGAGATGTGCATGTGGATGCGCACCACACTGTCGAAGATACCGGTATCGTGCTGGGGCAGACTTTTGCTAAAGCACTGGGCGACAAAGAAGGAATCAGCCGTTTTGGCAATTTTATTCTTCCGATGGATGACGCACTGGTTCTCGCGGCACTGGATATATCAGGACGTACATATTTCGCATTTGAAGCAGAACTTCCGGCAGGAAAGTTAGGCACTATGGAGACAGAGACCGTGCGGGAATTCTTTATGGGATTTGCATCGGGACTGGGGATGAATCTTCATATACGCCAGCTTGCAGGGATCAATACACATCATATTGTGGAGGCAATGTTTAAAGCAGTTGCCAAGGCGATGGATCTGGCAGTAAAAAAGGATGAAAGAATTGAGGGAGTCCTTTCCACAAAAGGCACCTTATAGGGAGGAAATACATTTTGGCTTATAAAAAGATAATTCCATACATAAACGGAGAAAATGAACTACCGGCAAATATCATTATGCAGGCGGAGCAGTATTGCTTTGCTGGGGCAGACGCTCTATTTATCTATAATTATTCCAAGATGGAGAAAGAACGGGAAGAATTTTTGGCGGCATTGAAGCAGATCGCGGCAAAGATTGACATACCATTTATGACAGGGATGTATGTAGGGCGTTTTGAAGATGCCAAAAAGGCATTTTATACCGGCGCCGAGCAGGTGGTGGTAAAATATGAGATTTGCCCGGCTGAGGCAGTGTTGAAAGAAGTTACAGGGCGGTTTGGTGCTGACAAGATTATCGTAGAAATAGATGGGGATATCGACTTTGATAAGGTTCCTTTCCCTGTGGATACATTGCTCATCAAGCATGTAGATATGGACGCTGGTCTGGAACGTAAGTGCAGCAATGCCGGCAGGCAGATTATCATCCGGGATAGTCTGCTGAGAAATGATCTGGAGAGTCTCCTTCGTCTTCCGAATGTGTGCGGGGTATCTACCAATTATTTTCTGGACAAAGAAATTTTCAAGATAAAAATGAACATGAAGCAGGCGGGAATCGAAATGAATACCTTTGAATCTGCCATGGATTTTTCTGAGTTTAAGACGGATGAAAAGGGGCTGATCCCCTGTATTACCCAGGACTATAAGACGGGGGAAGTGCTTCAGCTTGCCTACATGAACCAACAGTCCTATGAGGCGACCTGCGCTACTGGGAAAATGACGTATTTTAGCAGAAGCAGGCAGGAGTTGTGGTGTAAGGGGGAGACCTCAGGACATTATCAGTATGTGAAAGAACTGCGTCTGGATTGTGACCATGATACGGTTTTAGCCAAGGTTCATCAGGTTGGGGCAGCCTGCCACACAGGAGCGAGAAGCTGTTTTTTTAATGAACTGGCAAAAAAAGAATATAATAATACCAATCCGCTTACGATATTAAATGAGGTGTTTGCCACCATCGAAGAACGAAAAGCACACCCGAAAGAAGGTTCTTATACAAATTATCTTTTTGATAAGGGGATTGATAAAATACTGAAAAAGTGTGGAGAAGAGGCGACAGAGATCGTGATTGCCGCCAAAAACCCGGATGCAGAGGAATTAAAATATGAAATAGCCGATTTTTTGTACCACATGATGGTGCTGATGGCAGAATGTGGTTTGAATTGGGATGATGTAGTGAAAGAACTTGCCAACAGGCATTGACAGATAGGAGGTATTGTATGTCTTTAGGTGGAGCATTTATAAGTTATGGGGTGAAATTCCTTTTATTTTCGATTGTTGCCGGTATCGGTATCTGGTCAGGCATAAAGATACGGAAAGCAAAAAATGCAAAATCAACAACGGAGAATAGGTGATAGATTATGATAAGTCAAACTCGTAAGAGAATCGGTGACGTCCTGATCGATGCCAATATCATTACTCAGGAACAGTTGATGACGGCATTGGAAGAGCAGAGAAAGACCGGCAAGCGTCTCGGTGAGGTGCTGGTCGAGTTGAAATACACCGATGAGACTGAGATCGCAGAGGCAATGTCACATCAGATGAAGATTCCTCTTGCCAGGATCCGTGAAGCAAAGCTGGCACCAGAGATCATTGAATTGCTGCCGGAAAACATTGTGCGTAAAAACAATGTGATTCCCTTTGAACTGGATGAAAACAATCCCAACATCCTTCGGATTGCTATGGCGGATCCACTGGATATTATTGCAGTAGATGACATTTCCATTATCACCAATATGCAGATTGATATTATGGTGGCGACGCCATCGGATATCACCTATGCCATAGAAAAGTATTATGGAAATGAACAGTCTGCCAAGCTGGCGGAGAGTTTTGCCCAGGAGCGTATGGACAAAAACCAGAAGCTCAAGAAAGAGGAAGATGGCAACGATGAGGTGGATAATTCACCCATTGTGCTTCTTGTCAATAAGATCATCGAGCAGGCGGTCAACGAACGCGCCAGTGATATTCACATCGAGGCTTTGGAAGACCAGGTTCGGGTGAGGTATCGTATTGACGGCGCCATGCAGGAGGTTATGAGGTATCCTAAGGATCTTCAGAGTGCTATCGTGGCCCGTATAAAAATTGTAAGTGGAATGAACATTTCTGAAAAACGTGCCCCTCAGGATGGTCGTATGACCCTGATCTTCAATCGGGTTGAATACGATCTTCGTGTATCTTCGTTACCGACTACTTTTGGGGAAAAGGTCGTTATGCGTATCGCATCCAAATCCGGACTGAACAAAGAGAAAAGTGAGCTTGGTTTTCAGGAAGAAGAACTGAAACGTTTTGATGGTATTCTCAAAAATCCTCATGGGATCATATTGGTAACAGGTCCTACTGGAAGTGGTAAATCTACCACTCTTTACACAGTTTTGAATGAATTGAACGGCGGCGATGTAAATATCATTACCGTAGAGGATCCGGTAGAAGCAGACGTGGATGGCATCAATCAGGTTCAGGTCAATGAAAAGGCGGGACTTACCTTTGCATCGGCGCTTCGATCCATTCTTCGTCAGGATCCGGATATCATTATGATCGGAGAGATCCGAGACGAGGAGACAGCGAGCATTGCCGTAAAGGCGGCGATCACGGGGCATCTTGTGGTAAGCACGCTTCATACGAACAGTGCAGCCAGCACAGTGACCCGTCTTGAAGATATGGGAATTGAGCCATACATGGTGGCAGATTCTGTGGTGGGTATCATAGCCCAGCGTCTGGTGCGCCGCATCTGTCCCAAATGCCATGTGCAAAAACAGATGACGGATACCGATAAATTCAGACTTCGTCTGCGGGGGGACTCTAATCCGTTGATTTATGAGCCATCGGAATCGGGGTGTGCCTATTGTAATAACACTGGTTACCGAGGGCGAATCGGCGTCTATGAAATTATGCCGATTTCACCGGCGCTGCGGGAAGTGATCAGCCGGGGCGGCGGAGCGGAGGAAATTCAAAAAACAGCGTTAAAGGAGGGGTTGACAACACTTCGGCTTGGTGCTGCAAAGCTGGTTTTAAAGGGGGTTACTTCGATTTCAGAGGTAGAAAGAATTGCGGCAGAGTGACAAGTTAGTAAGTAGAAACGATGAGAAGGAGGAAAAGGGGTTATGACTCTTGATGACATACTATTACAGGCGCGAAAGGTAGGGGCTTCGGATGTGCATGTATCGGTTGGGGTGCCGATTAAATGTAGGATTCATGGAACGTTGAAGGATTTGACATCAACACCGCTTACGGGGGCAGATACAAAAGCTCTGGTTGAGCAGATGATACCAAAGCGTCTGATCGCAGAATTTAATGCCACCGGGGAAGCTGATTTTTCTTATGCGATAATTGGCCAGGGACGATTTCGTGTGAATGTATTTAAACAGAGAGGTTCCATGGCATTCGTTATACGATTGATCAATATGGAGATACCACAGCCAGAGGGACTTGGTCTGACCCAGTCAGTCATAGATCTGACAAATAAAAAACGAGGTCTCGTACTGGTGACAGGACCTACAGGAAGTGGAAAATCTACAACTTTGGCGGCATTGATAAATAAGATCAACGAAAATTACAGCCACCATATCATAACTTTGGAAGATCCCATTGAGTATCTACATGTACATAAAAAGTCCATTGTCAATCAGAGAGAGATCGGCATGGATACAGAAAGTTACGCAGCGTCTCTCAGGGCCGCCCTTCGTGAAGACCCTGATGTTATTCTGGTGGGAGAGATGCGAGACTTAGAGACCATATCGACGGCGATAACTGCGGCAGAGACCGGACATCTTGTATTTTCTACACTGCATACTATTGGAGCAGCAGCAACCATTGACCGTATTATTGACGTATTTCCACCGCATCAGCAGCCACAGATCCGTCTGCAGCTGGCGACTCTTTTAGAGGCTATTATTTCTCAGCAGCTGATGAAGACAGCAGATGGAAAAGGACGTGTGGCGGCATTTGAGATTCTTCATGCCAACAGTGCCATCCGCGCACTGATCCGTGAGGGTAAGAGCCATCAGATTCCATCAGTCATTCAGACCAGCCGGAAGAGTGGCATGATTACGATGGATGATTCGATTTTTGATCTATATACAGAGGGCAGGGTCAGCCGGGATGAGGCGATCACCTTTGCCCAGGATAAAACAGCATTGATGAAAAGGCTTTACTAAGGAAGGAGGGACTATATGGCAACATTTAAGTACAGGATCACAGATCGGTACGGAAAAGATAAAAAAGGTACTGTGGAAGCAAACTCGGAGGAAGCGGCAACAGCCAAGCTGAAGGGTGAGGGAGCCATCGTACACTTCATAAAAGAGACGAAAAGTGTAGATGATGCCGCATGGAATATAACCATTGGCAATCCGGTAAAGCTCAAGGATATCACGCTTTTCTGCCGTCAGTTTTACAGCATCCTAAATGCTGGTGTGACCGTAGTGGATGGTCTGAAAATGTTAGAGGACTCTACGGAAAACAAGACACTTCGTAAGTCCATCTACAATGTACAGGTAAATGTAGAAAAAGGAGAGACACTGGCTAACGCCATGGCGTTGGAAGGAAAGGTATTTCCGGATCTGTTAATCAACATGGTGGCAGCCGGAGAGGCAACCGGTAACCTGAGTGTCGCCTTTGAGCGAATCTGTACCCAGTTTGAGAAGGATCAGAAGCTGCGTTCCATACTGGTCGGCGCAATGATCTATCCGGTGGTAGTACTTGTGGTGGCTGTTATCGTCGTCATAATACTGATGGTGGTGGTAATACCGCAGTTTCAGCAGGTCTTTGATATGATGGGAGAGCAGCTTCCGCTGCCGACCCGCATTGTGATAGCTGTCAGTGAATTTATGGAGTCAAATCTGTTCTGGGTTATAGGTGGAATCATTGGATTCGTTGGATTGATCATATATGCAAAGAATACAGAGACAGGCAAGCAGATTACCAGCCGGATGTGCTTGAAAATACCGATTGTTAAAGACTTTTCTATCAAAAATGCTTCGGCAAAATTTAGTATGACCATGTCCACATTGGTTATGTCTGGTGTACCCTTGGTGGAGGCACTGGGCATCGTGGCGAATGTTGTGGAAAATCGGGTTGTGCGTAAAGTATTGAATGACTCCAGGGAAGAGGTTATGCAGGGGATACCGATGTCGGAGCCTATAGAGGCCTCTGAGGTATTTCCGCAGATGGTGTATCATATGCTGCGTATCGGGGAAGAAACCGGTAATACAGAGGCGATGCTGGATAAGGTGGCAGAGTACTATGAACAGGAAGTGGAGGCTGCTACAAAGAACCTGACAACGGCGATGGAGCCGGCAGTTATTATACTTTTGGCAGTTGTAGTTGGTGGTGTAGTGGGAGCAATCGTTATGCCGATGATGCAGATCTACTCTATGGCAGGTTAATGATATACTGTTTACATATAGATAAAAAGAGACAGTTAAATGTCTCTGCATGTCTGGTGTTTTCTATCACCGTTATGCAGGGACATTTTGATTCATAGTAAGAGAAAAAGTAGATAGGATGTGATTTGCCTAGCTCAAAGCCGCCGATTTGAACCCTGCCTCCGTCGAGCTATCTTAGCTGGTAGATGTCATATTCTCCAACAAAACCACTTTCAGTTGCAACGTATTTTGTCGTAGTGGTGAAGTTAAAAGAGGAGATCTTGTTCACGATATCATCTAATGTGTATTCAAAGGTAAGTACGTCCTGGATAGGAACCAAACCCTCAGGAGCATTTTCATCCTTTTTCCAGTCTTTAGAGCGGAGTTTGTTTTTTTCAATGATTAAATATATGGGTGTGTGTGATGGACTTTTTAAATCTTCAATGGAGTCCAGAGATTCTTCTAGTGAACCGATGTTTAGCATATAAAACTGTTTGCTGTCCCTTAATAATGTGCTATAGCATACAATATGCCAGTCATTATTTACTGCCACAATCACATTGGCGTCTTTTGTGAGTTCTTCAGTGCGGATTTTGTCATTGTTTCTTGGGAATATATAATGACAGGGGAAATAAAGCTGATTGATTATAAAACAGCAACATATCAATGTCAAGATGAACGCTGCGCGAAATCCTTTCCTTGCTTTTCGCACAAGCCGAAAAAGAATCTTGGAAAGCAGTCCCACCGTTATGACGGCAGCCAAAGGCATTAAGAAAAATATGTAGCGGTCAAAATATATTCCCATGCTATAGATATTGCTTACTTTTGCAATAATAACCAAAGTGAAGAAGCATACAAGAAATAAAAACAGATACATTTTATTTGCTTTCTTAAACCGTTTTGGCGCTTTTCTAAAGGAATGTTTAATTCCAAGAAAGATTCGTCGAATCAGGCCACAGAACCAGGCCTCGTTTCTGCAAAGAAAGGAAACGCCGGCGATGATAATTGACAAAAAGATAAGGCAGACGTTAAAAACTGCTATTGTATAAGGGTTAGGATAAAGGATCAGGATGCCTGTGGATTCACCGATCAGGAATTGAAGGCATGCTTTAATCTCCCATATAAATTTCATATGTTGAGCATACATTTCTGAACTATTAAAAATCAGATGGATGGCATGGGGCCAGATCAAGAGGTAAATACCTGATGAAAGCAACATTGTGCCCACATATAGAATTGCTGTTTTAATGCGTTTGGTAATCAGAAGGTATAATGAAAATACTACAGCAAAACAAAATACCAGGGCGAGGAAATAATAGTGACTTAATCCTCCAATAATGTTAAGGAACAAAATGGCCGCCAGGTATTTGAAGGGCTTTTGAAATGACTGGTTGTACATACGGCAGTGTATCAGAGAATACAAAAGTGCCAGCGCTGTCAGCAGAGCATAGGCGCGTAGATAGATAAATGTATTTAATGCCCCTGATAACGAGCTATAAAAAAAGCAGATAAATAAGGCAGTGTTTTCGGAATGAGTTAGTTGTTTTCCTAATTGATATAAGCAGATCATGGCTATAATGAAAGATGGAATATTAATAATGTATGCATACCACCATGAAAAACTGTTTGGAAAAAAAGAACAAATCGTATGTAATAAAGCACTGTGAAGTGGTGGACTGAAATCTTCCGCCATATTAAACCAGACAGAATCATAGGAAAATCGTTGATTTTCAGACACCTCTGTATAATCATGGAAAACCTGGGTGTCAGTCCAGGTATTAAAATTTGTTCGATTTCCTTTTTCATCACAGTAAAGCTGTTTTTGATAATAGGCATTTGAGAATCCATAGCTCCAGTTTTCGTCAGAGTGGACGCCTTCTCTCTGACAGGCAAAAACATAAGTGAAATGCACAAGTTGCAGCG
>CANBKJ010000061.1 GCA_947369165.1 uncultured Lachnoclostridium sp.
ATCATACATTCTATTCCCATACATAAATTTAAATAATCCCTGTTTTGGAACGGAGTCATGGAATGAAGGAAAAAATATTGAAGGGAACCATTTTTCTGACAATAGCCGGAATCCTGACAAGAATCATCGGATTTCTATATCGTATCTTTCTGGCAAACACACTAGGTGAGACAGAACTTGGCATCTATCAGCTGGTGTTTCCTGTGTATTCGATCTGCTTTACCCTGTACGCCGCCGGACTTCAAACCGCAGTGTCCCAGCTGATATCCAATCCCAATTATAAATATTCAAAAAAGGTCATTAAAACAGGAATTTTACTGTCACTTTGTGTCTCAGTGTCCCTCTCTGGCCTGGTGTTTGTCTTTTCCGATTATATTAGCATCCGCTTTCTGTTTGCCCCCAAAACAGCTCCATTATTGAGAATATTGGCATTGATATTCCCCTTCTGCGGTATTACCAGTATGATCAATGGATATTTTTACGGTCTTCGGGAAGCAAAGGTTCCTGCCATCACTCAGATGGTAGAACAGCTTTTCCGAGTGGGATTCGTATTTTTAATCTATGCAGGCCATATTTGCGAATTTTCCAGTAAAGTAGCCGTAGCCGGGCTTATTGCCGGAGAATTATGTTCCAACTTATACAATCTGATCAGCCTCAAGAGAGCCCGTCAAAAAGAAACCGGAATCCTAAAACTCTCCACGACAAAAATCGCTAGTGCCATAATAAAACAAGCTGTTCCACTGAGTGGTACAAAACTAGTCATCTCTTTGTTAGCCAGTCTGGAATCCGTGCTTATTCCGATTATGTTTATGAAATATGGACTCTCTCACGATAGCTCCCTGGCCCTTTATGGTGTGATCACCGGCATCGTACTCCCCTTTATCCTCTTTCCAGGAACCATAACCAACTCCCTGTCTGTTCTGCTTCTTCCAGAAATATCCAAGGCAGATAACGAAAATAATCGGGATAAAATACAGCACACCACCCGAATCACAATCAAATACTCCCTGCTGCTTGGGTGTATGGCTACCTCTGTGTTTTTAAATTATGGAACGAGCATCGGAACCCTGTTTTTTCATAGTGAAAATGCCGGCCGGCTCCTTACACTTCTGGCGGTCATCTGCCCTTTTATCTATGTTTCCACAACTCTGGCAAGCATCATCAATGGCTTATCCAGAACGCACATTACCTTTCGCAATACCGTATCTGGTCTTTTGGTACGAATTCTTTTTCTGATTTTTATTACCCCAAAATATGGGGTATATGGATACCTGCTAGGACTTCTTCTCAGTCAGATGATCATCAGCATCCTGGACAGCGTATATCTCATACGGAACAAATATACCCAGATCGATCTTGGAAAATGGCTCATCCTGCCGGCAGCGTTATTTACTTCCTCGATTTACCTGTTTCGGCTGATGGCACAAAAAATATGCCTATCTCTCCACATTGAAAATGACATATTTTTACTAATATCCATTGTACCAGCCTTTCTTGTCTCCTTCTATATCTTCCGCGCCCTGGGACTGGTCAGCAGACGGGACTTTTCATAAAAGCTCTAGTAATTCCTGTTCTGTAATGATCGGTATCCCAAGTTCCTTTGCCTTTTTATTTTTGGAAGAAGAAGAAGAACTATCGTTGTTCACAAGAAAGTCTGTCTTCTTACTGACAGAACCGCTCACTTTTCCGCCAGACTGCTCGATCCGCTCTTTGCATTCACCACGGTTAGAAAAATGTTCCAAACTACCTGTGATCACAAAGGTTTTCCCCTCCAAACTTCCGGGAGAAGAGGATTTTTCCGGCATGTTTATAGTCAGAATCTTCTCCAGTTTTTGCACCAGATCCCGATTTTCCTTCTGGGAAAAAAACTCTGCAAATGAACTGGCAAGCTTCTCTCCGATTCCATCAATGGCAATCAGCTGTTCTTCCGTCAGACTGTGAAACTCCGTCAGCCTCATCGGATAGGTGTGGCACACGAGCTTTGCCATACTGAGCCCAAAGCCTTTGATTCCAAGTGCATACACAACCCGCTCCAGCGGCACCGTTTTGGCTTCTTCAATCGCTTCGATTAGATTCTGAAAAGATTTTTCTCCGAATCCTTCCATTGTTTCAATCTCTTCTTTATAATGCTCCAGGGAAAAAATATCACTAAGATTCTGAAGCCATCCCCTGGCAATAAATTTTTCCAGTGTAGCTTCCGAAAGCCCTTCTATATTCAAGGCATCCCGGCTCACAAAATGAGTAAACCCTTTAATTTTCTTTGCATAGCATTCGGGATTCACACAAAATAAGAATTCCGATCCATTCTCCTGAATACGTTCTGTCTTCTGCTGACAGACCGGACATCGATCCGGAATTGGCAGATCATCACTCCCCGTCAGATTTTCCTGAATCTGCGGAATGATCATATTTGCCTTATATACCGTGATATGATCCCCGATCCCCAGCTTTAGCTCTTTTACAATACTGATATTGTGAACACTGGCACGGCTCACTGTCGTTCCCTCCAGTTCCACCGGTTCAAAAATTGCCACGGGATTGATTAGTCCGGTTCTTGAAGCGCTCCACTCCACCTCTAACAGCTCTGTCTCTGCTAACTCATCCTGCCATTTAAATGCGATGGAATCCCTGGGAAATTTGGCAGTCCTCCCCAAGCTGCGGCTATAATCAATATCGTCGTAAGTCAGTACCAGTCCGTCACTAGGCAGATCCATTCCTCCCGCAATCTCTTCGGAAAAATCAGCTACCGCCTTTCGGATATTGTCAGCGGTCACCACTTTATAAGGTACGACATCAAATCCCAAATCTTCTAAAAAATGAAGTATCTCTTCTTTGCTTTTCAATGCAGAAGTCTCTCCCTCTGGCTCAATTTGATTATACACATAGAAGTGAACATTTCTTTCTGCTGTGATCTTGTTATTCAATTGTCTGACGGTTCCGCTGCACAAATTCCTGGGATTTTTATATTTTTCCTGAATATCTGTAAAAGAACGGTTCAGCACTTCAAAATCAGAATATCGGATCAATGCTTCTCCTCGAATTATAAGTTCTTCATTATAATGAATCTTGGACGGAATATTTTTAAACGTTTTTGCATTGTTTGTTATAACCTCACCAACTTCTCCATTTCCCCGGGTCAGCGCTTTGACCAGAACACCATTGCGGTAGGTCAGAATTACACTAAGCCCGTCCAGTTTTAAAGACAAGAGCCCTTTTCTTTCACCAAGCCATTCTGCCAGTTCTTCCGTAGCCTTCGTCTTTTCCAGCGAAAGCATGGGAGCCACATGGGCCTCCTTGGGAAGCTCGCTGAGTGTCTCATAACCTACGTTTATAGTTGGGCTGTTTGCCATAACAATCCCTGTCTTTTTTTCCAGGGCACAAAGTTCATCATATCTCTTATCGTATTCAAAATTTGTCATAATTTCATCCTGACCCTGGTAATACACCTGGGCAGCATGATTGAGCGCAGCGATCAGCTCCTTCATTTTTTCAATATCACTCATTATAAAACTTCTGTCCTTTCAATGATTGTTCCAATACCTGTAACTCTTCTTCTGTCAAATAACGCCACTTTCCCTCCGGAAGAATATCAAGATAAATATTCATGATACGGATCCTTTTTAGACTGACCACACGATATCCAAAATATTCACACATCCTACGTATCTGTCGGTTCAATCCCTGAGTAAGAATGATCCGAAAGGTCCGCTCATCGATCTTCTTCACCTGGCACGGCCTGGTCATCGTATCCAGAATCGGAACTCCCTGTCTCATCGCCTCTAACACTTTCCCCTTGATGGGACGATCTACCTTGACAATATACTCCTTCTCATGTCCGTTCTTACCACGTAAGATTCGGTCGGTCAGTTCCCCGTCATTCGTAAGAAGAATCAGTCCTGTAGAGTCTTTATCCAGTCTTCCCACGGGATAAATCCGCTCGCTAAATCCGATATAGTCAATTATATTGTTTTTGTCCTTTTTGCTGCTGGTACAGACAACACCTGCCGGTTTATGAAAAGCGATCACAACCTGATCTGTGTCCTTAACAACGGGTTCCCCATCTACACATACACACTGTCCAGATATCACTTTATCGCCAAGGCCAGCCGGGACACCGTCAATACTCACTCTTCCCTGTTCTAACAGACGGTCTGCCTCCCGTCTGGAACAATAACCGCAGGTGCTCAGATATTTATTCAGCCTAATTTGTTCCTCCAAATCACTTACTCCTTACTCCTAAAAGAGCCTGTCGGTAGTCCTGCCTGGTAAAATTACCAGACCGCCCCGTATCAGGCTCTTATCTTAGCTTCACAATAGCAATTAAAATAATATTAATTATACCATTAAGCTTGTATATCGTGTTCTCCCACATCTATTGTGCCGGTGCTGCATTTGGGTCCGCCGCTGGTGGATTGGCTGCATTTGGATCTGGAACCGGTGCAGCCGCTGCATTTGGATCCGGCGTCGGCTGAGTTGCGGCATTCGGGTCCGTTGCTGGTGGATTGGCTGCATTCGGATCTGGTGCTGGTGTAGCCACTGCATTCGGGTCCGCTGTTGGCTGTTCATTCTTACTGGCAGAAGCCGCAATCTCCTGGTCCATCTTCTGATAAAGCTGTTTGAATACCTCATCTGCATTGATCGCCTCCTGCAGCTTATTGGCAACTTCCTCTTGAAGTTCTATCACATGTGAATTCTTATCCGCCGCCAGAATAAATTCTTCCTCGTGCTCTTCCAGTGCGCTCAGATAGATCAGATTTTTACCATCAGAACCTACCGTTACATACACACCGCTTAGACAGGGAGCCAGTGTCTCTATATTTTTCAACTTCATGTCATAGCGGATATAGACACGCAATGCACCACTTTCCTCATTTTTGAGAGAATAACATACAATATTTCGATAATCTTCCACATATTCTGCCTGGGTAATGAGCTTTTCCTGATCAATCTGGTTAATATCACTTACCAGGGGCTCCATCATCTCCATATTGACATCCCGTTTCGCCTGAAAGTAACTGTTAATCAAATTTATAATATTTTCATCCGTACATTTTGGCAAAGCAGCATCCTGAATCGGATTTGAACTTTCTCCCCCCGTAGGGATTAATGTCAGGATTAAAAAACTAAGGAGCAGTGCACCAATAGAAATAACAATAATCAGTTTTTTGTATTTTAATTTCATAGAATCAACCTTCTTATCCTTTTATTGTAAATTGCAAAGATATCGTGCCAAACAAATTATATCAATTTATCCTGTATTTGTCCATCACTTTAAGGAGTTTTTTATCTCGATAAGCTCTTCTGTCTCAAAAGAATAGTTTGAATTGCAAAATTGGCAGTTCATCTCAACAGGTGTTCCTTCCTCGATCAGCGATTCCAGTTCCTTTTTTCCTAAAGCGGCCAGGGCCTTCCTCACTCTCTCTTTTGAACACCCGCAATGAAACCGGACTGGAATCCTCTCTGTAATCTCAAGATCAAAACCTTCGAGAATATATGCCAGCATGGATTCCGGCGTATACCCCTTTGCGTACATTGTAGTCACCGGCTCAATGGTTTTCAGGCGTTCTTCTAACATAGAAATCACTTCTTCCGAAGCATCTGGCATAAGCTGTATCATATATCCACCACTTTCCTGGACCGTATTGTCTTTGTTCATCAAAACCCCCAGTGCTACGGAAGAAGGTGTCTGTTCTGAAACGGCATAATAATAAGTAAGATCCTCTGCAATCTCTCCAGAGACAAGATTTATACTTCCACTATAGGGCTCTTTTAACCCCATATCCCTGATCACCGTTAGAACTCCCAGATCCACTGCCCGTCCCACATCCAGTTTACCGGCACTGTTCGCCGGAAGCAGGACCTGGGGAACCAGAGGAAATCCCTTGACGTTTCCTCTGGCATCTGCGGTAACGGTAATTCCCTTTACAGGCCCGGAACAATCGATCTTTACAGTCAGCAGATCTTTTTCCCCTTTCATCATCGAACCCATCATCGCCCCTCCGGACAGCAGCCTGCCCAATGCAGCCGTAATCACCGGACTGGTATTGTGCCGGCATCTCGCCTCTTCCACAAGCTCCCTGGACGTTATAGCAAAACAACGAATCTGTTCTCCTGCTGCAACCGCCCGTATCATATAATCACTCATAATTTTCCTCCTTGATAAAAAAACTTAAAAACTTCTTTACTTTTTAACGAATGTTGTATATAATAAGAGAGATGCATCAGTGGCTCAATGGATAGAGTAGCGGCTTCCGAAGCCGTTGGTTGGGGGTTCGAGTCCCTCCTGGTGCATTTTTTTAATGCAATGGATCACTTAAATTTCTTTTCCTCCTGGCGATAGATATATACCCGATCTGAGAGCACTTCATCCTCATCCACATATCTTTGATTGATATTATTCACCATAGAAGAAAATGTTTCATGAAGATCTTCCTCCCCAGCGGGAACGACAATCATTTCGTGAATACTGCTGGGAAGCAGGTACAAGTCTGAATCATATTCATTGGCGATCTGCTCTATTACGCCATCATAGAGCACTACCGCTGCACCGTTTATACCAAGTTCATTCGAGACTACTATCATATCTATTTTTTCTTCATTTGTCAAATCTTCCTCCTGCTCCAGCTTAAACTCTCTGGTATTTATATAGCACTTCATAAGCTGGCTCAGTTCACACACCCGCGCTGGAAGCAGTTCTGGTGTATTTTCCTTCGCCAGCTTTAACAGCTGTTCCACAGAGACACCCCACTCTTGCTGCAGTTCTCTGGTAATCTTTAATGACTGCATACATGAATCATTGATGGACACGACTAGATGAAACGTAATCGCCATATCCAGAAAAGGAATATAGGGCATATCTTTTAGTATAAATAAATTTCTTTCTTTAGAGACCAGGCGATATATGATCCTGTCCCGGCAACTGGCATAATCTACACTCAGCCCATTGATCCTCTGCAACCCCTTTTTGCTTTTTTCATAGCGGTCAATCACTTCTTTTATCGCATCCTGTATGGTTACTTCTTGGTTTTTGTAACCTTCATATAAATCTTCAATATAAATCGTCGGCGCTACATTTTCCTTCTTTTTCTGAAACATGATACCAATATATTCTGTAGAATTATTTTTCATGTTAACCGTATCTGATACTTCATATTGATCCCCTAGTTGCCCCTGTGCTCCCACGGCTATCAACGCCGCAAAATCTTTTAACTCCATTCTATCATCCTTTCGTTAATCATTATAGAGATTCTTCGATGATAAAAGCACCCCCTTTTTTCACTTTTTTGAGTCTGGAAAAAAATTTGATTTTAGATTTTCAGAAATAGGTGAAATGAAGAATTTCTTATGTTTCAATTCTATCAGAATTTTTTCTTCTCTGCAACGATCATATAAGGGAGTTTCCCATCATAACCGGGAGTTTTCTTTTGTTTTCGTACATTTTGCCAATAAAAAAACTGCTGCTCCAGTAGTCTCTTGTTCTCTTCACTACTTTTGCAACAGTTTCATTTTATACAAAACCGGAAATACTTGTACTTAAACCGATGAGATTTCTCCAGTTTTCGTATAGATCACCGGCTCCCACCAGTCTTTCCATCGTTTTCACATGCATATGGCCTCTTCTTTCATTTATCTTGAAAAGGAAGAATTCTGGCGCCGGTATGTATCATTATCTTTCTGTCTTAATCCAGTCTCTACCTGTGCCAGTTTTCTCTCCAGTTCCCTGACTTTCTGTTCGTCCCCGGCAGCCGTCTGGATCTGCTGTTCCAGCCACTGCTGTTTCTCTTTCAGTTTTTTAATCTCCCTATCTACCTTATCCGTATTCCCGACACACTTTTCCTCGGATTTCTTTGGATCGTCAAAGACGATCTTTAGACTGCCATCTTCATTCTGTCCCAGTTGATACATGCCGCTCGGTTTCACACCAGATTTTTCACTGCTGGTATATTCATCACTTGGAACAGGTATTTTATCCGATGCTATTGCCTTCTGCACCATATCTGTTTCCTCTGCCCGTTCCACCCGCTTCAGGGACTGTTCAGTTTTCAGCTGCTCTGCATAATTGGCTCTAAAATCGCTGTAGTTTCCATTAATCTTCATTGACATAAGCCTGCCTCCTTGAATTTTTATGATAGGACATATTCACATAAAAGTTCTGCCCTTCCCTATCTTTTTCGGCTGCCTGCTGTGTCAAATGAATCAAATTGCTGTGAGCTGCTGTCTGAATGCTGTGGAATGATCAGCAGTATGCTGAGAAGAAATATGGCCCCCTCTTTCTTTATACTCATGGCGCCATGATATTTTTCAGCCACCGCTTCTATATTGGACAAACCCGTCCCCCTTCTGGACAGATTCTCTCCCTGAAAGCTGTTCTCAACCTCCAGTAAGATAAAATCTCCCTGTATGCGTCCCGTCACCCGGATATATTTTTCTTTTCCATAATCCATATGCTGACAGGCATGAATGGCATTGTCCAAAGCATTTGACAAAATCACGCAAAAGTCAATGTCACGCACAGGACAAGGATAGGGAAGAAGCAGGGAACAATGGACATCAATTCCTAAACTGCCCGCTATTCCCAGTTTATTTCCGACCAGCATATCCACCACTGGATTATTCGTGCTGCATGGAAATGACAATTCCACTGTCATGCTCTCCATATCTCCAATATAATTAAGCGCCTGTTCCGATTTTCCCCTCTGCAATAGTTCTTTTACCACAGATATATGGTTTTTTATATCATGACGAAAGGACTTTGTTTTCTCATACCGCGCCTTTACTTCATCCACATATTGGTTCAGTGAATATTCCTGCTGTTCCAACAGAGATAATTCTGTACTCAGATGAAAATTTTCCAACAATTTTTTATAGGCGAACATAATACAGAACAGGCTTACCATTCCCAGGAACTGTATGATAAGCAGTTGTACATGGTTTTTATACCATGTGGCTCCACTTTCATCTGCGATATTCAAGTTTCCATAGATGATAGAACTAATATACTGCTCCATAAAAAATATCATGACGATCGGTGTTAAGATCATAAGCACATATTTCTTTTTTATCCTATCATAAAAGGAAAAATAACGTAGCAGCAGCCAATAGCAAAAAACCGCCAGGAGACAGGATGACACATTCCCTAATACCATAAATACAATACCAGACAGCTTATGATCAAAAGAGCGCATCCAGGAATATAAAATAGTCAAAAGTGAATTTATCATTCCATAACTCAACTGCATGATTTCAGCTGTCAGTGCCGCATATAATATGACGGTCTCCCGGTCCCCATCGCATATAAAAATGCCGTTTATGATAAGCAGCAGAACAAATACTCCAAACTCAAGGATACTGCCAGCCGGAATCACACTAATTATGACAGATCCAGTAGCTGAAAACAGAAAAAAATACAGACATTTTACTTTCTTTTTCATAAATCGGGAAAGAAAATAAAAACCCATAAGGATTTGAATGCTTCCCATAATATATATATTAAAAAAATCAATATAATCTGGCATCCCATATCCTCCTGCCTGCTAAATTTCTTCGTGCGTTACAAACCATTACATTAGTAATTTCCTTCGCACTTCATATACTGCAGAATCACATTGGAAAACTCCTTGCTCCGCAAACGTGACACAGGTATTTCCCTGCCATTTTCCATGTATGCTGTTCCATTTTTATAACTCTTCAAATACTTCAAATGGATCAGGAAACTCCTATGACATCGAAAAAAACTATGGTCCAGTTTTTTTTCCAGATTTTCTATCCGGTCATAATAATCAATCACCTCGGAAGACACCAAATGCAGATAAATCTTTCTGTCGATGATCTCACAATAAACAATATCTCTGATAGAAATAATACGGCTCTCATATCCCTTTTGGATAAGCAAATTCTCCTCACTTGCATTTCTCATGGAACCCAGAAGACGCTCCATCATTTTTTGAAAAAGTTGTTCGTCGATGGGCTTTACCAGATAGTCATAGGGCTGTACCTCAAAGGACTGAAAGACCATTTCCTTCAGCACCGTTATAAAGATCAGGAACCCTTTAAACTTACGACGGCGCAGCTTCCTTGCTGTCTCCATACCGTTGATCCCCTTCATCTGAATATCCAAAAATAAAATGTCTATTTGTTTGTTATATTTTAATAATTCCTCCCCGCTTGAAAACTGCAGGATTATATTTTCTATATTTTTTTCGCGGAAAAACCCGGAAACCATCGCCCGGATTGTATCTGACATAGATCGTTCATCGTCACAGATTCCAATGTGAATCACATGATCACCTCCTGGAAAATAATATTTTACCACTTTCTTTCCGCCCAGGCAACAGGCAGGCTATGAAATACCGTTTCATAGATGTGAAATGTGCTATTGCGGGGCTCCGGGCTGCAGATCTGAACCGCAAAGCGAAAAAATCCCCACAGAAAGTTGTCTCTCTGTGAGGATTCTGGATGTATTTTATCTGTTAAACCACGAGCGTCACGCTTCGCGAGACCGCTCGGATTCGCGGGTGCGCTCAAATACCTTGCGAGCAGGCTCGCAGGTATTCTCACTTTACCTTCGCGTAAATTAAACAATTCCCTGGGCGGTCATTGCCTCTGCTACTTTCTCAAAACCGGCAATGTTTGCTCCTGCCACATAGTTTTTCTCAAAACCATATTTCTTGGAAGCATCATCACAGGCATGGAATATATTTACCATAATATCTTTTAATTTGCTGTCAACCTCTTCAAACGTCCAGCTCAGTCTCTCGCTGTTCTGGGACATCTCCAGAGCGGATGTAGCCACACCGCCAGCATTAGAAGCCTTGCCAGGAGCAAATAACACACCATTTGCCTGCAGGTATTCTGTTGCCTCGATGGAGGTAGGCATATTCGCACCCTCTGCCACAGCCAGTACGCCGTTAGCTACCAATGCTTTGGCATCATCGATCAGAAGCTCATTCTGTGTTGCACAAGGAAGTGCAATATCAACCTTTACAGACCATACGCCTTTGCCCTCATGATACTGGGCAGAAGATCTCTTCTGTGCATACTCTGTCAGTCTTGCACGATTTACTTCTTTTACTTCTTTCAGAAGCGCAACATCGATTCCGTCTGGATCGTATACCCAGCCGGTAGAGTCTGAAACCGTAACAACCTTAGCGCCCAGCTGCTGTGCTTTCTGGGTTGCATAAATCGCAACATTACCAGAACCACTGACTGCAATGGTTTTTCCAGCGATATCAATACCGTTGCATTTGAGCATTTCTTCTGTATAATACAAAAGGCCATATCCAGTTGCCTCTGTTCTAGCCAGAGATCCGCCAAAAGTAAGTCCCTTTCCTGTCAGGACACCTTCATAACAGTTACGGATTCTCTTGTACTGTCCGTACATGAAACCGATCTCTCTCGCACCTACACCGATATCTCCAGCAGGTACGTCAGTATCTGCACCGATATGTCTCTGCAGTTCTGTCATAAAGCTCTGGCAGAATGCCATAACTTCTCTATCGGATTTTCCCTTTGGATCAAAATCACATCCACCTTTTCCACCGCCAATTGGAAGACCTGTAAGGGAATTCTTGAAAATCTGCTCAAATCCAAGGAACTTAATGATTCCAAGGTTTACAGAAGGATGGAAACGAAGACCACCTTTATATGGTCCTATAGCACTGTTAAACTGTACACGATAACCGGTATTTACCTGAACATTACCGTTATCGTCAACCCATGGTACCCTGAACTTGATCTGTCTTTCCGGATTGGTCAGACGCTCTAACAACGCATCTTTACGAAACTTTTCTTCATTCTTCTCCACAACAGGACGAAGAGATTCAAGAACCTCTTTGGCTGCCTGATGGAACTCCGGCTCGGCAGGATTCTTTTCGATCAGCTGAGCCAATACCTCATCTACATATGACATGTGTCATTCCTCCTTATAATAATATCAAAAATATTATATAATAATTTTTTCGCAGATACAAGATTTTTTTATGCCTGTACCAGCGGATTTTTTCAACCGGCAGCCAGAACAGGGTATTTATCCCCTACATATCAACGATTAAAAAAATGCTCTCGCAAAACCTCATGGCTTCACGAAAGCATTTTTTCTTCTATTTAAAACTTACATTTTCTGGTTTAGTCACAATATCCGATCGCAAATATTGTAAACGGTTTGTTTTCATCCCCATCCTGCATACGGATCTCCAGTTCATGTTCCTTCACTTCATCTTCCTGGAGTGCACGGAGCAGACCAGCATTGTTCCAGCCACTGCCGCCCATCGTGCCGACCCGTTTTCCATCGATGTAACAATCCGCTTTTCCGGAAGTGCCAGAAGGCATCTTATATGCAATAATGAGACTTCGACAGTTGATCGTCGCCTTGAAACTGTCACTACCTGTGGATGATGTGTGCATCCACACATCCGGGAACCACTGCATCTTTTCTATTCCATCCTTAATATACTGCAGTGTATTCTGGGCACTGTCCGTCAACATTGAGAAGCTGCCCGGATCAACGGATTTCACTGATGGATTCTGGGAAAGGTCCGTGGAGGACAACAGCGTCTTCATTCCCTGGAATTTATCACTGGTTTTTGGAGTAATCTCATTGATATCAGCAATGTTATCCTCTTCTTCTTCCTCTTGATCGATCGTTAAAAACATATTTGTGATACAGTCCGCCATATACCTGTGGCCGCCCACGTCAGGATGACCATAAGAAGTGTCGGTATTTCCCTCAATCCAGTAGAACCATTTATCAAATTCTTCTTTCTTACAGGAAGCCATTCCCTGTGCCGGGCTCACCATGGCAAGATCATAGTATTTTCCATACTGGGTATATTCTTTCTCATGTGCACATCCACCTGTATAAAGTACAAACATAAGTACAACTGCAGATCCCTGCTCCAATGCAGTACGGATCACGCTCTCATATGTATCCGCGTCGTTGCCGTCATTTACCGCAAAATCAATGAAAAGAATATCCGGATACTCACCTGTCTTCATCTGATTCAGCACATCGCGCTGGTATCTCACGATACCAAGGGAAGACGGTGTTCCACTCATACCTGCATTGATAAAATGTACGTTGCTCCCGTCTCCGGCGCCAAATATCTTTTTGAACTGCTTATAAGAAGTCTCCGCATAACAGTCACCGTTGTCTGTCTCCGATGCGGCGAATCCCTCTGTAATTGAGCCGCCGAGATAAGCGATGGTCACATCCTCACCCGCCTGTGCTTTTGCAATTGCCTTTTTGATCCTGGCATTGTTGCCTGTGGAAGCGGTAGAATTTGCCACCATGGACGCGTAGTCCGCACTGGCAAAAGGCTGGGTTTTTACAGTCACATTTTCTACTGTGAACTTTCCTGCTCCACTAAACTTAAGGTTAAAGTCCTTTGAGTACTTTGGTACTTCAAAGGTAAACTCCTGCTTCGTCTTCTCCCCACTGGGGCAGCTGAAGGTCTTGGCATCCGACATGGCTTCATCCTTAAAAGAATTTTTGTCTATGTATGCACCATTCTTTTTAAAGCTCAGATATGTGCCGTCATAGCCGACGGAGATATCCTGTGCACTTCCCGTCTCCTGGGTAAACTCAGCTGACACAGTACACAACCCGCCATAAAGCATCGCTTTTTCCATAGGTACTTTAAGTTCCGACTCCACGACTTTACTCGTGCTGCCTTCAAAATCCAGCGTCTTCGTTTCATAGGCAGGCTCTATCGTCGGTCTGACTACTGGAGTTGGCTCCACAGTGGGTGCTTCGGACTGCACTGCCGGCGCTGACGGACTTGCTGCTGGTGTAGCCGATGCGCTTCCTACAGGTGTTGCTGAAACCTGTGGAGTCACGGTTTTTTTCGGAACCGCTTTCGTTTTTACCGTTACCTTAACAGTCCCGATGGTTTTCTTTTTCTTCTTATATGTCTCAGTAACCTTTACTTTCGCTGTTCCTTTCTTTACCGCCGTTATGACACCCTTCTTACTCACCTTGATCTTTTTGTTGGAAGCCTTGAAGGTGTACTTCGCTTTTTTTCTTTTTCCTGTAATCTGGATCGTCTTTTTCTTACCTACATTCAGAGATACAGATTTGGTTTTTAATTTTGGTTTTTTTGCCGCCTGGGAATCTGTCGGTTCTGCCAGTGCCCCAAAAACGCAGGAACCCGCCATAACAAATGCCATCGCCATGGACAGAATCCGCTTATTTGTCTCTTTAAGCATGTCGCCATCTCCTTTTTTGGGCTTTTTGCAATATGTCTCGCATAAGGTGCATATTGCTTGTTATCAGCCTGAATTGTTGATTTTTAAATTAACAACTGTCCAGCGCCGCGGACAAAATCTAGCCCCGATGCTGGACAGTTGCTAAATTAAATTATTTCTTTTAGTATACAACAGAACATGCCATATCCCAATGATATATATAGAATAATATTTGATCTATCACGCTTCTGTCACAATGCCTTTGAACTAGCTCGACGGCGCCAATTTGCTGCCAGATAGGCATTGGAATAATGGCAGTCATCGCTGACATTTTCTGCAAACCAGTCCGGAGGAACAAATTGATCTGCCTCTTCTTTGGAAGGGAACTCTACCTCTGCCAGCATCATTCCTTCATAATGCCCATGAAAGATATCCAGTTCGATCTTATAAGTCCGGCCGCCCGATGGATAACGCATCGTATATCTGGTTTTCTTGATCAGAACGCCATCGATCTTTCCTATTAAATGCTGGTAGGATTCCTTTGTCAGAGATAATTCCTCTTCCTGGTTGATACAGACTCCTGTAACCTTTTGTATGCCCTGCTTAGACTTATATGTCAGGATATACTGATCATCCATTCTGCGAATCCGGATTACGGGATCCGTACACAGATACCCCTGTTCGATCACAGAGGCTTTCCATTCATCCAGATTCTCAGGTATTTTTGAAACTAAAAACTTTTTTTCAATTTCCATTCTGCTCTCCTGTCAAGCTATCATAATTTCTGCGCACGCTTTCTGCATATGTCAAGTTGCGCAAGAAAAAGTTCGTTAGAACTTATTGAATCATTCCAAAAGTTTCCCAGGGCAGCACACGAAGCCAGGCCTTTCCTATGATCTGATCCTCTTTAATCATCCCCACCTCAGAACTTCTGCTGTCCTTGCTGGCATTACGGTTATCTCCCAGCACAAAATATTCGTCCTCTCCCAGCTTTATATTGTTCTTTGCAATCCCCGCATCCTCTATTACGCCGCTTCCATATTCATCAAAAACAGCGCAGTCATTTATATAGATCTTCCCTTCCTCGTCAATGCGCACTGTTTCTCCTGGAAGTCCGATCACGCGTTTGATATATTTGGTCGTTTCATTAAATTCAAATACAATCACATCATACCGCTGTGGTTTCCCGGTTAGGTAACTGATTTTCTCTACCACCAGTTGATCTCCACTGGCAAGCTCTGGTTCCATGGAACTTCCTTCCACCGTCGTATGGTTTGCCACAAAACAGGAAATCAGGATAGCCGCGGTCACTGCGATCACGACACAGACCAGAATAGTGATTATGGTCCTCCTTATGCCGTGCTCTTTCGTCTCTGGCTTTTCCTCCACATCCTGCTCCGTGGGCTGCTTTTGGAACTCATCCCCTCTCCAAAGTGGCTGCACGGTCTCATATTGTTCTGGTTCTGAAACTGGCTCTGGCTTTTTCTCTGGTTCCGCCTTTTCTAACTCTTTCAGATCTTCTGCTAATTGAGTTTTTTCCGTCTCTTGCAATTCCTCTAAAAATTGAGGTTTCTCTGGTATAAAATCTGGATTCTGACTTAACAGCTCCTCACATATCCGTAGGCTTTCCTCAATTTCTTCACTCAGTGTTCTGTTATCATCCATTTTCTCAACTCCCGTAGTTCCAATCTATCCTTCTATTTCTGGAAATTCCAGGGAAATCTTTCCCAGTCGGGCATTACGAAAATCATCCAGAAGAAGTGCCGCTGTCTTTTCCAGATCCACCTCTTCTCCCTTTTTCAGACATTTTCTTATTTCTCCAATGCCCTCCAGGATCTCTACATCAGTTCCCTCTTCTTTTCTTCCATAAAACTCTGCCAGTTTCCCCGGATATCGTTCCATCATAAAATCAATAAAATCCAGGGAGATCTCAACCCTCTGTAACAGTTCATCTTTTATGGAGCCGATAAATGCCAGACGAAGTCCCACCGTCTGGTCCTCAAATTTGGGCCACAGGATCCCTGGCGTATCCAGCAGCTCTACCTGCTTATTCAGACGTATCCACTGCTTTCCCTTTGTCACTCCCGGACGGTTGCCGGTTTTCGTACAGGCTCTGCCCGCAAAGCTGTTTATAAAGGTTGACTTTCCCACATTGGGAATCCCAACGATCATCGCCCGGATCGGACGGTTGAGAATCCCTTTTTTGCGGTCTCTCTCTATTTTTTCCTTACAAGCTTTCTGAATCAGTTGATTCACAGCCTTTAATTCATTTCTTCTGGTAGAATTTACCGCTACGACAAAATACCCTTTTGATTCGTAATAATTTTTCCAGTCCTGCGTCACTCTGTCATCTGCCATATCTGCCTTGTTTAAGAGCAGAATTCTTGATTTTCCATTTGCAAGAGTATCAATATCAGGGTTTTTGCTGCTGAGAGGAATCCTGGCATCCACCAGTTCGATCACCACATCGATCAGCCGGATATCTTCCTGCATCGCCCGCTTTGCCTTCGTCATATGACCTGGATACCATTGAAAATGCATAATCTTTATTTCTCCTTTGGTTTTTCTGTTTCGTATGCTTTACTGTCAGGACCTGTCACTCTGGAAAAGGGTTTGTATTTAAAGGAAACCTTTCCCACAATCTGAGATCTCTTGATATTTCCAAAAGCCGCATTTCTGCTGTCATTCGTATCAACCCGTGAATCACACAGGACAAAATACTCATCTTCTCCCAACGTAATCTCCTGTTCTGCAATTCCGGTAGCGGCAATCGGCAGATACATATATTTTTCCTTCAATTCTTTTCCATCGATCCGGATCTTTCCCTCTGCAATCTGCACCTTTTCACCCGGAAGTCCGATGACACGCCGGAAGGTAAGCAGCGGTTCCTCACCATCACTGTCCACATCTTCTTTATCATAAAAAGCAATCACATCTTCCCGCCCCGGCGAGAAGATCAGATATGCTTTTGTATTCAAAATCACCTCTTCGCCATTATACAGCGTCGGCTCCATAGCGGAACCTATTGTGCTCGTCCTCCTGAAACATATATTCACAATCAAAAATGCCACTAAGATAACAACGATGATCTCGATCAGCCAGATCAGGCATTCTTTTACTATCTTTTTTCTATTATTTTTCTTGATCTCTTCTTCAAAATTTAGATTCATATATATTCCCCGTAAAGCAAACATAGTGTATGCTATGGCATCTGCTATAACATACACTACGTCAATCGTTCTTAAGCATTAACGAACCAGTTCTTTTACCTTCGCCGCCTTACCAACACGGTCACGCAGATAATTGAGTTTTGCACGTCTTACTTTACCAAGGCGAACGATCTCGATCTTCTCTACGATCGGAGAATGAAGCGGCCAGGTCTTCTCTACGCCGATTCCATTGGAATTCTTGCGGACAGTAAATGTCTCACGGCTGCTTCCGCCCTGTCTCTTCAATACAACACCTTCAAATACCTGTGTTCTCTCACGGCTGCCCTCGATCACCTTTGCAGATACTCTTACGGTATCACCAACATGAAACTCAGGAATTTCCGCTTTCATCTGCTCAGCTTCGATTTTTCTGATAATCTCGTTCATTTTTGTTGTTCCTCCTACATTTTTTGATGTTCTTAATGCGATGCACCTGCACCAGAGGACCATCTATTTTTTTCCTGCCATTCACCTAAATGGCATCACAACATTAAAAATATAGCATAAAAACATGGGTACGTCAAGAGGTTTTAGATGTTTATTCGCTACTAAATTGCCATCACTTTTATTTTCTTATTTAAACCACTTTTCCATAACATTTTTTTATACTGGGCTTTTCTACTCTTAGGAACCTTTACAACACAGGATTTACTAAGCCCGGAAAAAGCCCCTTTGGATATCTTTTTAATCTTCTTCGACTGGATTACAATGGATCTTAATTTTTTATTTGCTGAGACCAGATCGCCTCCGCCAGAAAAAACTTTGCCGCCTATTGGTTTCCCCTTTTTTATCCTCTGAACATTAGGAGGAAGCACGATATTTCTCACGCCTGAGCCGGAAAATGCTGACATGGTAACGCTTCTAACGCTTGAAGGTATCTCAATATGTTTCAGCTTTTTGCAGTTCCTAAAATCTGATTCTTTAATTTCCGTTAATTTGGCAGGTAGAACCACCTTCTCCAAACGAATACAATCCGCAAACATGAAACTTCCCATCTTGGTAACACTTTCAGGAACCCTGATATCCTTTAGATTGACACAACCAGAAAAATCACCAATGGTTTTTATTTTTTCTGGTAGTTGGATCTGCTGCATTCCACAGGAGGAAAATGCTCCGGTTTTAATCTTCAACAGATTTTGAGATAATTGAATGGAATGAAGGCTGACGCAGCTTTCAAAAGCCATAGTATCAATATGCGTGACAGTATCTGCAATTACAATTGTTTTCAAATTGGAAAAACCATGAAATGCTCCTTCTCCAATACCTGTAATTCCGTCTTCGATATTTATGTGTTCGGTCCTCTCTCTCCATGTTTGCCATGCGGGCTCAGGACCATGCCCATCCATCGAGTAATTTTCCTGAATATCTTTTGTGCCAGTAAACGTAAGTGTCTTTGTTAAAATATCATAATTCCACATATTTCCTTTTTCATCTGTTCCAGATGTTTTTAATACGGCTCCCACTTGATTACAATTCACCATTATAGTAAGACACAGTATTATGATAATGGCATTCATTATCCTAATTTGTTTTATTGATTTTTCTTCCATTTATTTATCACCTTCTTAAT
>CANBKJ010000062.1 GCA_947369165.1 uncultured Lachnoclostridium sp.
ATTTCTTCGAGCTTTCTCTACGAAATTGAAATAGCTAAAAAGGGATTTTCTGCGAACACATTAATGAACTTATGTAATGCATTAGAAGTTAGTAGTGATTACATATTATACGGGAAAAAGAAAATAGATTATGAGGATAAAATTGCTGAAACAATTGGAAAATTTCAACTATCACAGTTGAAAAAGGTAGAAGAATTGCTGAAAATTGTTTATGAATTGGCACATGATTTATAAGTTTAAAAGGTATTATCATCAAGTGTACCTATTGACAAATTAAAGCATTATGGCTTTCTGTATGGTATAATTATTATATCAATCACAGGAGGCTTTCTTTATGATGAGCATTTGTGGTATAAATAAAACAAGGGCTGGAACCCCAGCAGGGAGATTTCAGCCCAACATTATCATAGAAGATTGGTAATTACAGACTTTTCTCTTCACACCCCCCACTCGGATTCTACGGGAGATTCCTTCTTGTGCTGCAATACCATGCTTGACGGTTTCCCGTCAGTTGATTAAATGTGCTTACTGACCATTTTTCAAGAGGTCGTGGACATTTATAAAGGCATCTTTTACTGCCAGGTTTTCATCGAACAAACCGCAGTATGGTCCATTCATCTTAAAACTGTAGTCGTCAGGTGTTAGTTCTGGAATATCCACAATACCCCAGATGGAGATGGCCTTCAATGGTTTTTCTTCCCCGGAATTTAATTCCAGATATGCCTGGAATAGTTTTTTGTAGAACTCGCCGTGTTTTGCCAGCGTTTCGGCATCATTTTGATAATTCCGAACCGCAAGTTCTGTTACCTGAACTTCTATACCCAGTGAGGCAAATTTGAGGATGGCGGTTTTCACCATCTCAATTTCATTTTCGTTCATACATCCTTGCTGCTGTCCATATCCGCCGATATAACTCTGCATGCCTACACCATCACAAAGCTTCACATATCCGCCATTGCTATCCGGCAGGAAAGAATTGATGGAGCTTACCAGGTTGTAGATCGCATCCCGCTTTGACGCAAAGAATGTACTGTAATCGTTATAATACAGTTTGATATCCAGTGTTGGCATGGTCTTTTTCAACTCTTGAAGAACTTCGTAGGTATACTGGAAAGATAATTCCACATAATCACGTCCCACCAATGTGTAGAATGGATTATCTTTATTATTACGTTTGGTACGCACGTGGCGTTCGTCACCTTCTTCATATTCTGTGTCAGAATCACCTACTGCCTCATTGACGACATCCCAGCAATAAATTACGCCGGGGTATTTTTCTTCAAAATGTACCAGTACCTGCTCGATATAGTTCTGTAGTCTCGCCTTTACAACCTCTGTCGTAGCATACGGTTTTGTCACATCGTATCCTTCACGGAAGAACCAGTCTACCATGTCCGCATCCCAGACGAGGGCGTGGCCGCGAACCTTTATATTGTTTGCTTTGGCAAAATCCATAATCTTATCGGCACCGGCAAAATTCACAACAGGCATGGAAGTCTCGTCTTGGTAGGCTTCTTTTGATTTCTGCAGATCCAGCATAGAGTAAGCCTTCATCTCATTTGCAGCTGTAATACTATTGAAGTGGTACTTCATTAAATCGCCATATTTTTTATCTGCTACTTTCTGGCCATTCATAACAGTACCCATTTTCAATCCGTAAGCGGATGCCATTTCAGCTAATGAAGTATAGTTGCTTATGGCGTCTGTGGTATCTCTTGTATCCTTTACAAAGGAGATGGAATGAATGGTCAGTTTAATTTCTTCCGGAAGATCCGCAGATCCCCCTGGGTTGTATTTAACTCCAAAGCCAAGGGTATTATTTATGGTACTGAGGTCACAAATGAATTCCTTCTGCTCTGTAGTGATACGCGTATAGGACAATGTTGTTGAAGAGTTGGATCCCCAATAATCGGTAGTGTCATGGGTTCTCAAACAGATCGGCGCCTCTACATCGGCGGATATCTTGAAAATCACTTTCAAGTAATCACTTAAATCTACCATGGATTTGGAAGCATCCATATAGAAGCCGATTCCGCCTCCGCCATATTCTTTCTTCAGTGTTACGGTAACACTGCCATCTGCATTGTAGACCGGCTCACCTGCCGCTCCGGATGCCAGGAAAGTATCTTCAGAAAAAGTCATAGATGCCTCTGGTGCCATAGTTATCAGTGGCTATCGGCGTTTTCGTCGGCTGAGGGGTGGCCGTTGGTGTAGGTGATGCCGATGGTTTCGCTTTCGGAACCACAAAAGCTAGTTTCGTCAAAGTGGCTGTAGCAGTCTGCGTCGAACCTTTGATATCCGTATTTGTCATAATAGAATACTGGCTTATGATTTTGTTCTTGTATTCCTCCGGAATTGTTATGGAATGGGTTCCTGTCCCTTTGTTATATTGTGTTATACCCGAAAGTTCTTTTCCCTCGGAGTCATATAATTTAAAGGATACAGAATCCGGTGTTCCCTCTACAGAGAGGGTGAACTCTACGGTCTCAATACTGTTTAGGGAAATAGGGGCTGCCAGAAGGAAATCTGCCTGATTATACTGGTTGGAAGATTTGAATTCTGTCACTGCTCCTGTCGTACCTACCGATGCCTTTACGCTGTCATTGGAGGTTCCCTTTACTTTGGATCCCTGGATTGCATTTTCGGGGATCTGGGATGGTGATAATGGAGTCGCTGTCGGGGTGACAGTGGGAGAAGCGGTTGGCTTCCCTGTCGGGGGTGTCGTCGGTTCCATGGTTGGCTCAGCAGTGGGTTCTTCCGTAGAAGCCGCTGGTGGAGTTGTAGTGGGATCCGATGATGGAGTTACGGTTGGAACTGCTGTTGCAGTTGCTGTCGGGGGAACCGTCGGCTTACCAGATGTGCCTCCTGCCGGTGTTTGGGTTGGCGTACTCTGGGGTACATCCGGATTGTTTGGCGCCTGTGTAGGGGTATTCGCTGATGGCGCCGTTGGAACAGTCGTATTAGGTGCTGGTGTAACTTTCTTTATGGAAGAAACGGTCACCTTACAGGATAAAGTACGACGTGTCTTTCCCTTTTTTGCTGTCGCAGTGATCTTCACTGTGCCCTTTTTCTTTGCTGTAATTTTTGCTGCATATTTCCCGGCTTTTTTTACAGTAGCGATTTTTTTATTTTTGCTCTTCCAGGAAATCTTCCAGCCTTTAGCCCGTTTTACCGAGAGTTTTGCTGTTTTTCCTATCTTCATGGAAAGCTTTTTTTTACTTAAAGCCGGTTTTTTGGCTTTTGCCTGCACAACTGTGGATGCTGGTGACAATGCACCGGTCACCAGTAACGCAGCTGTACATACCAGTGATGTAATTTTTACGCTCTTTTTCAATGGTATACCTCCCAAAATATTTTTTACTTAATCATACAAACATTTTCTTCTTTTGACAATAGAGTTTATAAATATTTATGATACATTTAAGACTTTTTATAAATCTTTTGCTAAGTTGAACAGATGATCGATTTGTGATAAAATAAGTTCTAACGAACTTATCCGCGAGTTTTTGCAAAACTCGGGATGTGCAGAAAGCGTGCATAAAAATTATGATAAAATAAGTTCTAACGAACTTATTAGCAAGTTGCTTTTGCAACTTGGCATGCACAAAAATCGTATGCAGAAATTATGATAAAATAACGAAAAAGGAGATGAAATAAATGAACATTCAAAAATTGTTTTGGCTGCTTTGTATGGTATCTGCCCTTTTGTTGTCAGGGTGTTCTGTAAAAGAGGCGATGGAGTCGCTGTCTGCTGATAGTCAGGGAGAAGGAAATATGACCGGGACAGTGGTGGCAGATCTGGAAGGTGTTCCGGAATTTAATGGTGAATCCTTTGTGGTGATCAATGAGAATAAGCCAGAATTTGAAGAATCGGATTATACCACAGAGTCCTTTGAAAGTTATAGTGAGCTGGATTCATTGGGAAGATGTGGCACGGCTGTGGCTAATATTGGAAAAGATCTGATGCCTGTTAAGGACAGAGAGTCCATCAGTCCAGTGAAGCCTTCGGGATGGCAGAACGCAAAGTACGACTGTGTAGAGGGAAAGTATTTGTATAACCGCTGTCATCTGATCGGTTATCAGCTTTCCGGGGAAAATGCCAATAAGAAGAATCTTGTGACAGGAACCCGCTATATGAATGTAGAGGGAATGCTTCCCTTTGAAAACGAAGTGGCGGACTACGTAAAAGAGACTGACAATCATGTTCTTTACCGGGTGACGCCGGTGTATGAGGGAAATAATCTTGTAGCCAGTGGAGTTCAGATGGAAGCATGGTCGGTAGAAGATGGAGGGAAAGGTGTTTGTTTTAACGTCTATGCTTACAATAACCAGCCTGGCGTGGAGATCGATTATGCCACAGGAAAGAGCTGTCTGGCGGGAGATGAAGCCCCGGAAGAAAGGCCGGAAGAATCTTCTCGTAAAGCTTCCGGGCAGGATGCCGGGGAAACGGGGCAGTACATATGCAATACAAATACCCGCAAATTCCACACCAGGGATTGTTCCAGTGCAAAGGATACAAAAGGGAAAAACAGGAAAGAGACGAAGGAGACAAGGGAGCAGCTGATTGGACAGGGATATGAGCCCTGCGGAAGATGTCATCCATAATGAGTATAGAAAATACTTTGTGAGTATCAGGAGGAAAAAAGTTGAGACAGATCAGACTAATTATTGGGGCAGTACTGGTGCTGCTGTGTGTAGTTTCCTGTGGAAAAGAAGAAAATCAGGAGAGAGTCAGCCAGAAAGATACCCAGACCACAAACATTATAAGTGGAAGCGCGGTGGATGCCGTGACTTCTGAGACGATCAAGACAAAGAAATATCTCCCGGTGAGCTGCCAGGAAAAGGATGAAATGTATGAAAAGCAGCTACAGTCGGGAGACTATACATGGGAGAAGCCATTGGTGGTACAGAATCCTTATGGCAATTCCCCCCTGACAGCTTATATACTTCTAAGGACCTCAAAGCCCTGTAAAGTCAGGATAACTGTAAGGGGAAAAGATAAAGATACGGATCTGACAGGAACCCTGGAAAAAACGAAGGAACATCGGATCCCGGTGGTTGGGCTGTATCCAGATCACAAAAACGAGGTGGAGATAAGCTGTCTGGATGAAAAAGATAAGGTGATGGAGTCCCAGATCATTTCGATCCAGACAGATAAGCTTCCGGAAGCGCTGAAAGATGCAGTAAAGGTAGAAAAGTGCTCAAAAAAGACGGCGTATGGTCTTACGGTTATTTCCGGCCAGACGACGAAATATCCCTTTGCCTATGACCAGAAGGGTGAGATCCGCTGGTTTATCACGATGACTACCGGCTCTTACGGTGTCTTTCCCCTCTCGGACCAGAGGCTGATTTTTCAGACAAATGAGGCATTGACACCGACGGAGGAAAAGCCGCATACAACCCAGATGTACGAGATGGATTATCTGGGGCGGGCTTACCGGCTGTATTATGTGAAAAACGGCATTCATCACGAAGTGATCGAGAAGGAGCCAGGAGGAAATCTGTTTCTGCTAAGCAGCTCCATCGATGGGCATACGGAAGATGTGGTTCAGGAAATGGACCGTCAGACAGGGGAGATTATTCAGTCCCTGGACATGCGGGAGATCTTTGACGATACCTATGAGGACATGGTGGACTGGGTTCACCTGAATACGGTTTCCTATAATAAGGAAGATGATACGGTACTGCTGTCGCCTCGGAATATCCATTCGGCGGTGAAGGTGGGCTGGAAAGACAAGAAGATCAAATGGATTCTCACCAATCCGGACATGTTTAAGGGAACCAAACAGGAGAACACGGTATTAAAACCTCAGGGGGATATCACCTGGCATTTTCAGCAGCACAGTGTGTATGAGATCCCCTATGATCTGGACGGTGATTCAGACACGAGACATATCATGCTCTATGATAACCACTGGCAGACCAAACGGAAGGTAGATTTTTTTGACGGCAAAGAGCAGTCCTTTGTATCGGTCTATGTGGTAGATGAAAAAAAGATGACTGTGAGACAGGATAAATTGTTTCCGGGAGTGCGCTCCATCATCACCTCCAATTGTGCCTATGACAAGAAACAGGACCGGATGTTTTCCTTTGGAGGATATCTTCATCCCCTGATCAACGGGCAGAAGGGAATGATCTATGAATTCGATTATTCCTCCGGGAAACTGCTCAATCAGTATTCTACAAAATATTATTTTTACCGGGGATACGGAATTGAAATAAACTGGAAGGAACTGGCCCAGCCACTAAAGATCGGTGACGGGTATGTGAAGGGGACGCTGCAGGCTCCGGTAGAGTCCAAAGAATCAGAGGTACCGAAAGAGAAGATGGATGAGAAGAAGGTGGGTTTTACCCTGATGGAATCAGTACTGTATATGAAGACATCGGATCACGCCATTTCCAAAGTACGGTTTGTGGGGCAGAGCCACCATTATCTTATGGATTATACCAGTGCCGGAAAGGGAATGAAATCAAAGCGGAATCAGAAATATGCCATCGCGATTCCTCTGTCCGGGCTGCAGCCGGATACCTATAGGATTGTCCTTTACTATGATGGGAAATGGTGCGATACGGGGAAAGAAATTGTGAGGAATCAGGAGTGATATGAGATGACATTGACTCAGCTGAGGTATGTGATCGAGGTGGCAAATTCCAGTTCCATGAATGAGGCGGCAAGAAATCTGTTTATTTCACAGCCCAGTCTGTCTTCTTCCGTGAAGGATCTGGAAGAAGAAGTGGGCGTGGAACTCTTTAAGCGCACCAACCGGGGTATTTCAATGACTCCGGAAGGAGAGGAATTTATCGGGTATGCCAGGCAGGTGGTGGAGCAGTACCAGCTCATTGAGGCGCGGTATATTTCCAAGGAACAGATACGGAAAAAATTTAGTGTATCGATGCAGCATTATTCCTTTGCAGTCAACGCATTTGTGGAGATGGTGAAGCAGTTTGGAATGGATGAATATGAGTTTGCCATACATGAGACTAAGACTTATGAGGTGATCGAAGATGTAAGGAATTTTCGGAGTGAGATTGGAATTCTTTACATTAATGATTTTAACCGCAAGGTGCTAATGAAACTGTTTCATGAATCGGGTCTGGAATTTCATGAGATTTTAAGGTGTGGAATATACGTATATATGTGGAAGGGACATCCTCTGGCGGACAGAGAACTGCTGACACTGGAAGAACTGGAAGATTATCCCTGCCTCTCCTTTGAACAGGGAAACTTTAATTCTTTCTATTTCGCCGAGGAAGTATTGAGTACTTATGACTATAAGCAGTTTATAAAGGCAAATGACCGCGCTACCATGCACAATCTTATGGTGGGATTAAATGGATATACGCTCTGTTCTGGCATTCTCTGTGAGAAGCTTAACGGCTCAGAATTTTGTGCCGTGAAGCTGAGATCAGATGAAAGGATGACCATTGGGTATCTGGTAAGAAAGGGTGTGGCGATCAGTCCGCTGGGAAAAAAATATCTGGAGGAGATTGCAAAGTTTGAGGATAAGGGACTGGTATAGGAAAAGGCTATAACCAGTTCTTTTTATCGTGTATTGGACATATAAGAATTGGCATGATATGATATCCATGTTATCCGATAGGAAATATAAGAATATTTTGTAGCGCACCGTTGAACTAGGTGTCAGAAGGGAGTTTTACTATGGGTAAAAAAATAAATAAGGAAAGAAATCTTAAATTTGAAACATTACAGCTGCATGCGGGACAGGAGAATCCAGATCCGGTTACCGACGCCAGGGCAGTTCCAATCTATGCCACCTCATCTTATGTGTTCCACGACTGTGAACATGCTGCGGCGCGCTTTAATCTCAGTGATGCGGGAAATATATATGGTCGGTTGACAAATCCTACCCAGGAAGTGTTTGAGCAGAGAATCGCGGCATTGGAGGGAGGTGTGGCGGCTCTGGCAGTAGCTTCCGGTGCTGCGGCGATCTCCTATACCATTCAGAATCTTGCCCAGGCAGGAGACCATATTGTGGCAGCTAAAAATATTTATGGCGGAACCTATAACCTGTTGGCCCACACGTTGCCAGATTATGGAATTACCACTACTTTTGTAGACCCCTTTGATGAAGAAGAAGTGAAGGGGGCGATCCGGGAAAATACCAAGGCTGTGTATATCGAGACACTGGGAAACCCCAATTCGGATGTAGTGGATATTGAAAAGCTGTCGGGCATTGCCCATGAAAATAAGATTCCCCTGGTCATTGACAATACCTTTGCCACACCGTATCTGGTGCGTCCCATTGAGCACGGGGCGGATATTGTCCTGCATTCGGCTACTAAATTTATCGGCGGCCACGGCACGGCCATCGGCGGCGTGATCGTGGACAGCGGCAGATTTGACTGGGAGGCAAGCGGCAAATTTGCATCTTTGACCGAGCCAAATCCCAGCTATCATGGCATCAGTTTTACGAAAGCAGTGGGAGCGGCGGCATTTGTTACAAAGATCCGTGCCATTCTGCTGAGGGATACCGGAGCCACCCTGTCGCCCTTCCATGCCTTTTTGTTTTTGCAGGGATTGGAGACGCTGTCTCTGAGGGTGGAGCGCCATGTGGAAAATGCCTTGAAGGTCGTTCAGTATCTGGCGGACCATCCCCAGGTGGAAAAGGTAAATCATCCGTCGGTGTCGACAGATCCGGAACAGACAGCTCTTTATCAGAAATATTTCCCCCATGGCGGAGGTTCCATCTTTACTTTTGATATCAAAGGAGATGCCGGGAAGGCAAAAGAATTTATTGACAATCTGGAATTGTTTTCCCTGCTTGCCAATGTGGCGGATGTAAAATCCCTGGTGATCCATCCGGCATCCACTACCCACTCGCAGCTGACAGAGGAGGAACTGCTGGAGCAGGGTATCAAGCCAAATACCATCCGTCTCTCCATCGGAACAGAAAACATCGATGATATCATAGAAGATCTGCAGGAAGCATTTGAGGCGGTAAAATAGTCGGAGGAGAGACATGTCGAATGAATTTTCCAGAACCAGGCTTCTTTTGGGAGAGGCTGGGCTGCAGAAACTTTCTGAAAGCCGGGTGGCAGTGTTTGGAATAGGAGGAGTCGGCGGCTATGTGGCAGAGGCGCTGGCGAGAAGCGGGGTGGGAGCCCTTGATCTGATTGACCACGACCAGGTCAGCCTGTCGAATATCAACCGGCAGATCATAGCGTTACATTCTACAGTTGGAGAATACAAGGTGGATGTGATGAAACGCCGCATAGCGGATATCAATCCGGCCTGTAGCGTCCTGGCGCATAGATGTTTCTTTCTGCCAGAGACCAGGGATGAGTTTATTTTTTCTGACTATGATTATGTGGTGGATGCGGTGGATACGGTCACTGCTAAGATTCAGCTTGTATTGCAGGCGAAGGAAGCGGGGGTTCCGGTCATCAGCAGCATGGGTGCTGGAAACAAGCTGAATCCAGCAGAATTTGAGGTGGTGGATATCTATCGTACTTCTGTATGCCCTCTGGCGAGAGTGATGCGGCGGGAACTGAAAAAGCGGGGGGTGGAGAAACTGAAGGTAGTTTATTCCAAAGAGGAGCCAAAAGGCAATGGCGGGCAGAGAGTGCCGGGATCGACGGCATTTGTGCCCTCGGTGGCGGGACTGATCATCGCCTCTGAGGTGGTCAAGGACCTGGTACACTAGATGGTGAACCAGAAGTCTTGTTAGTGATCAAAAAATGTAAAAAATATAGAACAGCCGGGAAGGACAGCGACAATGAACCAGAGAAAACAGGAATATGACAAGGAAGAGAAGTACTGCCTGGATGTGGAGCGAAGCATCATAAAAAAATACCGCAAGGAGATATGGCGAAAGTTTACGAAAGCCATCAACGAATATGAACTGATTCAGGATGGAGACAAGATCGCCGTGTGCATCTCTGGAGGGAAGGATTCTATGCTTATGGCAAAGCTGTTTCAGGAACTTGAACGCCACGGGCAGAAGAATTTTGAAGTGGTGTTTCTTGTGATGAATCCCGGGTATAATGAGATCAATTATGACACCATTCAAAACAATGCCCGTCGCCTCCGGGTGCCGATTACGGTATTTGAGACCAGGATCTTCGATGCGGTGGTAAAAGAAGAGTCCCCCTGCTATCTCTGTGCCAGAATGCGGCGGGGGTATCTATACAGCAAGGCGAAGGAGCTGGGGTGTAACAAGATCGCTCTGGGCCACCATTTTGATGATGTAGTGGAGACGATTCTTATGGGAATGATGTACGGTTCCCAGATCCAGACGATGATGCCGAAACTCCACAGCACCAATTTTGAGGGCATGGAACTGATCCGTCCCCTTTATCTGATCCGGGAGCAGGATATCATTCACTGGATGCACTACAACGAGCTTAATTTTATCCGCTGTGCCTGCCGGTTTACTGAGCAGTGTGCCGCCCAGGAGGATGAAAAGGAGAAAAGCTCCAAGCGGGCAGAGATCAAGGAACTGATCCGGCAGCTGGAACAGGTAAATCCTTCGGTGGCAAAGAATATTTTCAGGAGTGTGGAAAATGTCAATCTCGCTACGGTCATCGCCTATAAAAAAGATGGCGTGAAACATCATTTTCTGGAAGATTATGATTCGCACCGTTGAACAAAGCTGGCAGGAACGTTCTGTAGTATCATCACATATTTTGAGAAAAAGAGAATAAATAGGTGTGATGCGTATGGATTACTCCGGATTTGAGCCTGTGGTGGGCACAATTATTAATATTAGCAGAGGAAGTGACTGCTGCAGTCAGATGATATCCCTCCGTACGGGAAATGGAATCATTAATTTTCATGTGAATGCCGAGACATTGATCATTGATAACAGACAGTTGAGGCGGGGTATGCAGGTGGTGGCTTATTATGACCGCTATTTGCCGGTGCCTCTTATTTTTCCGCCGCAGTACCAGGCCCAGCTCATAGCGGTACCAGGCCGGAACGAGCAGGTGGTACTGCAGTTTTTTGACCGGAACCTGCTGGCTGGGGACCGGTCTCTTCAGCTGAATATCGGGCAAAATACGTCAGTCAGGACGGTAAATGGCCAGAACTTCGGGTGCAGTCCCGGCGGAAATATGCTTCTGGTGTTCTATTCGGTGACGACGAGAAGCCAGCCGCCACAAACAACGCCGCGCCAGATCATAGTTTTGTGCTGATCAGTTTTCCAGGATCATTTTGCGGTACTGGGTGGGGGAAAGACCGGTTTCTTTCTTAAATACATTGGAAAAATAATAAATATCATCATAGCCCACATGAAGGGCGATGGTTTTTACCGGAAAATTGCCGGAGGTCAACAGTATTTTTGCCTGTGAGATCCGTACCATGGTCAGATAGGAAAAAATGGTCTGCCCCGTCTCTTTTTTAAAGATTCGGTTGATGTAATCAAAATTACAGGTAAACTTTGCCTCGATGAGGCGGCTGGAAAATTTCTCTGCATAATTATAATTGATCTCCCTCAGCAGATCATAGACGATAAAGGTAGAGCGTTTGATATTTCTATCTTCATTTGATAAGATCTGGTTTGAAAAGATGTGGGAGAGGTGGATAATTAAATCCAGCAGCAGACATGAGGTCTGCAGATCAGAATGTTCTTTATAGGCATTAAAATACTGTTTTCCCCGGTTTAACAGGTGAAGGATCGTCTCATAAGTCATGTGGGATCCGGCATGGCAGAGCTTGGGAATGATGATGTGGTCCGTAATATTTTTTCCCTGCAGGGCTTCCATTTTATTGTGCTTCAATAGTTCCTGCAGGGGTTGTTCGTCCATTTCGGCACCAATCAGCTCGTCGATATGAAAGTGGATATAAAAATAGGTACAGTGCTCGCTGATTTTATATCCATTATGTTCTTTTCCGGGTTCCAGCAGGATCCAGTCTCCCTCTCTCAAATGATAGTGAATCTGATCTTCCATCAGATACATATCCCCTTTTACGATATAAAAAGCGATATATTCATCCGGCGTCCTGCGGAAGTGGATACATTTATCCACACTGATGGAATTAAAGAGATTGACCTGGGGAAAAATGCGAGGTTTAATCTGGCAGATATACATGGTAGAATCCTCCTCTCCGGTTTTGTTCAATGGCGTCAGTATGCCAGGCCTACGTCGCCGGGCCGGCTCAGTCTCATTATAACACAATCCAAAGAAAAAGTCGCTATTTTATAAAAAAACTACTGCATTTGCTATTGTAAAAAAGCCCCTTATTTTATATGCTTTTATTACAAGATGCACACAGTCTGACAGCAGCGGGCTGTGGGAAGAAGGGAGAAGGTAACGTGAAAAAAAGAATCATTGCAGGAGTTTTATGTGCCGTTTTTTGTATAACGTCACTTTGGGGACTGTCCCCGGTTACTCCCCAGTTACAAGCCAGTACGAAAGAAAATAAGGTGGCAGAAGGTGTTCCCTGGAATGACACACCGATGCCGGCTCTGGACTCTGTCAGAGACAGCAGTGTGGCACAGGAAACAAAGTTCACCCATAAGGAGTGGACTGGTGAGAGTGGGTATGTGGACGCTTACGGAGACACCGTAAATGCCGCAGATGTATACCGCATCAATGTACAGGATGCCACGTCTTCATCCACGCATTCAGTCCCCTACCACTCTGTGGACAAAGCTGTTGAGGGTGCGGTGAACTACAAAAAAGAGGCGTCGGATTATGTCCAGTATCTGACGGGGGAGAAAGAAGCAGACTGGGATCTGGTGGTATTGCAGAATCAGACAAAAGCCCAGGCGGAGCAGTATAAAGATTTTTATAAAAAAGGATATGTGGTACAGGGAGAGGACAAATGGAAAGAAGACCTTGTACTGCCGGCGAGCTGGACCAGCTATGGATTTGACAAGCCGATCTATGCCAATGTGCAGATGCCGTGGCAGAGTGCTTATGACCGGAGTGTAAAAGTTCCTAAGGCGCCAGTGAACTATAACCCGGTGGGCTTATACCGGAAGACTTTTGACGTAAAGGATACCATGCTCCGCACCAACGGGCGGGTCTATCTCTCTTTCCAGGGAGTAGAATCCTGTTATTATGTATATGTCAACGGAAAAGAGGTGGGGTACAGCGAGGATTCTTTCAGTCCCCACAGCTTTGACGTCACCGATTATCTGACGGAAGATGGGAAGGATAACCTTCTGGCGGTAGAAGTACATAAGTTTTGTGACGGAACATGGATGGAGGGACAGGATATGATATACGACGGCGGAATTTTCCGCGATGTGTATCTCTATTCCACTCCTTTGATCCATATAGAGGATTACCATGTTGTGACGGATCTGGATGAAGATTACAAGGATGCGGATCTGAAGGTGGATGTGGCAGTGAGCAACAGCAGTACGGCGGATCTGTCAGATTACGCAGTGGATATCCAGCTTTACAATCCCGACGGGTCTGTGTTTATGAATGGATACACCATCGATATTCCGGAAGTAAAAAGGGCGGCAGAAGATGGCGCAAAAACGACGGTGGCTGCCTCCGGTTCCCATGCTGTGTACGGCCCGAAACTGTGGTCAGCGGAGCAGCCGAATCTGTATACCATGGTACTTACCTTATATCATAAATCAACGGGAGCTTATATCGAGAGCCTGTCCCAGCAGCTCGGTTTCCGGGAGATCGAATTTGTCAGCAGCGAAGTGAATTCCAACGGGCAGAGAAAGACGCAGGACAGTGAATTTCAGCCGATGAAGATCAACGGAAAGCCGATCCTGTTAAAAGGAACAAACCGGCATGATACGGATCCGGTTTATGGAAAATATGTCCCGGAAGCCACGGTTCGCCAGGACATTGAGACGATGAAGCGGTTCAATCTGAACGCTGTCCGGACCTCCCACTACAGCAACGACGAATATCTCTATTATTTATGTGATAAATATGGACTGTATGTCATGGCGGAGACCAATGTGGAGTCCCATGCCCTTATGAACAAGGGAGACAGTCAGAAGCATTTCAAAAAAATGGTCATGGACCGGACGGTGACTGCCTTCAACCGTCTAAAAGACCGGACCAGCGTGGTGATGTGGTCTACGGGAAATGAAAATTATTATAACTCCAGCAAGAACTATGCCGACGGTATGTTTTATGATCTGATCCAGTATTTTAAGGAAAAAGATCCCACCCGGCCGGTCCACTGTGAGAGTTCCGGCAATCAGAACGGTGTGGATATGGACAGCAATATGTATCCCACGGTGGGAACGGTAGAGGGGAAAGCGAAGGCAAATATGCCCTATGTTCTCTGTGAATATGACCACGCCATGGGAAATGCAGTAGGAAATATAAAGGAGTACTGGGATGCGATCCGCAGTTCAGACAATATGCTGGGTGGATTTATCTGGGACTGGGTAGACCAGTCCAGACTGGCAGATCTTCCCCAGTCCAAGTATGACTATTATTCCGAAGAATTTGCCCACAAGACATTGTATCCGGAGGAGGCAGAGGGAAAATACTATGCCTACGGCGGGGACTGGAAGGACCAGCCCAACGATGGTTCTTTCTGCGTGAACGGTCTCGTTTCTCCTGACCGGGACGTCCAGCCTGAGCTGTATGAGGTGAAATATATATACCAGAACTTCTGGTTTACTGCCGGAGATATTGATCTGGCCAGGGGGAATGTGCATGTTTACAATGAGTCCTCCTTTGACAATATGGATCAATATAATCTGGTGTGGAAACTCAGTGAGGATGATACGAAGCTTGCCACAGGTACAGAGTGTATCGGTGTGAAGCCTAGAGAGGAAGCGGATATTTCTCTTCCCTATATCGATAAACTGCCGGAAGAGCGCAAGGCGGGAGCAGAATATTATCTGACTCTTGAGCTGCAGTTAAAATCTGACACATTATATGCAAAAGCCGGTCATGTGGTGGCCCACGAGCAGTTTTTGCTGCCGGAAACATTAGAACAAGCCGCCTGGCAGCCGGCAGCAGGAAATGTGGAGATTCAGGATGAGGATGGAGGGATCGCCGTAAATGGTTCCGATTTTTCCTTTACCATCGACAAAGAGAGTGGAATGATGCGGGATTATACTTACCATGGAACCCTTCTGATGTCAGAAGGTCCGGTTCCAAATTTTTACCGTGCTCCGCTGAATAACGACGGTTCTCATGATAAAAAATGGAAGAGTGCAGCCAACAACCCTTCTCTGAAGGATTATGAGATTGAGGAAGAGGGCGACGGGCGGAAGACCATACGGACCACTCTTTCCTTCCCAGAGCAGCCTGGTCTCTATACTGCCCTGGATTATACCATTGAGGCGAATGGCGCGGTGACGGTGAAAATGACCAGCGATGCCACCGGCACGTCTCTGGGCAACTATCTGAGGATCGGAACAAATATGCGTCTTCCGGGCAGCTACGAGAATATTACCTGGTATGGAGACGGTCCGGTAGAGTCCATGAGTGACCGGAATAATTTTGCTGTCGTCAGCAGATACCAGTCAACGGTATCGGAGATGTTTTATCCTTATCTGGATACCCAGGATACCGGTACATTGCCTGGGACAAAGTGGTTTACCGTTACCGATCCGGATCAGAATGAGGCGCTTGTGGTAGCCGGCCGAGAGGATGTGGAGACGTCAGCTCTGCATTTTACAGTACAGGATCTGACCAATGCCAGACATCCCTATCAGCTCACACCGGAAGATGACACGATTCTGTCTGTGAATCTCGCCTCCCAGGGCACCGGAAATAAAAGCTGCGGCCCGGACATACTGGCGGAATATATCATTCCAAATAATCAAGAATATTCTTATGAGTATACCCTTCTCCCCTATGATGTGACAGCGGCACAGAACTTGACGGAGTTGACAAGAGGGTATCGGAATGTAAAAGTGTATGAGGGAAATCCTACCGTGAAAGCTTTTGAAAAGGAAGTGAAGGAGATTGTTGTCTATTCTTCTTCGCAACTGGAGACGCTGTTAGATCTTCAGGCGAGATACGAGGGAGATCCGTCATACCAGGGAGAGGGAACCGTTCTCACGGCAGAAGAAAAATCTTTTGTGAGTGAAGAGGTTGTCCTGCTTCTCCAGCATAAGATCAAAGAGGCCCAGGATATGGCAGATAACCCGGCAGCTATCCTCTGGAAAGATCTGAGTAAGAACAAACTGGATTCTTCGATGACGAAGGATTCCAAGTACACATTGGGGTATGACGAAGCCGAAAATGTAAGTTATCTCCGCGGTTATTTTGATCTGGATTCCGACCAGGCGAAGGAGGTCTTTGACCAGCAGTTTAAAGAGGGCAGAGCCTTTACATTGGAAGCTTACCTGAACATGAATGGCAGCTATGATGAAATGAATATGATTTTTGGAAAGGGAGACCATACCATGGGATTCCGCGGGACTGGTTCCAGCTTGTATTTCTTTATCCACAATGGAACGGACTGGGAAACATGCGAAGCTGCCGGGCTCTATCTGGAGGGCTGGCACCATGTGGCGGCGATGTATTCTCCAGAGGAAAATGGCACGATCATGATCGCCCTGGACGGATCGGTCATCCAGAAGGCAACGGATGTTGGAACCCCTTCTGATTCCGGCTATCTTTTCGGCATCGGCCACGATGCCCAGACAGACCGAACCGGGGATAACAGCTACGCAGCAGTTCGCGTGTACAACCGCGTGCTGTCAGAGGAAGAACTGCAGGGGCAGCGCGATTATGATCTGGGATACCGTAGCCAGCCAGCGGTTTCTTCATCGGATGAGGCGACGGAACTCTGGTATGAATTTGCCTGCAAGCCCGCCCTGGTACATTTTTCAAAGTCAAAAGTAAGCCTGGAGCCAGGAGGATCTTCCAAATCCATAAGTGTCAACGTCGCTCCGAGAAACTACCGCAATGCCGCCCTTTCTGTCACATCACAGAATGAGAGTATTGTTTCGGCAAAGGTAAATGGCTCAGAGATTGAATTAATTCCGGCAGCAGTTGGTGAGACGGCGGTAAAAGCAGAGACCGATGGCGGGCTTTACAGCCTGTGCCGTGTTACGGTAAAAGAAAAACCAGCAGATAACCAGCCAGGTAACACTCCGGGGGCAGATAAAACAGACCAGAATAATCCTCCGGTCTCTACTGTGCCGCAGATATATAAGATAACGGGCCTGCGGGCGGTGAAACATAAGACCACTTCCATTGCATTAAAATGGAATGGAGTGAGCGGAGCAGTTTACGAGGTGAAACGCTACGATACTGGGAAGAAGAAATGGGTTTCTTTGAAAAAGGGCTTGAGAACTTCGAGTTTTACGGATAAAAAGTGTAAAGCAGGCACACATTATAAATACATGATCGTATCAACTAATCCGGCGGGTACTTCGGCATCTCTGAATACGGCGACGAAGCCGGTAAAACCAGTGCTTCGGACACTGAAAAGATCAGGGCGCACATTCCGCCTGAAATGGAAGAAGTGCAAAGCAGATTCCATAGAAATCTTTATGAAGACCGGAAAGGGAAAGTACAAGAAGATCGCTGTAAAGAAAGGAAGCAGCATTTCATATAAAACTAAAAAATTGAAAAAGAATAACAAATATACCTTCCGGATCCGCGCCGTTATGAAAGGTGAGGGTGGGAAGAAAATTTACAGTTCTTATTCTATAGTAAAAAATAGATGATGTACTAAGGTGGTAGTATTGTTTTTGAAAGGCGGAGCAGCAGGGCTCCGCCTTTTTAGCTAAATATATATAAATAATATGTTTGAATGTTCCAGAGAACGGATTATAGAAAATTATAAAGATGAAGGGTATATTGTAGGCATTAAAGAGCAACATAGCATAATGATTTTTGTTGGAAATGGATTTGATATATCCATATGGGGATGCATATAATTATAAAATAATTATGATGTCTGCCATTGTAGATGGTTTGAAGGAAAGTTTGTCTAATATTAAAGCTTTTATTTATGATAAAAAAGTGGACGCCATCAAAAATGTTGTATGGTATGTTTTATTTGCCTAAA
>CANBKJ010000063.1 GCA_947369165.1 uncultured Lachnoclostridium sp.
AATCATGGAATCAATATCCAGGATTACCATTTGGATTTGTCCGCTCTGTTTTCCCGTTCAGTATCCCTTTGATTCCATTATCAAGGTCAACATTTATGATGATTTGCTTATCAATTTCTCGGAGATTGCGAGCAGTTTGAATATATAATGACGCTGCTGCCAGTGCCAAACCCGACAGAAAACAATGACTCAAAGGAAAAAGGCATGTGCCCACGCATATGCCTTTCCTGCTACCTATGTAATTTTCTGGTTTTAAATCAATTCATCTTGAATAATCTCATAATGCTCTATTAAACCATGTGTTTTAGTTACTTTAATGCCATAATTTGGTCGGCTGTTCTCTGCCTGTTCATGTTTGCGCCTGCCTATCTTGGGATTGCAAATGACCCGGATAGGGCATAACATACGCATACCTTTTTATACTATCTTCTCATACCTCTCAAACACCTTATCCTCCCCGCATACATGTTTCGTTCCATCTGCATCTATAATAATGTAATCGTTCTCATGGATAAAAGTGCGTCCTCTCCGGTGCGTAATATATGGACATACGAAAAAACCGTCTTCATTCTTTACCTTAACCAGGGTATCTGTGACGATCCAGACTTTCGTGACCACATCTGCCCACAGTTCAAAACCGTCTTCAAGCCCTTTGTCCGGTTCGTATTTGACCACATCTGCTTCCATCTCAATCCTTCTGCATTTCATAGGTATCCCCTGCCTTTCTTTTTTTATATTGTAATACAAAACAGAGGAAAAAGCTATTGTTTTTTATCTTATATATACATTAGATATTCATTGCTTCTAATTCCTATTCCCAATAAACTTAATACCTATATCTCCGTTATTATTCAGTATGTCAAGCGTTTTCTCCCCGCTGTTCTTCCTGTCCGGCAAATTACTCCTGCCTTTCTTAATATCACATGAAATATTAAAATCCTCATAGCTCCCCGCAATTGAGCCAGAGATATCTCCATTTTTGTTGCTTACCGATATGGTCCTGCCCGCTGCTAATTTGTCAAAAATGATGTTGCCGCTATTTGAGGAAAGCACCACCTCATCTGCTACGGTTATCGGGGGAAGCGAAATATCTCCATTTGTAGTTGAAAGGTTCAGCACGGACAAAAGGGTTTCTGGAATTTGCAGCGAGATAATACGGAAGTCTGCAGAAATTTTTCCACCTATATAATCTGTCCAGTCTTTGTTATTTTTTGCATTCATCGCCAGCACCTTATCATCGGAAACAGAAATGTCGTAATACTCCTTATTGTTTTCAAAATACTCCATATGGATCTGGTCGTCAGCGGAAAGAGAAACTTCAATTTTTCTGTCTCTCACATCAATGCAGATCCCTGTCACCTGTTTTCCATCAACTGTGTAATCTTTTTTCGTAAAAGGGGCCGCATCACTGGAACAACCTGTTAAAATAAAGATGCCTGATAACAGACACAAGGTAAGTAAAACCATCTTTTTCATAAATAATCATCTCCTTTTGCTTTAGCTCGACAAGTCTATTGTCTTTTAAGTTTTTCTGTGATATGATGAGTATAAACCTTTGTGTTACACAAAAGTCAAGAGCAAAGAGGGATAAGTATGAAAAATTATTTTTCTATTGGAGAAGCTGCAAAAACTGTTAATATGACAAGAGAGACATTACGCCATTATGACCGGATCGGTTTAGTAAAACCGAGCCAAAAAGACAAATGGACAAATTACCGCTATTATACGGAGCAGGATATTGTATTGCTTCATACAGTCCACGCCTTACAGCAAATGGATCTGCCTCTCAAAAAAATAAAAGAAGTTTTAGAGTATGATGACCTGCAGAAAATTATTGATTTTATGGAGGAAGCAGAAAAAAAGGCTGATAAAAAGATTGCTTCTCTGCAATACAGCAAGACAAAAATACAGTCGGCAAAACAGGACTATGAAAAGAAACTCTACGGGCAGCAAACAATGGAGCAGCTGTTTATAAAACATTTTCCAGAACGCACTATTTTACTTTCTGATACAATGGAAACACCAACACTTGATAATTTGTGGAACTATCTCAGCCATTTCTATGATATGATTGACCCGCCGCACAGGGACATGTTTGCTTTTGAAGATTTAGCGGGCATTTATACGGAGAATGGCGTATCAAAAATGTTTGCCGTATGTACTCGATATGAAAAAACAGAAGGACTGAAAACTTTACCAGAAGGAAACTATCTGTGTGCAGGCTGCACCGAAAAAGACAGAAATAATAAACTAAAAAACCTGCTACAGACAGCAAAACAAAAATATCATGTCGAACCCAGATTTACTATACAGCAGATTGTCGTATCCGGCATATTACAGTGGAATTATCAGGTGCAGGTATTTTTAGGGGATTAGAAGAAACAGTCTGCTTCATGGTGTATCCTCTTCTTCATGTAAAAGTAAGTTTCCGGATATCAATCTGTTTATTATCAATGGTCCAGATCTGCTCCTTTGTATGATATGTCAGCACGATCTCAAATTCTACACCACTGGAGGACACGAGGCAATAATACCGCTCGCCAAACACGCTTACCGGCTTGTGCCACTTTACTTTCTCGATCTTTAATTTAAGATCTCCCAGACGCACATAGACTGGCAGCACAACACCTCCGGTAGAAAAACTGGCGATGGCCGGAATCACTGTCTGCCGTTCATTATTCAGTTCCTCATTCACCCATTCTTTTTCTGTTTCAAAAAAAGACACAGCAATCACCTCTTTTTTAGTATAGGCTGTTGTGTCTTTATTATATCGAACATATATTCTGTTTTCAATGGGAATTTCTTCCGGTTTCCTGGCATAACAGCTTGACGGCAGGTTACCCAAAGTAAACCAATTCCTCTTCCGGCGCTTCTGCCGGCTCCACCTTGTCTGCGTACAGCACCGGGAAATCCATATCATGCTTTCGGCTCTTCTGGGTCTTTACTTTTACCGTCACTGTCACCCACGAATTGGCAGCAAGTTCGGAAGCCTCAGGAAAATGGCACATAAAACCAATTTTTGCAATGTCATCCTCACAGCAGGTCATCGCCTGTCTGGAAGGCACAAAGGCATCCTTAGGGAAGGAACGGTTTCGATAAACCTGTCCTTTAAACCGAATGGTCTTACCCGCATATTTTTCCGGATGCTCGCTGATATCCAGATACCAGAGGCCAAAATCATCATCCTCCAGCGCAATAAAATCCTGGTTGATGTCATAGGGAAGTTCCTCTGCAATATTGCTCTCCACCGTGCCATCCTCTGCCTCAAAGAGCACCTGTGCCCTCCGGTTGATCGCCTTTACACTTCTCCTGGCTGTGGGTTTATTCATAGCCTCCGTACAGCGGTTGAAGATCACCAGATCTGACATCTGAAAATGCGCCATCAGAAGTGGTTTCATATTGCTGCTGTACACTTCATAGGTAAGAGCATTTACCGTCGTGAAAGTCTGCACCACAATCCAGTTTTCGGGCAGAACCTCCCCAAAAAGCCGCTCCATATCCCACATTCCATTGTATTCGATAACCACCCGGTTCGGCTTGTATTTTTCCTGGAGTTTCCTGCAGGTTTCCTCCGTAAACTCCTCTTCTTCCTCGATGACCACACAGGAAATGCGGTTCTGCATAAGCAGTTCATCCTCGATCTCATGCTCTCCCTCTTCACAGAGGATCAACAGAGTTTTGGAACCATCGGAGAAATTTCCCTCCTCGATCACTTCCTGAATACAGGTGGTCTTTCCACTTTCCAAAAACCCGGTAAACAGATAAATCGGTATTTCTTTATTTCCAAACATGAACCTTTCCGCCTTTCTGAATCTTTGATCCGCATTACTTTCCGATAAACAGCTCCCTCAGACCGGCTTCCTCCAGCCCGGCACCGATCACACAGATTCTTCCTGTATAATCTGCACTTCCCCGGCGGATCTCATATTCCCCCGGCACCAGATCAAAATGGAACCACTCGCCTTCCTCCGCCGGGACAATTCCCTTTGCCCGAAGGATCGTCCCCAGCTTCACCTCTTCGTCCGCAATCTTCTCCAAAATATCTTTCAGCTCCGCCTCTGAATATTTGTGGGCGGTCTCCATGCCGATGCTGGTAAATACATCATCGGCATGATGGTGATGATGGTCGTGATCATGGTCATGCCCGCACCCACAGCTACACTCTTCTCCGTCGTGATGATGGTGGTGATGCTCGTGCTCTTTGTGGTCGTGGTCCTCATGATGATGGTCGTGACAGCATTCTCCGTCGTGATGATGATGGTGATGTCCATGCTCTTCGTGATCATGGTCCTCATGATGATGAACATGTCCGCACTCCGGACAAACCTCTGCCTCCTGCAGAAGTTCTTTTTCAAGACTGTTTTCCTTTTCCATAGCCGCCAGGATCTGTTTTCCATCAATCTCCTCCCACGGGGTTGTGATGACTGGCGCTTCTGCGTTATGCTCCCGGAGCATCTCCAGACATGTCTGGAGTTTGTCTTCTTTCATCGCTCCAGTACGGCTGAGCACGATGGTGCCGGCATGTTCGATCTGATTATTATAAAACTCACCAAAATTTTTCATATACATTTTACATTTGGCAGCATCTGCCACCGTCACAGAACTATTGAGCTTCACTGCCTCCTGCGGCAGCTTTTCCTTCACACCGAGAACCGCCTTGATCACGTCCGACAGCTTACCCACACCAGAGGGCTCTATAATAATGCGGTCGGGAGAATACTTCTCCAGTACCTCACCCAGGGCAGTTCCGAAATCCCCCACAAGAGAACAGCAGATACAACCGGAGTTCATCTCCGTGATATTAATACCTGAATCTTTCAAAAAACCGCCGTCAATGCCGATCTCACCAAATTCATTTTCGATCAGCACCAGCTTCTCTCCCTCAAATGCCTCCTTAATCAGTTTTTTAATCAAAGTTGTTTTGCCGGCCCCCAAAAAGCCGGAAATAATGTCAATCTTTGTCATCTTTCCTTTTCTCCTTTTTTCATTCATAAATCTATTTCACCCGGTGTATCAGTCCGTCGGCGCTAATTTCACCTCAAATTCCTTCAGCACCGGTTCACACCGCTTCAAAATGCTGATAATCCTTGGAATACTTCCAGTCTCCTCCCCAGGAAAAACCATATTTTTTAAAGATTTTATATACCTTATCCCCCCGGTGGATCATATAATCCTTGTACTTTCCTTTACATTTGGAAATCTCCCGGACTTTATATGCCCTGCTGTTTGCCGGCGCGATCCCATAAGAGGTAATATAGGGATTGATCCTGGGATTGATGTCTATGGCAAGACCCAGGCTGTGCTTGGACAGTTTATTGGAATTTGCCACCTTACGGTAATTAAATGCCGATGTATTGTTATCTGCCATCGACGCCTCATCCTCTGCTCCGTATTCATCCACCAGCTTCATCTTTTGAATGGGATATCGGAGTTTATAAAGCTGGTAGAACACCTTCAGTGTCCGCCGGGCGATCTTTTTATTTACGATCATCTCACCCTCCTGTACATTTCCATCAAAATCAATATAGCGGATCTGCAGATAGCGCAGAGTATCCAGGGAAATCTTAGCGCCTTTTTTATAAGATCTGCCCTGAATCCGTCTTTTTATTTCCCGATCAATCTTTTGGGAGGTAAATCCTTTTTTATAAGTATATTTTCCGCCCCCTGCAATACAGGGCTTTGCCATCCACACCAGCGTTGTCGTAAAGACAACTGCCGTCACTGTAAAAATCCTACACCATTCTTTCTTTGTCATCATCTTCTAACTTATACCTTTTCCTTTCAAAAGTCAAATCTTTGTCTCTATCTTACAACAAACAAAACAATTAAACAAGACCGCTCTGCTTCTTTTTTCTCCTTTTCCAGCTATAGAAACCATAGGCGTCATTAACCAGAAATATAACAAAACAAAGGATCATCGGCATATATTTCAATTCCGACATGGCTGCCATCACCCATAAAATAATCAGAACCACATCATTTGCCCCATAGGCCACAGCATACCAGGGACTTCTCAGCAGCATCAGGCTGGAAGCCAGAAAACTGGTAGCGATGGAAATGGTACTAAAAAATATATTGGGCGTCTCAAACCAATCCAATACAAAATAAAACAAGATTGTCACGAAAACCGTGGCAAAACTTAAAACCAGCCAACTCCCCGGTTTCAGGTGTTCTACCTTTACCTCCTTATCGTCATAAGGATTTTTCAGCCAGGTGGCCACCGACAGCAGCGCGATGGGCGCTGTCATTCCAAGATATGTGATCATCTCCCCCCAATACCGGAACTGAAAAGAAATAAGTGCATATAAAATGCTGAATCCGATAGTAAGAATCTGCCCCAGCACATCCCCCTTCGCCACAAAGATCAATGCTGTGACGCCGACGAGAGAAGCCGCCAGCGTCAGCCATGCGCCATTCCCCGACAGAATAAATGCCCCCGCTATCAGGATCACGGAAATTATCCAGAGAACCTTCTCAAATGTATTTAAATTTTTCACTGACTCGATCATCTTATCCTCCTTATCCAGCCAAAACCAAAGAAAAAGCATCCATGACATATCTGCTATGACCTAACGATACATCTACGAATGCTTCTGCATTTCTACTACCCGGTGGCAGTTTTCTATATTGAAATTTTCTATCAGTATAACACTTGCATATAAAGGCGTCAAGGACTTGATAAAAGAAACTGAGAAAAGATTCTGAAAAAAAGACTTGATTTTCTCAACCTGACATGATATTATAGTTGTCGGAAGTTTTTCGGGGTATGGCTCAGTTTGGCTAGAGCGCATCGTTCGGGACGATGAGGCCGCAGGTTCAAATCCTGTTACCCCGATACAAAAATGGCAGAACGAAAGTTCTGCCATTTTTTATGTGATTAGGAAAGTTCTCACGAACACTATTGGACTAGCTCGATGGTGCCGTCGAGCTAACGCCTACTTAAACTTTACGGCAGTTCCATATGCCATGACTTCTGCTGCTCCCTGCATAACAGCCGCTGAGGCATACCTGACGTTCACGATGGCATCCGCACCCAGGCTCTCCGCTTCCGCTACCATCCTCTTCGTAGCAAGAGCTCTCGCTTCATTCATCATATCGGTATATGCTTTCAGCTCTCCTCCCACAAGGGTTTTAAAACTCTGGGTAATATCCCGACCTACATTTTTTGACTGGATCGTACTTCCCTTTACCAGTCCAAGCATCTCCAGCTCTTTTCCACTGATTGTTTCAGTATTGACTAAGATCATCTTCTTCTCCGCTCCTTATCTCTTTTATTCTGCTCACAGTTACGCTTATCATCACTCCCGCCAGGGCAAGGGGCACAAAGATAAGAAGCCCCTTTACCAGAACCGAAATGCTGCTGATCAACGCCAGCACTACCGCCAGGCCAGTATAATAAATCACAAATAAAACTGCGATCACTACCGGGGCGACCATTTTCCTTCCGTGAAGGTTCATTTACACATCCATCCCCTCATCCTTTAACGTATCCTTCACACCAGCCACAACCGCTGTAACGGCTGCCACGACTACAACCACCGCAATGATAACAATTGCCACACCGCCTGTAAGAATCCCCATCATCTAACACCTGCCTTCCATCTGAAACATACTTACAGAATCGACACCAGGAACAAAAGTTATTCTGTATCCGGCATCATAAATTATTTCCATTGTACCATAAAACCATAAATGATACAATCCCATTCCCACTTGGGTTCAGGGCACCAACAAATTCGCGCCACCAGGCTAAATGATCAATACTGCAACCTTTGACTTCTTGGCATCCTTCAGAATACTTTTTAAGAAATCGGATATTTCATTACTGCTCATGTTCTTAGAAAGACCTGATTCATAGATTGAATCTATGACGATTAATTCAGAGTACTCTGAATTAACAAATTTCTTGGCGGTGATTAAATCATCAATGGAATCACATTTTACAAGGGTAAGATAATCATGAATAATATCATGTGCTCTCGCCTGTGTCCGGGTATATGCATTTCCACCGTCAAGATACATAATGTTTGCTCCGATTATTTCTTTCTGCAGAGAAGAAATAACCGTAAAAGCTAATTGTCTGCTATTCATACGCATCTCTCCTTCTTAATTATTAATCATACTCTCTGTTTTTTAAAACGTCAAGTGGGAGAAATTTTTATTTCTTATCCATTTCCTGTTACTTATGTTGACAGGTTACAGAAACTCAAAAATTTCATCTTTTGATTTATCAGGAAAAAAATTGATTTATCCAAGAATACACACATTTTTTGTCTATTTTTTATAAACCCCAATAAAATCCTAAAAGAACAGTCCCTCTTCTCCCGTCCTCCCCCAAACCCAATTTGTAAAATATCTTGATTTTTTACGAAATAACGAGTATAATATATTTAGTTGTAAATTTTATTCACAGGAGGTATTTTTTATGAGGCGAAAAATCATAGCAGTCTGTCTTTCCGCAGCTGTCGCACTGTCCGCCCTCGCATCTGGCGGAACAGCAGACGCAGCGGCAAAGCCAAAACTGAAAACAAAAAAGATTTCTGTTTCGGTTAAGAAGAGCAAAACCATCAAAATTACAAAAAAGGGGAAATTTAAGATCTCCTTCCAATCCAAAAACAAAAAAATTGCGAAGGTTTCTTCCAAAGGAAAAGTAACCGGACAGAAAAAAGGACGTACAAAGGTTGTTGTCTACTACAAAAAAGGAAAAGCAGCCAAAAAGAAACTGGGCACTGTTTCCGTAACAGTAACCTCCAAAACGACTCCGGTTCCAACTCCAACCGTGTCCGCAGTGCCGCCGGCACCTACACCAAACATAACCAACCCGCCAGCGCCATCACAGACACCAGGTGGCCAGACACCTGACACTAATACCCCGGTACCTACACCAGAGGGACCAACTCCGATGCCTACCCTGGATCCGAACAATCTGGCTACAGTAAATTATCCTACACTGTATTCCGATATTCCGGACCTCGACATCATCCGCCAGGGAGAGGCCTATTATATGGTAAGCACAACGATGAATATGTGTCCGGGAGTACCAATCATGAAATCTACTGACCTGGCCCACTGGCAGATCGTAAATTATGTGTACGATACCTTTGAAGATGATGACTTTACAAACCTGAACAATGGTAAAAACATGTATAAACATGGTTCCTGGGCAGCTTCTCTCAAATACAACGAAGCAGAGGGCAAATACTATGTCGCATTCAACAGCAATGACCACGGATTTTACATATATACCACCACAGATATCGAAAAGGGAACCTGGACAAAATATTCCACGAAAAACAAATACCATGATCCGGCGCTGTTTTTCGATGAAGGTAAGATGTATGTTTTCTCCGGAAGCACACTGCAGCAGCTTGAACTGGATGATTCCAGCAATGCAGTCAAGCCAGTGGGAAGCTCCGTAAAACTCTTTACCAAAGACGATTCCAAATGGGGTCTCTGGGAAGGAGCACATGCCTATAAAGTTGGGGAATACTATTATCTGTTTATCATTGCTTCTCCACAGAGTGGGTGGATGCGCACCGAAGTATGTTACCGTTCCAAGACGCTGGAAGCCGGCGACTGGGAAGAACAGATCATATACCAGGGTGGCTGCGGTGGCAATGGTGCCGGTCTCGCCCAGGGTGGAATCGTCGATACCCAGTACGGAGACTGGTATGGTTTCCTCTTCCAGGATCACGGCGGCGTAGGACGTATTCCATCGATTGTATCCGTAAACTGGAATTATACCGACAGCGACGGTAACAGCTATGAGGACTGGCCAATGATGGGCACCTACGATGCGGACGGAAACTTTACACCGAGCAAGGCAGAGGATTCTGTTCAGATCAATCTGAATGACAGCGGCCTCGAAAATTACTTTGTAGATGATGACGACTTTACTTACGCAGAGGGAGAGAAACTGAAACTGGTATGGCAGTGGAACCACAACCCACAGAACGATTTCTGGTCCGTAACTGACAATCCTGGATATCTTCGTCTGACGACGGATAGAGTGGTAGACAATATTATGTTTGCCCACAACTCATTGACGCAGCGTACTTACGGACCTTCCTGCAAATCGGAGACAAAGATCTCCATAGGACAAATGAAACCAGGGGATTTTGCAGGTCTGGCTTCTGTATCGGATAAACCAGCTATGATCGGCGTAATGTGCGATGATAACGGTGACAAATACATCACCCAGGCTTCCTCGCCATTCCCAACAGGCACTGGCACAGAGACCACAATAAATGGCCAGGCACCTGAAAAGCTTTCTGACGACACCGAAGTGTACCTGAAGATTGAGTATAGTTTCTCCACGAATGCGAACCAGGACAAAGCAAACTTCTTCTACAGCCTGGATGGCACCAACTGGACCAAACTGGGTACAGAACAGAAATTAGGCTTTTCTACAAGTACCACATTTATGGGAACAAGAACCTTCTTGTTCAACTACGCAACAAAAGAAGCCGGCGGATATGTAGATTTTGATTATTATAAGATCTATGACTGATCCCCTGTAGAACGGTTCAAATTAATAGAATCAAACTGCGTGCAGTCCACCACGGGCTGCACCTTTTTTATCCTACTAGGAAAGTTCTCGAAATGCGGAGCGAAGAATCACTTGTGATTCTTCAGAGGTGCGCGTCTTTCAGCCGCACCTTTTTTATCTCTTCCATCCGCATTTCCCACCAGGAACCTTTTATCCCACCGTGCATATGTTATATTAAAACACCAGAAACCCAAATATAAAAGGGGGATTTTTATTATGCCTGAGAATCATGAAAGCTCACCGGAAATCCTTTGTGAATCCTTCGACCCTCCATGCAAGGAGGTATGCAAAAAAATCGGCTACCAGTATGCCGATATCAGCGTTCCCATTGAACTGAAGCCAAACGCAACCATCGGCTGCATTGAATCCGAGTGCTGTGGTGAACCTTCGGTGTACTGCAAAGAAAATTACACCGGGAACTCCTGCGAGATCACTGTCACCCAGAAAATTCTCATTAAGATTCCTGTAGAATTCAATGTGATCGCCTGTGTGGGGGAGGAACAGATTTCCTGTGGAGATGACGACCCCTGCTGCTAAATCTTTTCCTAGCCCGATGATATTAGGAAAAACAACAATAAAAGCCCTTTACGTCTGCCGGGATGTAGGGGGTTTTTATTTCATTGGTGCAAAATTAAAATTTTGAACTTTTCATTGAACTTTTTTCAAAAACATGCTATAATCATTTTTGAACCAATGTCATAAATTGAACTTAAGAAGGGGGACGAGCAGAATATGGCAAGAGAATCCTTTGCAGATAGATTGAAAAAGGCAATGAATGAACGGGGAATCAAACAGGTGGATCTGATCCGGTATGCCCAGGAACAAGGTGTGAAACTCGGCAAAAGCCATATCAGCCAGTACGTAAGCGGGAAAACGGTTCCCAGAGCCGATATGGTTTATTTTCTGGCCGGGGCGTTGCAGGTGGACCCAGACTGGCTTAATGGAATCACTCCCGAGCAGGAGACGGAAGGAGAAACAGATATGCGCGAATTTAAAAAATCATCTAAATTAGACCATGTATTATATGATGTCAGAGGTCCGGTGGTTGAGGAGGCCACCCGGATGGAAAACACAGGAACAAACGTATTAAAATTGAACATTGGAAACCCCGCCCCCTTTGGTTTCCGTACTCCCGACGAGATCATCTACGATATGCGCCAGCAGCTGACCGAGTGTGAGGGATACTCCACAGCCAAAGGTTCATTTTCAGCCAGAAAGGCCATCATGCAGTACGCACAGCTCAAACAGATCCCCAATGTGTCCATTGAGGATGTGTACACTGGGAATGGCGTCAGTGAATTGATCAACCTGTGTATGTCCGCCCTGCTGGACAATGGAGATGAGATCCTGATCCCCTCCCCGGATTACCCGCTTTGGACGGCGTGCGCCACCCTCGCCGGAGGAAAGGTCGTACACTATGTCTGCGACGAACAATCAGACTGGTATCCAGATCTGGAAGACATAAAGAAGAAAATCAACAGCCGGACAAAAGCCATCGTTATCATCAATCCAAATAATCCAACAGGCGCTCTGTACCCCAGGGGAATCCTGCAGCAGATCGTGGAGATTGCCAGGAAACACCAACTGATTATTTTCTCGGATGAGATCTATGACCGCCTGGTTATGGACGAAGAAGAGCATGTCTCCATCGCCTCCCTGGCGCCGGATCTGTTCTGTGTCACTTTCAGCGGATTGTCAAAGTCCCACATGATCGCCGGCTTCCGCATCGGCTGGATGGTCCTCAGCGGCAATAAGACGATAGCGAAAGATTATATCGAAGGAATCAACATGCTCTCAAACATGAGACTCTGTTCCAATGTACCAGCCCAGTCCATCGTCCAGACTGCCTTAGGAGGATATCAGAGCGTAAAGGATTACATCATACCCGGGGGACGGATTTACGAGCAAAGAGAGTACATTTACAAGGCTCTGACAGATATCCCCGGCATCACCGCGGTAAAACCGAAAGCGGCATTTTATATCTTCCCAAAACTGGATATCAAAAAGTTCAATATCATGGACGATGAAAAATTTGCACTGGATCTGTTAAGGGAAAAACACATTCTGATCATACACGGCGGGGGCTTTAACTGGAAACAGCCGGATCATTTCCGTGTTGTCTACCTTCCCCGGGTAGAAGTCTTAGAGCAGGCTTCCAAAAAAATAGCCGATTTCCTCAGCGGATACCGGCAATAAAAAAGGTGCGGCTGAGTAACGCGCACCTTTTCCGCCAATTGGGAACTTTCCTGCTAAATACACTTTGGGCGCAGCCCTTTCTCCTGGTTTTTACCCATGAGATTGAACTGCGCCCAAAACATTAATATGTCCATTTAACCTATTTTCTTTGTCTTCTTACTGCTGTAAGCCCCATAAATGGTTTTCCCTGAAGATTTCACAAAGGCTCTCGCACGGAAATAATATGTTTTCCCCTTGCGAAGCTTCTTGATCGTGCAGGATAATTTCTTTGTCGTGATCTTCTTCACATTTTTCTTAAATGACTTATCCGTTGCACATACGATTTGATAACCAGTTGCACCCTTCACCTTTTTCAACTTAACAGTGCAGTTGTTTTTCCCCTTCTTCTTCACACTGGTAATTTTTGCTTTTCCAGGTTTTACCACAGAAGGTTTTATACTTTCACCAGGCACTGAAGGCGTGGGAACAGGAACGGAGGGCGCCGGTGTCGCAGATGGTACCGGACTCTGAGTCGGCGCCGGTTCTGGATTCTCCGGCTGCGGAACTTCTTTTCTCGTAAACTGCCAGGTGTCCAGGTTAAACAGCTTCGCATTTTCCTCCCCCCGGAAGATAAAGTACAGATCATGTACCCCGGTGACCTCTTCGCTCAGCTCTGTCGTAAAATCCTCATAAGTATTTGTGCTTCCGGTATCAGTAATCTCTACTGTGCCAATCTGCCTCTCATCCTCAGTGCCATAGTCGAGCCACAGCTCAATGCTTCCGGAAACCGTGTCACAATCCGGATTGAATATTACGTTTCCTTTGTTGTCCTCGGTGAGATCCGTGGCCGAAAGCCCCTCACCACAGGCGGCAGATACCTTGAAAGTCTCTGCTCTGGTATCGCCAAAATCTACATTCGCCACCTTAATATAGTCATTGTTATCGATGTCACACACAACGACGCCAAACAGGGCTGCTGACTTCCAGAACGCTTCTTTTCCGGTAACCGGATCAATATCCGTACAGGCTGCCTTTGCTTTCGTCTTAACGCCTTTTCCCGTACCGTTAAACCCGCCGGTCACACCATCCAGATTGGAGGCCCAGCAGATTGTCTCTGCCTGGTTCAATTCATAAGGATTCAGAGTACCGACAGGATCTACACTGAAAAATGGCGTGCCCTTTGTGGTGTCTTTAATCCCCTGTTCGAGAAGAGCCGCCACGTTATCTCCCGTCTCCTTAACGATCAGGTTATTTTCATCATAGGAGAATTCTTTGACGCAGACAGAACGGTCCGATCCGGTCCCGCCCACCAGCATTTCATTCAGATAAAACAAATAGTTACGGCCTTTAAATTCTATCACACCAGGATGAATACAGGAGTAGCCAAACTCCCGGTCCATCACCAGTCCCCGGTAGGTCCATGGGCCAAGGGGAGAAGGTGCTGTGGAGTACTCTACTGTTTCACCTGGAGTACGTCCTCCCACAAAAAACATGAAATAATCGTCTGTGCCTTCCTTGCCGTCATCGTGTTTGATCACCCAGGGTCCTTCTTCAAATGCCGATCGTTTCTGCTCGCTGCCACTGGGTTCTGCCGGGAATTTTCCCGTTTGGTTTTTGCCCTGGGTTGGTTCCCCAAAGGACGCATAGCCCTCGTCTCCATAAGTCTGAAAACTGTGAAGCCCCGGACGCACCTCGCCAAGAATCTTATTATCTTCCTTACTGAAGCGGGTATCAATGGTATTTTCTTCCTCCGATATCACACCATCCCCATCCGTATCCGGATCTACATCCAGCAGGTCATCTGTAAGCTTACAGTAGCGCAGATAGGGATTGCCCCAATACAGATAGTAATCATAATTTTCTACATCTTCCGGGTTTCCATGATCCTCTACCAGCACGGTAGGATCAATATTTCCCCCTCCCCAGCCGCCGTCGATGAGATATTTGCCTGGTGTCGCATCTTCAAAGGGTCCCCAGGGGTTATCCGACACAGCCACATCGATCTTCGTGCCATTGAAGGGGGCAAAAAGATAATACTTATTCTTCCACTCCCCATCCTCAAAAACAGGTTTTGTCACAACATGCTGTGCCCAGGCGCGCCAGTTCTTTGTTCCGTTAAAAGTCTCCGCATGGGCGATCTGCCCAAGATCGGTCCAGTTCACCATATCTTTCGTTGAAAAACAGCGCCATTCATTCATAAGGCTCCATTCCGTGGACGCAGTTTCCCGCCGCTCATCTCTCGTGGTGTATACATATAGTGTATCCCCGACTACGATAGGCGAAGGATCCGCCGTATACATTGTCTGCACAATGGGATTTTCCGCTTTCACATTTATGCTGTCAGGTATGCTGCACAACGTGCCGATGCACACAGCAAGGGAAACCGCCAGTATTCTTTTAAAGTGCTTTTTCATTCACATTACCTCCTTCTGCTAAAACTGACTTGCTGCTTTCAGCAGCACCATTTGTAAACGTTGACTACTCCATGCTTTACTTTTAAAGCAAATGATTAATACTATTATAACAAGAAAGAATTTTGTGAACAATGACCGATACACTCCAAAATAGTGACGGATACTGAGATGCTTCAAATATGATCAATACTACTTTTCACCCTTGCTTTATACTTTTGAAAATCTTCCTGGCTCCCACGGCGATCATTAGGGACACCCCACCGGAAAACAGAACCACAGCATACTCAAATCCTCTGCAGATCTGAAACAGGACACCATAGAATGCATTCCCCAGGGGCTGGGCACACATAGAAACGGTAAGAATGACAGCAATCACCTTTCCGATTAAATTTTGCGGGGTTTCTGCCTGGATAAAAGACATCATCTGCACCGTCAGAATTGTGGAACATACCATTATGCCAAAACAACATAAGGTAATCACAACATAGTTCACAATCCCGGAAGCAGACAGGATCAATGCAGCGCCAATGGGAAACACGCATAAAGCACATGCCATGATGAGATTACCGGATTTTTGAATGGATAGTTTCTTTGCAAAAATACCTGCACAGATCCCTCCTGCCAGTCCTCCCGCTCCCAGCGCCCCCTGGGCAAAGCCATACAGTCTGTTTGCCTGTACCGCCTCTAAATCCAATACCTCTGTTACCAGATAGGGTAACGCCACAATCATCATAGCGGACAAAAACAGATTGATGCCACAGATTACCAGAAGGCACTGCCCGATCACGGGCTTAACTCTCCGGATGAACCGGACACTTTCACCAAAATCATTTTTGACTGTCTTCCATATGGTTCCATCCAGAGCCTGTTTTTGATATGGTATCTTAATAAAAAGTTCCATCACTGCGGAAAGGGCAAAACATACCATGCATACCCATAATACAGGTTTCAATCCATATGCACTGTACAAGATGCCTCCCAGAACAGGACCGAGCAAAGAGGCAAAAGAGGTTATGGTATTGATCAAGGAATTTGCCACCATAAAATGATCCTGGGTTACCAATGCCGGTATGCTTGCCTGCACGGAAGGCTGATACGCACTGGCTATGCCATATAAAAGCATCAGCGTAACCGTCAGCAAAACAACGATATTTACTCCATTCATGAGCAGAGAACATGCCAAAATAACTGCCGCCGTAAAGAAATCCAGGATCACCATTACATTTCTCTTATTTACCCTGTCCGCAACGATTCCCCCGATGGGTGACAGTAATATGGCAGGAATAAAAGCACACGCCGTAACCGTTCCGTAGAGCGCTGAGGAACCGGTCAGATTCAGCAGGTACAGGGGCAGCGCAAATCTTAATGCAGCGTTGCCAAACAGTGAAATGATCTGCCCGATAAGAACGAGTGTGAAATCTTTTGAAAAAAGTTTTTGATTCATATACAAATCCCTCCGTTGTTTCATTTGTTCTTCTGGTAGATAGCTGTCAGCTCCTGCAGCCGTTCTGACATTTCGTCGTCTACAATATCTAATCCAAAACCCTGCATCATCTGGCTGAACACCATGATCTTGCGATAAGATTCCTCCTCTGAATCGTCAAATATCATTGGGTTCATCCAGACATTTGCCACAAATAGAATCATCTCTGCCAGCTGTTCTGGATAATCCGTCTCAATAGAACCATCTGAAATGCCCTGTCTGATAATAGGCAGAAGATAGTTTGGCGCCACCTCTTCTATCGTTTCATGCAGCAGGCTGAAAAGAAGCCTGGGATTATTATGAAAATTCGGAACCACAGTAAAGATATCATTCTGCACAGGCCGATTGATGGATTCTTTAAAGATCGTCTTCAGCTTATCTTTTCCACAAAGGTCAGTACGGTCACGGATGACGGCGAGCATTTGGTTGGATTCTGCCGTCATTCTGTCGGTAACAGCAATCAAAATGTCTTCTTTGGACTTAAAATGATGATAAATAGCGCCTTTGCTAAACCCGCCTAATTGATCAATAATATCTTGAATCGACGTGCGTTCATAGCCCTTCTCCATAAACAAACGATAGGCGACGTCCAGTATCAATTGAACCGTTTCTTCTGGATGCTTATTTCTTGCCACTGTTTCTTCACCTCGCTTTTACATACTATTAGTATGTATATATGTTATCATACTACCGGTATGTTTGTCAAGGTATATTATTTTCTGGAAATGTGTTACTGAAAAGTGGAGTATGACCAGATCCACAATTATTGTTGTATTGCATATAAGGTTATGATATAGTTTAATAAAAGAAAAAAACAGCAGTAAATATCCTTTACAAATGAAAAATTGGAGGAAATTATGAGAAAAATTATTTTGATATGCACTTTGTGTTCGATTTTACTGATCGGATGTACGGAGAAAGAGCCCGAACATACAGCACCAGTTACAAACAGCGCAGTTAGTATTCAAACCAATGACGAACGGGGCACAAAAGCGGAGCCAACAAATAAGGCCACTTCTAAAGAGATCAGCAGGGATCCTGCTGAAATACGGAAACTAAAGTATGATACAGCAAAAGAGTTAATTAAAAAACAGCAGTATAA
>CANBKJ010000064.1 GCA_947369165.1 uncultured Lachnoclostridium sp.
AGCGCTGTTGCTCTGTATCATTTTATGTGCAGGCAGTATCACCTGTAATGCTACAACAAAGAAGACCAGTGGATTAGATGGGAACGGAAACACCTGGGTGTACGATGTAAGGACGAAAACCCTTACCTTTTCAGGAAATAAAGGCATAGAAGATTTTGTGATGGATGGCCATAGTCCGGAACCGGACTGGTATGTCTGGCATGACAAGGCAGAACATATTATAGTAAACGACGGTATTACTGGTATTGGAGACATGGCATTTTATTCATTTGTAGAATTGAAGACCGTTGTTATGGCTGATTCGGTAACGAAGATCGGGTACGGAGCTTTTTCATCCTGCATAAGTTTAAAATCTATCAAACTATCTGTGAATGTTACAACTATAGAAAGGGAAGCATTCTATCATTGTGCCAAATTGGAGCACCTCACACTGCCCGATACGCTGAAAACCCTGGGAACATTTGGTTCATGTTCAAAACTGAAAGAAGTTATCATACCAGACAATGTAACCAAGACATATAAGGGGCTATTTGTTGGCTGTACATCTCTTACAAAGATCAAACTGCCAAAAGGCATGAAGGAAATCAAGCAGTATGATTTTACCAATTGTAAGAACCTGAGAACTTTAGAAATCCCGGAAGCTGTGACGACCGTGTCCATGTCCGCTTTTTCCGGGACAAAATTAAAAAAGATCACGCTGCCCAAGAATGTAACAACAATAAAAAAAAGAATGCCTTATGGAGGAAAAGTTTTTGCGGTAAATAATGATTTCGATCTACCAACCAAAAACCTCCGCCTGATCGAAATAAAGTCAAAAAAGGTAAAAAGCATTGCCAAAGGTTCCTTTTCCGGTTTGTCTTCCAAAGTGGTGATCAAGGTGCCGAAAAGCAGAAAGAAAAAGTACTCAAAGATGCTGCGAGAAAGCGGTTTGGAAAAAAAGGTAAAGATCCGGAAACTGGGATGACATAGATTAGCAGAGAAGAATTCTTGAAATCACCATGAAACAGGAATCTCCCATAGAAACCCAGATAAACACTGGGTTCTGCGGGAGATTCCTGTTTTGGATAAAGGGGCGTTACATTAGGCCTTTAACGTATCATACAGATCCTTTACCGTCGGATAGATTTCCTTGAATTTAGCATATTTTGCATCATACTTAGCTGTGAGGGCAGCGTCCGGCTCTACACAGTCGATGACTTTGACGATCTTATCAGCAGCTTCTTCCACCGAAGCGTACTCTCCGCAGGCAACGGCAGCCAGCATGGCGCCGCCAAGACCAGGCCCTTCCTCACTCTCGATGATGTTTACCTTGATTCCGAGAACGTTAGCAATGATCTTTCTCCAGAGCGGACTCTTTGCACCGCCGCCGCAGATCTTCGTCTCAGTGATGTTGATGCCAAGGTCCTTAGCTACTTCAAAAGAATCACGGATGGCAAATGCCACACCTTCCAGAACTGCCTGAGTCATATCCGCTCTTGTGGAGTCCATGGACATCCCGATAAAGAGGGCGCGGGCATCCGGATTGTTATGGGGAGAACGCTCGCCCATGAGATAGGGGAGATAATAAACGTTGTTCTCGCCCAGCTTGTCATCGGTGATCGGCTTCTGCTCTGCCGGGTAATCTTTCGTGCCGATGATATCATCCATCCACCATTTGTTGCAGGAAGCAGCGCTGAGCATACATCCCATGAGATGATAATTTCCGTCGGCATGGGCAAAGGAGTGAAGGGCATTGAATTTATCCACACCGAACTCCTTGCTGGAAATAAAGATAGTTCCGGAGGTTCCGAGAGAAATGTTGCATCCGCCGTCACCTACAGTTCCTGTTCCGACAGCAGCAGCGGCATTGTCTCCGGCGCCGGCTGCGATCTTGCATGCGGTGGTAAGTCCCAGCTCTGCGGCAGCTGAATCTGTTAGAGCCCCTGTGATCTCGTAGCTCTCAAAAAGCTTAGGAAGTTGCTCTTCTTTTACGGAGCAGATCTCCATCATTTCCTTTGACCAGCATTTGTTCTTTACGTCCATAAGAAGCATGCCGGAAGCGTCGGAATAGTCGCAGCTGTGAACGCCTGTCATTTTATAGGCGATATAATCTTTCGGAAGCATGATCTTTGCAATCTTTGCAAAGTTTTCCGGTTCGTTTTCCTTTACCCAGAGAATCTTTGGCGCCGTAAAACCGGCAAAAGCGATATTCGCTGTGTACTGGGACAATTTGTCCTTGCCGATGACATCGTTCAGATAGTTGGTTTCTTTTGTGGTACGTCCGTCATTCCAGAGAATCGCCGGACGGATCACGTTGTCATCCGCATCCAGAATCACCAGTCCGTGCATCTGTCCGCCAAAACTGATGCCTGCCACCTGGGAAGCATCGAAACCGTCTGTCAGTTCCTTGATTCCCGCAACAACAGCATTCCACCAGTCCTCAGGGCTCTGTTCTGACCAGCCGGGATTTGGGAAAGACAAGGGATATTCTTTTGAAACAATGTTTTTGATCGATCCGTCTGCCTCCATAAGAAGAAGCTTTACTGCGGATGTACCGAGGTCAACACCTATGTAATACATATAAATCCTCCTATAAACTTTATGTTAAGAAATAACTGCCGGCAGTGAGCAGTCATAATGCCAGACAGCTATAAAAAAGCAGCGGCCAGAGAGGGGCGAGGTGCCGACCTCAGGGCCGCTGGCATGTTAATTACAAACGATAATTCAACTGCATGTACTTATGCAAAAGGATTTTCTGTCGGATAGCGAACGCCTGCCGGCTGATTGTATCCGATCTCATTTACATCTACGCCGATATATTTGAATACTTCGTACAATGTTTTTCCGAAATGTCCAAATGCAACTGCACCGTGATGTGGATAGTTGCCTTCGATCAGTACGTGGCGGTAGAATCTTCCCATCTCTGGGATAGCAAAGATACCGATGGCACCAAAGCTTCTTGTAGCAACCGGAAGTACTTCACCGTGTGCTATGTAAGCGCGAAGTTTGGTATCTGCGGTACTCTGAAGACGGAAGAATGTGATGTCTCCAGGAACGATATCACCTTCCAGTGTTCCGTTGGTAACTTCGATCGGAAGGGAACGAGCCATAATCTTCTGGTATTTCATCTCACAGAAGGACAGCTTACTGGAAGCGGTATTTCCGCAGTGGAATCCCATAAATGTATCTTTCAGTGTATAGTCAGCATATTTGCCCTTGATATCTTCATCGTACAGATCCTGTGGTACAGAGTTGTTGATGTCGAGAAGGGTTACAGCATCCTGGCTTACTACTGTTCCGATAAACTCGGAAAGTGCGCCATAGATATCTACCTCACAGGATACCGGAATGCCTTTTGCTGTCAGGCGGCTGTTTACATAGCATGGCACAAAACCAAACTGTGTCTGGAATGCAGGCCAGCATTTACCAGCGATAGCAACATATTTGCGATAACCTTTGTGATCTTCGATCCAGTCAAGAAGAGTCAGCTCATACTGTGCAAGTTTCTCAAGGATCTCAGGTTTCTTATTACCTGCTCCCAGTTCTTTCTCCATATCTTTAACAACTTCAGGAATTCTCTCGTCGCCTGCATGATTGTTAAATGCCTCGAAAAGATCAAGCTCTGAATTCTCTTCGATCTCGATGCCAAGATTGTAAAGCTGTTTGATCGGAGCGTTACATGCAAGGAAGTTCAGTGGACGAGGACCAAAGCTGATGATCTTCAGGTTCTCCAGTGCATATACGGCACGGGCAACAGGAAGGAATTCATGGATCATGTCAGCACATCCCTCAGCAGTTCCTACCGGATACTCAGGAATATATGCTTTTACATTGCGCAGCTTCAGGTTGTAGCTTGCGTTAAGCATACCACAGTAAGCGTCTCCACGTCCGTCTAACAGACTGTTTCCGGTCTCCTCAGCAGCAGCAACGAACATCTTAGGTCCGTCAAAATGCTTTGCGAGAAGAGTCTCAGAAATTTCAGGACCAAAGTTTCCGAGATATACACAAAGTGCGTTACATCCGGCTTTCTTAATGTCCTCCAAAGCCTGTACCATATGAATTTCACTCTCTACGATACAGATCGGGCACTCATAGATGTCAGCGGCATCATATTTCTTTGTGTACGCCTCAACTAAAGCTTTTCTTCTGTTTACAGAAAGCGTCTCTGGGAAACAGTCACGACTTACTGCAACAATTCCGATTTTCATTTCTGGCATGTTGTTCATGTTTGTAAACCATCATTTCATTTATTCTGTTAAAATTTAATCAAAATCAGTAACTTTATTTTAAAGCATTTATAAAAAAAAATCAATAAAAAGCATCATATTTATAAAAAAAATTTGTGCAGTGTACATATTGCACAAATAATGGTTTCGTAGTATAATGAATTTGTATAACCAGAGTTTTAAGTTCACTTTACATGGAGGTAGGACTTTACTTCAGGATATTTAATAAGTAAAGAGGTGATTTCATGGTTGAAGCATACAATTATTTTATAGGGGGATATATTCCGAAGGTATCTCCGAAGACAAATGTACATGATAGAAAAGAGCTGAAAAATAAATATAAGAGCATTGTTTCGCTGAATAATGCAAACCCGCTTGCTATGATCAGGCTTTCCCCGGACACACAGATTTATGCTCTTGATGTTAAGGAAATTTCTATGGAAATGGGGGAGGCAGCGCAGAATACCCTGGATGGAAAACCGGAAGAGGCAGAAGAACATGCGGAGAAGACACTGAAGCTGTTTAATAAACTGCTGTCGAGAAGTGATGAGTATGGGGAGTTAAAGCACAAACCTTCACGTCCAGGATGTGAGCTTCGGAATCTGGTGGCTGCCAATAAAGAAGACTTGGAGGCGGCAGGATTTACCGTCGCGGAGGATGGATTTCTCAGTATTGACAAGGAAGAAGAGTTTCAGGTCCCTGTGAAGTTTATGAAAGAGCTGAAGGATAAGTGCGAATATATGAGTATGAATCCGATGGAGTATGTCGAAAAAAAAGTGTTTAGTTATGCACACCTTCACCGGAGTGATATCGGGTATGCCTATGCTTCGTCTGTTTATACTGGAATGTTGTTTAATTCCTATTGTTAATGTCAGCGCCATTGGTCTATTTTATAGAAACGTACTATTATTGTTTTGATTTCGTTTATATTTGAGCTGCAAAGTCTTGGTGGGAGAGACTTTGCAGCTTTTTGTTATATGTTTCATAAGACAAAGTAAATATTCTTGGAGTTGTTATCGGTATAGAGACAACATGTAATATATTAGAAGACAGGAAGTAGTATTAATAACCGTGTTTCGGAGTATTTATATTGACATCATAAAAAGTTTGTGATACTCTCATACTAGAATAATAAGAATTTTAAAAAAAGGTCAGGGTATAAAATGTTTACCCCTAACGCAAATAAAATATTGAGCTGGCTTGCTTCTGCTGTCAGTGGTATGCCAGAATAGGAGGAAAGCGATATGAATGGTTTGGTTTTAGAGGGTGGGACGTTTCGCCCGGTATTTAGCTGCGGGGTGATGGATGCATTACTGTCTGAGGATATTATGATGCCTTATTGTATCGGGGTGTCCGCGGGGATATCGGATGGTGTGTCTTATATATCGCGTCAAAAGGGAAGAAATCTGGAGATTCTGCAAAAATATAGAAATGATAAGAGATACATGGGAAGATCTAATTATCGGAAGCACCGGAGTTTATTCGGTCTGGACTTTGTGTTTGGAGAGATTCCCAATAACCTGATTCCTTTTGACATGGATACATTTAAAAAATATGAAGGAACCTGTCTGGTTGGAGTGACAAATGCGTCCACAGGAGAAGCGCAGTATATGGATGCGCAGTATATGGATGCGCGGTATTCGATGCTTCGTGCTACCTGTGCCATGCCCCTTTTTTTCCCGGCAATCGAGTTGAATGGTGAGAAATATTACGATGGTGGAATCGCGGATCCAATTCCACTGGAGAAGGCATTTGTAGACGGATGTGAAAAACTTTTGGTGGTTTTGACCCAGCCGAAGGGGTTTGTCAAACGTCTTGGAAAATATGACAAACTAGGTGCGAGGATTCTTGCACGCAAGTACCCGGCTGTCAGAGAGGCGATTCTGTCCAGGCCGGACCGCTATAATAAAATCGTCCGTCTCTGTGAACAATGGGAGCGGGAGGGAAAGGTCATGATCCTGCGACCCAATTATCTGCTGAACAGCTTTGAGAGTAATGTGCAGAAACTGGAGACCGCATACTGGCATGGATATCGTATGACAAAAGAAAAGATGAAGAGGATTCAGCGGTTTCTAGGGCTTTAATACCGTCGTATAAGTTCCTTTATGATGTTAGCCTGACATAATACCGCCAGTGAGCTAAAAAAACAGGATTGTGTTTGACATGAGGCTATCTTTTCTGATATAATGTTTATGCTTGCGGTTATGGCGGAATTGGCAGACGCGCTAGATTTAGGTTCTAGTGGGGAATCCCGTGCAGGTTCAAGTCCTGTTAACCGCATATTTTGAATTTTTTTACGAGAAGAAAAGAGGCGGTATTTATACCGTCTCTTTTGTTAGCTTGACGGCGGGTTCAAATTCGCACTCTCCAGCTTGTGTCGTTATCCTGCGCGATAAAAGGTAAAAAATAGTGATTTACATACAATACAAGTATGGCGTACCTTAAAATGATGTGAATGCGCGCCGTGTTACGTATATTTAATGTGAAAAAGTCTCATATTTACATATATGCTATATTGTATAAAGGATGTGTGCGTATGAGATTACTGGAATTGCGTATTTCAAATAAACTATCACAGAAAGAGCTTGGCAAAGCTCTGGATTTGACACAACAGCGTATCAGTCTGCTGGAACAAGGCAAGAGTTATCCAAATTCCATAGAGATCACGAAGTATGCTACGTATTTTGATGTGTCTGCAGATTATGTGTTGGAGATCAGCCCGAGAAAAAATCCTTTTGCAGAAATGGAAGGTCTGGTGCGCGGAAACAGAGAGATTCTGTTATTAAAGTATTATTCAAAACTGAATGAGAACATGAAGAAATATATTTTGGAAATGACGCAGAAGGCGCAAAAATATCAAGGGAACGACGAAACGGATACATTGTCCTAAATAATGTGGATAATATATCCGTTCTCTTTGTTTACATTTTATCGCAATACAGGTATAATATGGACAGGGAGACAGCTCGCTCCGTTTGCTTTTTGAGATGAAATCGTTGAGCTGATTCGTTCAGTGAAAGTGTTAGGTGAGATAAAGTGAAAAACATACTTGTACTTGAAGATGAAGTTGAGTGCAACCAGCTGTTATGTGATATCGTTACTACAAGCAAGGAAAGAGTAACAGTTTATCCAGCATTTGATGAAAAAGAGGCGATGCAGATTGCACTTGAATGTCATATGGATCTGTTTCTTGTCGACATTTCCTTACATGATCTGCAGGGAAATGATGTGTCGGGCGTAAAATTTGCCAAACAGATTCGCAATATTGATTATTATGAGGTTACACCGATTATCTTTGTGACATCTATTGCCAATCTCGAACTCCATTCTTATCGTGAAGTTTCCTGTTATAGTTATATTTTAAAACCGATTGATGAAGTGAAACAAAAACAGCTTGCCGAGGAAATAGACAAGCTTCTCAGGGACAGAAAGTCTGTCAGCAGGGAACAATACCTTTACTTTAAGGTTGATTCTGTCTTTTATCCGATAAAAATAGATGAAATTATTACGATACGCTGTATTAATAGAAGACTGCTCATACATACGATATCGGATAAATTTTATGTGAACAAGTTAACCTTAAAACAGATTCAGAAAGAATTGAACGCCATGGGCTTCAATCCCTTTGTGGAGTGTCGGCGCGGAATCCTGGTGAATCTGGATTATGTGGAACATATCGACAGAGTTAATAAATATCTGAAAGTATATAAAGAAGACCAAATGATCGACTTTGGAAGAACGAAATGGTTTTCAGAAATACAAGGAGTAATTGAGCATGATTAGTAATATTTTAATGGCAGGTATAGAGCAGGCTGCTAATATAATGGTTGTTGACAGTCTGTTTGGAGGTGAACTGAAAAAGGATATAGGAAAGAAATTAGGATTAATATTGCTGCAGACTTTGGTATTGGGCATTTTCAATATGTATCAGTTGACCGGATTGTGGATGTTCTTAGTATATGCCATTATGATTGCAGGTGTGAAGCTGATCTACCATGGAAACATAAGTATTTGTATTCTGTACTGCATTATCGCATTTTTGATGGTAAGTGCCATTGAACTTATGCTTTATATTCCCTTCGCCTTTTTCTGGAAGGAGATGGTGGGAGATTTACGGGCTGGGCTTATCGGAACTGGTGGTACGCTGCTTGTGGTGTGTGTTGCCCGCAAAAAGAGGTGGATCAACTGGAATATGGTTCAGGATTTTGTGAAATGCCGTTACAAGATGCTGTGCTATATATGTGCGGCGGTGGGTAGTATCATGCTCTTTGCTGTGTCATATTTTCGGGTTTTGGAAAGTATGCCTATGTACAGCTTTATCTTTTTGCTTCTTTTGATCGTTATCATATTTCCAATGATGTCACAGTTTATCAAAAATGAGGTCGAATTGAAGGAGCGCAGTAAATTTGAAAAGCCTATGCGGGATGTGATCACAAGGATCCGTCAGCAGCAACATCAGTTCGATGCCCATCTGCAGGCAATCTATGGAATAATCAATCGTTGCCATACCTATGATAGTCTGGCGGCGACGCTGATAGATTATATGTCAAAGATTGAGAGGATGGATGCGTTTTACAGCCTGATAAAGATGGAGGATCCAGTGCTGTCAGGTTTTCTTGGAGTGAAATTTTCGGAGGCGGTAAACCGGGGCATCCATATTTCACAGGAGATATCTGTGAAGAAGATAAATACTAATATTCCTCTTACAGAGTTGATCGGTACCTTTGGCAATCTGATCGATAATGCCATTGAGGAAGTTGAGACCAACTATCTCAAAAAGGAGATCCGGCTGTCTTTGCATGAAGAGGGGGACCGGTATGAATTTGTTATATCTAATCCGATCCGTAACACAGATTTACATGAGATCACTAATTTTTCAAAGAAGGGATACAGTACAAAGGAAAATGGAGAATTAAGAGGGCTCGGACTGTATAATGTGCTGGATACAATGAACCATTATAAGGGAGAAATGTATATGAATAAGTACACAGTGGAAGAAACGGACTGGTTTGCAGTACGGATCAAAATAAAAAGGCTTACATGTTAATAAGCCTTTTTATTTTAGTGTCTGGTTGGTTTAATTCGTATTTTTAATGGTTTGTGTTTAGCCTTCTGTCGGATATTCTGGCTCGCCCCAGAAACAGTAGCTGATAACACTGGTGGTCATCATGGCAGCCATGGCGATACATAAACTGCAGATTTTGAATAAAAGACTGCTATTGAATTTTTTCATTATTTCCTCCTTTCTGTGCGGCAACGGCACAAAGTAGTTGTAATGTCTGTAAAACAATAATCCAGAAGCAGATGTCTGCGATTGGAGTTGTTTTCAAAATGAGTATACTAATAGAATATATAAATAAAAGCCCTGTTGCCCTGTTGCGGTACCGGCGTTTGGCCTCTGGTGCTGCCGGGGGCCTTTTTTTGGATGCCACTGGTGCAGTCAAAAATGTGATCAGAATGCATAAAGCCAGAATCAATGGTTTAATCATATATGGAACCGATACAAAGGCCGGCAGTATAATAACCGCCAACAGCATAAATGTAAGTGTAAATAAAAGACAGGTAATAAAGTGTTCCATGTGAAGACCGCCTGAATTGCACCGGATGGTTATAAGAATCAGAACACCGATAAAAAATTCGGGGAGATGCCCCAATTTATAAAACAAAGCAGAAAGCAACAATGTCTTGATCAATTCTGAACTTACAGCCTTCAGTGTGTATGTTAACCGTTTCATTTCCAGATCCGTGAATTGGTAAGATGACTGGATCTGTTCCAGAAACTGTTCTGTATGAATGACTGCCATATTGCAGTATCCTCCTTTAAGAAAAATATGCAATGCACCGGTGCAGTCGACTTGTTGTGTTATAGTATAGCGCAAAAAAAGACAAAAACAAGGGGGAGTGCGCGAACTGTGCGATTTCGTGTCTGAAATAACGATGCTTCGTCGTTTATGGCCATTTTTTATGATTTCAGACACGAAATAACACGGTTCGCGCAAAACTATACCATATTTTCCATGTTTACTGTATAATAGTTACAGAACAAAAGAATTTTTAAGGAGGAACTGATTATGGATATGGAATTAGGTATGGAGCTGGTATTGGAAGCGAACCTCCCAATGTGCGAATGTAATAATTGTTTTATGGGATCATTTCTACAAATGATGCGTTATAAGGGAGTAAGATTAAGCGAATTAGAGGTACAGCTTCCCTATGCCGGTGTCAGGCTCAGTTTATCATATCAGGATGGGATCAGTCTGAGTGCTAATTTTATACAGGGCATACATTATTTTTGTTCGGAAAATCAGATTGCGTATAAGACGGGAGAGATTCTGCCGCAGCATATCAGAGAAGTGGCATACGAGATCTTGTCAGAACATGGCACATTTATGATTTCGTTGAATTCAAGAGACTTTGGATATTATAAGGCTTTTGTTAATGATGGGATACAGCATTGCGCACTGGTGACAGGGGTGGACAAAGAAGGGCTGCACATCGTGGATGTCTGTGCATCGTCTTCTCAGCCGACGACTCATAAGGGCGTCCTTCCTTTTGAGAACATTCTGGAAATTGGTCAGCATCAGCCAATTCCGATTGCTTACATAAAAGGGGAAGTTACCTGGGATAAAAAAGAGAAGGAGATCAATTGGATACAGGCAAAGAAAATTCATATGGAAGAGAATATAAAATTAGAACAGGGCAGCAGGCTGAGGACAGGCTTGGATTATTGTGAATATCTTTACTCGGATCTGTCTTCGCTGAGGGGATTTGAACTTCGCAAAATTGCTCATAATATTATGACAGATACCCATGTTCCACAGTTGAAGATGCTCATAAATCTGTTTGCAGATAAAAAACAACAGGATTCTTACATAAAAATAAACCAGCTTTGCAATGACTGGACTTTGATGTCCTATCGTTTTTTGAAAGGTAGTTTTGAATATGATTTTGCAGATCAGGAAACTCTTGTATATAATTATAAAGCGCTTCTTGAGAGAGAGCGGGAAATATACCAGCTATAAACTATAAAGATAAGTGTTCTCCCTGCCACAGGATTAGAAGGGTTCCATTTTCTACACTAATAATCCCTTTTTTTCCAGTGGTTTCGTTGCTGATTCCCAGAGGAAAATGATTTGTCAGGGTACTTCCTTCAATTTCATATTTTAAGCCTTTGATCGTTACATTCTGACTTTTGTCACTGAGGGAGAATACTGAGACATAACCGTTAAAATCCTTTGGGATTGTAAAACCGGAATTTTGGATCACAGTCAGTTCGTATTGATCGTGATGGAGAACTCCCTGGGCCCCTTCGGCGGCAAGAAAGGACAGCGCCTGAATATTGGCTATGGAGTGGTCTAATCGTCCACCCAGTCCACCATAGATCTCGAAAGTATGGTAGCCTTTGGAGAGCCCCAGTTTGATGGCAAGCATCATATCGGTATCATCCTTTTCGGAAGGATAGGTGTACTTTTCACAGATCGTATCTTCCCATATTTCAAGGGATTGAATAGAATCAAAATCTCCCAGGGCAATATCTGCCCGAAGCCCGATTTGAATCAGATGGTCATAGCCGCCATCGGCAGCAATGACCAGATCTTCATCCATAAGTGATATGTCGCAGGAGGAAAATTCCCCTGCGCCAAAAATATAACAGACAGGAGTATCCATGTTACGATACCTCCAGGTTTTCGATGATTTTCACCGCGTCATCCATGTAATCAAAGGAAAAGTCTTCAATATTTCCGTGGTCCACGGCTCTGGTAAGTTCTGGATTGATGGGAAGCTGGCTGAGGACGATCAGTCCATACTGATCAGCGATTTCCTTAACATGGCTCTCTCCAAATACGGAAATATGTTCACCGCAGTCAGGACACAGGGCATAACTCATATTTTCTACGATTCCCAGTACTGGTATGTTCATCATTTCTGCCATTTTTACTGCTTTGCTCACGATCAGGGATACCAGATCCTGAGGGGTGGTTACGACAACAATGCCATCCAGTGGCAGGGACTGGAATACGGTCAGCGGAACGTCTCCCGTCCCAGGAGGCATATCCACAAAGAGATAATCTACATTTTCCCAAAGGACATCGGTCCAAAATTGTTTTACGGTTCCGGCGATGACAGGTCCTCTCCAGATGACAGGATCAGTCTCATTTTCCAGAAGAAGATTGATGGACATGATATCTATGTTTGTTTTTGATTTAACTGGGAAAATAGTCGTGGCATTTCCCATTGCTTTTTCCGTGATGCCAAATGCTTTCGGAATCGAAGGACCGGTGATATCCGCATCCAGGATACCACAGTGATATCCTTTCCGGCTAAATGCCACTGCGAGAAGGTCGGTGACCATGGACTTGCCCACGCCGCCTTTACCGCTGACAACGCCGATTACTTTTTTTACACTGCTGTCGGGATGTGGTTTTTCCAGAAAAGATCCGGGCTCTCTGTCTGCGCAGTTTGAACTGCAGCTGGAACAATCATGATTGCATTCACTCATAATACTATAATGCCTCTCTTTCACAGAATTTATGGTTGTGCAACAACCGTCATAAATTTACTTTATTACGAAACCTTGATTTTGTCAATAAATTGTGGCAGGATAAAAGTGTGACTAAAGTCGCGAGAGCGGCAGCGGCAAGTTTACTTGTCCGCTGACATTTGAGCGACGGACATCATGAGTACGTAGCGAAGCGGAGTACGAATGACCCTGTGCGAAGCACAGGGTCACACGTAGTAATTGATTGTTTGTGCCACCTGTGGCGGCATGTTTGAAAGGCAGAAAAGACTATGATTGCCAGGCGGCGCTGCCGGGGCAGCTCAATGATGTCGATTCGTCTTATTGGGTCGTGAAAAAGGAGGAGAAAAAATGGAATCCAGAAAAGAAAAAGCGATAGAATTATTTAAGAAGGGATATAACTGCTCCCAGTCGGTGGTGCTGGCATATGCGGACGTCCTGGGGCTGGACTGGGATGTGGCGGCAAAAATGTCTGCTTCCTTTGGGGGAGGTTTGGGAAGGCTCCGCCATGTGTGTGGTACCGTATCTGGTATGGCTATGGTTGCAGGGATGATCACGGCATCGTCAGATCCGGAGGACAAAGAACAGAAAAAAGAAAACTATGAGATGATACAGAAGCTGACAAAAGAGTTTGAAAAACAGAATGGCAGCATTATCTGCCGGGAACTGCTGGGACTGGATGGCGGGCGGACCACGGTGTCAGAAGAATATCGGACAGGGGCTGTTCCTGAACCACGAAGCTCTGAATATTACAAAAAGAGACCTTGCCCAGAACTGGTGGGGCAGGCCTGTGAAATTTTGGATCATATGTTGTTTGACCTGGAGGAGGAAGGAAATTCTTGATTAAGGTTTAAAAATATGATAAAATAAATAGAAGTATTGACGATTTTTATCTAAAAACAAGGCAGGAGGCATTTTTATGTTCAAAATTGTAGAAAAAACGTCCTTGAACCCTACCGTTTCTAAAATGGTAGTGGAGGCTCCGCTGATCGCAAAAAAAGCTGAGCCGGGACAGTTTATCATCTTTCGCGCCAAAGAAGATAGCGAAAGAATCCCGTTGACAATTGCGGATTATGACAGGGAAGCAGGAACGGTTACGATTATTTATCAGATCGTTGGAGGATCTACCATGGAGTTAGATACTCTGGAAGCTGGGGGATATATTCACGATTTTGTGGGACCTCTTGGGGTTCCTACTCATACAGAGGGATTGAAAAAGGTTGCTGTGGTCGGCGGTGGTGTCGGCTGTGCCATTGCTTATCCGGTGACAAAAAAGCTGCATGAAATGGGTGCAGAAGTGCATTCTATCGTAGGATTTAGAAATCAGGATCTGGTCATCCTGGAAGAAGAATTTAAGAACGCAAGTGATAAACTTGTGATGATGACAGATGATGGAAGCTATGGGGAAAAAGGGCTGGTTACTGATGCGCTTGAAAAACTGATCAATGAAGGAAATGAATACGATGAAGTGATCGCCATTGGACCGTTGATCATGATGAAATTTGTATGCCTGACGACGAAAAAATATGGAATCAAGACCATGGTCAGCATGAACCCGATTATGATAGACGGTACTGGTATGTGTGGCGGCTGCCGTCTGACTGTGGGCGGTGAAACGAAGTTTGCCTGTGTGGACGGCCCTGACTTTGATGGTCATCTGGTGGACTTTGATGAGGCGATGCACCGCGGAACCATGTACAAGGAATTTGAGACGCATGCCCGCGAAGAAGCCTGCAACTTGCTGAAGAAAGGAGCAGAGTAAAATGGCAGAACGTAATATGGATATGAACAAATGTCCGATGCCGGTACAGGATCCGGACGTCAGAAATAAAAATTTTGATGAGGTAGCACTGGGATATACTTATGACATGGCGGTAAATGAGGCGAGAAGATGTCTGAATTGTCCGAAAAAGCCTTGTGTCAGTGCCTGCCCGGTACAGATTGATATCCCTGCTTTTATCGAGAGAGTAGCAAATGAGGATATGGAGGGGGCTTTTGAAATCCTTTCCAAGTCTACTTCCCTTCCAGCGGTGTGTGGACGTGTGTGCCCACAGGAAAGCCAGTGTGAGGGAAAATGTGTGCGTGGGATCAAAGGCGAGCCAGTAGGGATTGGCCGTCTGGAGCGTTTTGTGGCGGATTATCACAGAGAACACTGCACAGATAATCCGGTGATGCCGGAGCAGAATGGACATAAGGTGGCTGTGATCGGAGCAGGACCAAGTGGACTTACGGTGGCGGGAGACCTTGCCAAGATGGGATATAAAGTGACGATCTATGAAGCGCTTCATCTTGCCGGAGGAGTGTTGGTTTATGGTATTCCAGAGTTTCGTCTTCCCAAGGCAATCGTTCAGAAGGAGATTGACAATCTGAAAGCCATCGGAGTTGACGTGGAGACCAATATGGTCATCGGTAAAGTGCTTACTATAGATGAGCTGTTTGAGATGGGAAATGAGGCAGTATTTGTAGGCTCTGGAGCAGGGCTTCCACGTTTTATGAATATTCCGGGCGAGAGCTTGAAAGGCGTGTACTCTGCCAATGAGTTCCTGACCCGTATCAATCTGATGAAAGCATACAAAGAAGATTCCAAGACGCCGATCCAGCATGCGAAAAAAGTAGCTGTCGTGGGTGGCGGAAATGTGGCGATGGATGCCGCAAGAAGTGCAAAGCGTCTTGGCGCAGAGGAAGTGTATATCGTATACCGCCGCGGCATGGAAGAACTGCCGGCGAGAAAAGAAGAGGTTGAGCACGCAGAAGAGGAAGGAATCATCTTCAAGACACTGCACAATCCAGTAGAGATCCTCGGCAATGAGGACGGCATGGTATCCGGTATGAAGTGTGTGCAGATGGAACTTGGTGAGCCGGATGAGAGCGGTCGCCGCCGTCCGATCGTGAAAGAAGGCAGCGAGTTTGTTCTTGATGTGGATTCTGTGATTATGTCCATCGGAACCAGTCCGAATCCGCTGATCCGTTCTACCACACCGGGATTGGATGCCAATAATCATGGATGCCTGATCACAAAGGATGAAAAGGGTGAGACGACCCGTGAGGGTGTTTATGCAGGTGGAGACGCCGTGACAGGCGCGGCTACTGTGATCCTTGCTATGGGAGCGGGCAAATCAGCAGCCAAGGCAATTGATGAGTATATTAAAAGCAAATAATAATAGCCGGAACGCCGGTGCAATTATGGACGAAGGGAGTGCTTACATTGTTTAAAAGTTCAAGTAAAAGAGTGGTCTGCATGCTGCTTATTCTCGGACTTGCTTTTTCAAGTTCGTTACCTGTGGCTTCACAGGCGGCAAAAAAGACAAAGCTCAAGACAAAAAAGATCACGATGAAAATTGGCCAGAAAAAGAAGATTGCTATAAACGGAAAAAAGAAAAAAGCAGTTTACCGTTTTGTTTCATCTTCAAAGGCAAAGGCAAGTGTATCTAAGAGCGGCGTAATCACAGCCAAAAAAGCGGGAAAGGTTACGATCACGGTAAAAGAAACCTATAAGAAAAAAACAAAGAAGCTTGGGAAGACAGTGGTTACGATCAAAAAGAAAGACGATGGGAAGAAACCGTTGCCTACAGCGGTTCCGTCTTCAAGTCCAGCCGCAACGCCTGTGGTGACACCAGTTCCGCAGACCAGCAGCCAGCCGCAGAACACAGAGGGACCAAAACAGACGGAAGCTCCCCTTGAGACGGAGACGCCAGCACCTGTCATGAAGCCGATCGGGCCATATATCGAGGACACGGATACCAGTGTGCCTGAAGGATTCGACAAAGTGGATAACGAAGTGGCAGGAACTGTTGAGGATATTACATATGACTCGACAGTGATCAAGGAAGATGCTGTTGTTAAGAGAAAGGCAAAGGTTGTGCTGCCGAAAGACTATAGCGCGGATAAGAAATATCCGGTGGTATATATGAATCATGGCATCGGCGAGAATGAGACGACATTTTATGGTAACAAAGTTCAGAATGTGATCTGGAATGCCATCGCGAACGGAGATGCAGAGGAAATGATCGTTGTATTCCCGAATGGCTGCGCTAATGAAAAGGGCAATAGTGAAGGGCTGACTTTCTTTAGTAAGGAACATTATGCGGCATTTGATAACTTTATTAATGACCTGAAAGAGTGTCTGATGCCATATATCAATGAGCATTATTCCACGCTGACGGGGCGCGATAACACGGCGGTATGTGGATTCTCCATGGGAGGACGGGTAAGCCTGCATATCGGATTTACCCTGCAGGACACCTTCCGTTATGTAGGGGCCTTCTGTCCGGCGCCGGGCATCTTTGAACACAATGACAATGGTGTTCACGAAGACGGATTATTTACTCCTGAGACGTTTACCCTGCAGGATCAGTACATGGACGATACCCTTGTGATGATCGTGAAGGGAACCAATGACGGAACGGTCAAGAATTTCCCGAAAGATTATATGGAAGCTTTGACTGCGAACCAGGTTCCCCATCTTTACTTTGAACTGCCTGGCGGTCACGATACCAGTGTGTATAAGCCGGGAATGTATAATTTCCTTCGTCGCATTTTCCACCGCAATTAGGGATTACGAAAAGTATAATATGATGTAAGGGACAAAAGGTTTTTGTACCCTGGTATCATTATTATTTATATGAGTTAAAAACTGCTGCATCGCATGGCCGATGCAGCAGTTTTTACGTGAAATTTTCCATGGGAACTGACTGAGAAATCCCGTAAATCGGTCGCTTTTTGTCGAATTATGCCGAAAAGGGCCGAGGAAAGACAGAATGTTTTTTTTGTTGAAATCTTTCCATATATTATAGTATAATTAGACATATATATAACTGTCTATTATAAACATATACGAGCCCACGAGACACG
>CANBKJ010000065.1 GCA_947369165.1 uncultured Lachnoclostridium sp.
TAGTTATATTAACCCATAAGGAATAGCAGATTTATTCTGCCATTTTAGTATTATTAGGAGCTGCCACGTTAATAATATGTCTCATATGATGTAATAAAAAGTAATAAGGAATTGAGTTTAATGAAAGCAGATCTTACCGGGGATGGCATTCCAGAGAGAATTCAAATCGATGAGAGAGTAGCTGCGGAACCTGTGACTGGTGATGAGCCAACGATTCAGGTTTTTTCCGGAAAAACAGGGGAGATGATTTGGTCTCTCCCAGTAAATACGGTTCATGGGGGATGGAATAATGTATATATATACAGGGATGGCGGGAAGTCTTTTCTTATGACGTGGAAACCTGCCATGTACCAGGGAGCGGCTGATTATGAGTGGAAGATTTTTTCTCTTACAGAGGATGGGAAAGAAAAGATACTGGCATCAGATTTTTTTGAGTTTGATCTGAACAATCCAAAGAAGAGTGATCCAGAGCGGTTACAAACATTTTCTAAAAGGTTAAATGAATATTTAAAAAAGGCTCAGCTGCTTATCACTACCCAGGAAGGCATGCTCCGCATTGGAAACCAAGGTACAAACGGAGAAAGTGAATACTACGATCCTTCAAAAGAGCTGGAGGAGATGGAAAGGGTATAGATGGTGATAGAAGCATACTAATATCACTGGGGCCAAAAAAATTTTTGACCCCAACATCATAATTTGTCATGACGAAAGCCATGAAGCAATATTGTCAAAATTAATCAGAAGCTCGCCATGGTAGATATTGACTGGGACAGGTTGATTCAGGCCGCATATCTTAGGATAAATCTCATCTTCTTCAAAGAAGTAGATGAGAAGTTTCTTTTGATAGGGATCCAGGATCCAGTATTCCAGGACTCCGGCATCGGCATATTTGGAAAGTTTTTTAAAACAGTCTTTCTTTTTGGTGGAAGGGGATAGTACTTCCAATACAAAGTCCGGAGCTCCGTAGATGCCCCAGTCGCACAATTTCTCATCCTGGTTTTCACACAGTACGATCATGTCTGGCTGCACCATGGTTTTGTTATCCCGGTCCAGTTGAACATCCAGTGGTGACATCAGAGGCAAACAATGTCCGTCCTGTTCCAGAATATAATTGGAAAACTGGCGGTAAATCTCGCCGCATATGCGTTGATGCAGGACGGTAGGTGCGGACATATCGTAAAATGTGCCATCAATGAGCTCCCGGCGCTGGTCCTCCGGTAATGCATAATAGTCATCCACGGTGTAAGTTCCGGCATGTTTTGTGGAATAAGCATAATTTTCATGTAATACAGGCGGATCTTGAAAGAGTTTTTCCAAAGCCATCAAAGTATCATAGCGGGGGTGGGTGGTTTCACCAGAAAAGATCTTCTGTATGGTGCCTAGAGGGATGCCGGATAATTCAGACATCATGGTATAGGAATATCCCCGTTCTATTTTTTTTTGTTTCATTTCTTCAATCGTCATAAGATCACCCCTCATTTAGGAATATTTTGATTGGTTAAGTGTATTATATATAATATATTGTGTGTGGTCAAGAAAAAAACTAAAAAAGTAACCGGAAAATAACCGAAATATATCCGCATTATCACCATATTCAATTCCTTCTTAGTATAAGTCTATACAAGGAGTAGAAATATAAAGAAAAAATTAAATGGATTTTACAGTAGAGAAAACCTGGTGTTTATGCTACAATTATTCCAAGGTTTGTATAAAAAGCAGAAGGAATTTGAAAGGAAGATTGTGATGAAGTGGATCTTGCTTTATTTTTTAATAATAAATGTTTTTAGTTTTTTTCAGATGGGTTTTGATAAAAGGCGGGCAAAAAGGCATGAGTGGAGAGTTCCGGAAGCGCATCTGTTTTTAGCGGCGCTGGCTGGCGGCAGTGTGGGAAGTATTCTGGGCATGAGGGTATTTCGCCACAAGACCAGACACTGGTATTTTGTGTGGGGAATGCCGGCAATCCTCGTATTACAGATCGTTCTGCTGTTTGTCATTTGGAGAGGGTGGATGTAATTGAGTTATGATATGACACGGGGAGATATCACCAGTGGCCTCATGAAGTTTGCCCTGCCTTTGATGGTTGGAAACCTGTTGCAGCAGGTATATAATATTGCGGACACGCTTATCGTGGGCAGATACCTGGGTGAATATGCTCTGGCTGCTGTAGGGTCTTCTTATACACTGATGGTCTTTCTCACTTCCGTTTTGCTGGGGCTCTGCATGGGAAGCGGCGCTTTTTACTCGATTCAGTACGGAGCGGGTGAGCAGGAGCGCTTAAAAAGAGGGATTTTTCTTTCTTTTGTGGGAATAGGCGGGCTTACGGTTTTGTTAACGGTATTTTCTTTTTTGGGGATTCATGGTATTCTATGGTTTATGAGAGTTCCTGATGGGATCCAGGAATTCATGAAAGAATATTTAATCTGTATATTCTGGGGGATTCCGGCAGTTTTTATTTATAATTTCATTGCCAGTCTGTTGAGAAGCGTGGGAAATTCTCTAACTCCACTTATATTTTTAGGGATTTCTGCGCTTTTGAATGTCGGGCTGGATCTGATATTTATATTAGTGTTTAGATGGGGCGTGGCAGGAGCCGCGTCGGCGACTGTGCTGGCGCAGTATGTAGCGGCAGCAGGGATTTTCATATGTTATTTTAAAAAATGTCCCATGCTTCGGGTGGAGAGAGTGCATATGCGATGGGACGGAGGCATTTTAAAAGAAATATCCAGTTTATCGGTACTCACCTGTCTGCAGCAGTCAGTGATGAATTTTGGAATTTTGATGGTACAGGGGCTGGTGAACAGTTTTGGAACCGTGGTGATGGCTGCATTTGCGGCAGCTGTAAAGATTGATTCATTTGCCTATTCGCCAGTTCAGGATTTTGGAAATGCATTTTCTACATATGTTGCACAGAATTATGGTGCAGGAAAGAGGGAGCGCATCTGGCAGGGAATGAAGAAAGCAGTTTTCCTTGTATTTTTGTTCTGCGTCTGTATCAGCCTGCTAATCAATCTTTTTGCCGGCAGACTGATGTCTCTTTTTATTGATGCAGAAAAGACAGAGATACTTTCTGTCGGAATTGGTTATCTGAGAGTCGAAGCGTCCTGCTATTTTGGCATCGGACTGCTGTTTCTTTTTTATGGTTTCTACCGCGGAATCAAGCTGCCACAGATGTCCCTTATACTGACGGTGCTTTCTCTTGGCAGCAGGGTACTTCTGGCGTACCTGCTGTCTGCAGTACCACAGATCGGGGTAACAGGGATCTGGCTGGCAGTGCCGATTGGCTGGGGACTGGCAGACCTGGCTGGCGGTGGATATTATTTGTACCGAAAAAGGAGATATAGTAAGACATAGCTCGATGCAGCGCTGTCGAATTAAAAAAAGCAGGCAACGGGAATCGAACCCGCCTCCCCAGCTTGGGAAGCTGGTGTTCTACCAATGAACTATGCCTGCGTACTTCTATTATATCACTGATTGAAAAAAAGTCAAAGGAAATATTTTATGTTTAACCCGGCGACGCCATCGTGCCATGAAGTCGGGAGAAGGAGGAATCGCATTGAAACTGGACTGGGAAGAATACACGAATACAGTAAGACAGGCGGCAGCGGAGGGCTGTGTACTTTTAAAAAATGATGCAGAGGTACTTCCTCTGAAAAGTGGTGAAAAGATAGCGGTGTTTGGGCGGATCCAGCGTCATTATTATAAGAGTGGGACCGGCTCAGGAGGCATGGTGAATGTATCCAGAGTGGTGGGCATTCTGGATGCACTTCTGGAGGAACCTTCTCTCTGCATAGATAAGGAGCTCCTTGGAGTGTATGATAGATGGGAAGAGTCAAATCCCTTTGATGAAGGACTGGGCTGGGCAAACGAGCCCTGGTCCCAGGTCGAGATGCCAGTGGGTGATGAGCTGGTAAAGGCGGCGGGACAGAGAAATGACACAGCGCTCATACTGATCGGAAGGACAGCGGGAGAAGACCGGGATAATGTGGACGAAAAGGGAGCTTACCAGCTGTCGGACACAGAAGTGGATCTGATTGAAAAGGTGACAGAATATTTTAACCGGGTAGTAGTGATATATAATGTCGGGAGCATTATGGATATGTCTCACCCATGTCTCAAAAAATGCCAGGCAATCCTGTATGGCTGGCAGGGAGGCATGATCGGAGGTTATGGGGCAGTGGATGTGCTGACAGGCAGAATAGACCCGTCGGGGCGGCTTGCAGACACGATAGCCGGGAAAATAGCAGATTACCCCTCTACTGCTAATTTTGGCGACGGGGTAAGAAATTATTATCAGGAAGATATTTATGTGGGATACCGCTATTTTGAGACGGTGGCGAAGGAAAGGGTGATGTATCCTTTTGGGTTCGGTCTGTCCTATACTGAATTTCAAGAAGAGATAATTGAGTTTCAGGAGAGTAACGGTGAGATCACCCTTACTGTGGCAGTTCATAATACCGGGAACAGGATTGGCAGGCAGGTGGTGCAGGTTTATGTGGAGGCGCCTCAGGGAACATTAGGAAAGCCCGCCAGGGTATTAGCTGGTTTTGGCAAGACCGGACAGTTGGGACCGGATGCGAGGGAGGAGCTAAAGTTCCATATTCTTCCCTATACTTTTGCTTCCTATGATGATCAGGGGGTGACGGGATATGCTTATTCCTATGTGCTGGAGCCCGGCGAATACCGGGTATATGTAGGGAAAAATGTAAGGGATGCTGCCTGCGCAGGGGTGTTTTTCCTGGGAGAGATACAGATCATAGAGAAGCTGTCCCAGAATCTGGCGCCGGTGCTTCCTTTTCAGCGGATGAAACCGGAGGCGCCGGTTAATGGAGAAGATGGCTGGCACATGGCATACGAAGAGGTTCCAGTGGGGGAGAAAGTGGATCAGATCAAGCGTGCGGAACATCTGCCAGAGGAAATACCTTATACCGGGGACCAGGGATTCCAGTTAAAGGATGTGGCAGAGGGAAATATAACCTTGAAACAGTTTGTGGCACAGTTTGATGTGGAAGATCTCTCCTGTATCATCCGGGGAGAGGGGATGGGAAGTCCTAAGGTTACCCCTGGAACAGCGGCAGCTTATGGAGGGGTGTCAAAACATCTGGCTGCTATGGGGATCCCCTGTGGGTGCTGCGCCGACGGTCCTTCCGGGATGCGTATCGACTGCGGTATAAAGGCATTCAGCCTGCCCAACGGCACAATGCTGGCATGTACTTTTGATCCGGCTCTGGTGCAGAAAATATATTCATTTACCGGGAAGGAGATGGTCAACAGCCACATCGACAATATCCTGGGACCCGGGATGAACATCCACCGCAATCCATTGAACGGAAGGAATTTTGAGTATTTTTCCGAGGATCCTTATCTGACGGGAAAGATCGCAGCGGCACAGGTGAGAGGCTTAAAAGAAGCAGGGGTTACCGGGACACTGAAACACTTTGTCGCCAACAATCAGGAGACAAAAAGAACGGAGTCAGATTCTGTGATATCCGAGCGGGCGCTGCGGGAGATCTACCTTAAAGGATTTGAGATTGCGGTGAAGGAGGGCGGAGCCCATTCTGTCATGACCACCTACGGTTCATTAAACGGTGTGTGGACGGCGGGAAGGTATGAGCTCAACACCTCGATCCTCCGCGACGAATGGGGATTTGAAGGCATTGTGATGACAGACTGGTGGGCAAAGATCAGCAGCCAGCACCGGGAGGAGCCGGCGCGGGGGAATGATTTTGCTTCCATGATAAGGGCTCAGAATGATCTCTATATGGTTTGTCCGGAAGGAGATAAAAATCTTACCGGGGATAATACCCTTGCTGAGTTGGAGCAGGGAGACCTGACAAGAGGTGAGCTGCAGCGCAGCGCCATGAACATCTGCAGACAGCTGTTGGGAACGCCGGCTTATTTGCGGAAGACCGGGGAAGAATGTCTTGTTGAGGTCATAAATCCTCTGGTGGAGAAGGACGATTTTTGTGTGGATGATATCGAATATTATGAGGTAAATGACGTGGCGGAGATTTCTGTGGAGCGGGTAGATACCTCCAAAGACAGCAATTTTGTGTTTGCCATATCGGTAAAAAGCCAGGGAATTTATGAGATGGAGATTGAGTTCTGCTCCGATCTGGAGCCTATGGCACAGATTCCCATGACTGTTTTTGCCCAAAGCGTGCCCATCGGTACCATTACGTTTAATGGGACCGGGGGACAGTGGGAGACGATAACAAAAAGAATCTGCATTGGGGCCAAATACGGGGTTTTCAGACTGCATTTTGCCCAGAGCGGAGCCAGACTGAAAACCATGCGGTTCCGGCTGGTGGAAAAGGCAGAAGATGAAAACAATCCGATGGAGGTATCGGGAGAATACGAAATGGGATTCCGCTAATGTAGTATTATCGCAATAGGAATCCCGAAATGGGGGATAAGATGGAGATCTTGTTAGCAATTATTTTGACTGTACTGGTATTCATAAATGCCGCACTGGTGTTTAAGGTACTCAGAAAAGACAGATTTGGGAAGCCGGATGGCAGTTCGGAGCAGATGCGCCGGGATATTGATGAATTGAAGCGGATATTTACAGGAGTGAAAACGCGGGGAATCTGGGGAGAGTGGCAGTTGGGGAGTATTCTTGAGGAAACACTGACCGGTGAACAGTATGAGACAGAATGCATGGTGATTCCCGGAAGTACGAATCGTGTGGAATATGCGGTAAAGCTGCCAGGGAGGTTCGAGCAGACGGTATATCTGCCTATAGATTCCAAATTCCCCCTGGACGCATATTTCCAGCTGGAGGAGGCACGAAACAGCGGAAATCGGGAGATGGCGGAAGATGCTGAGATTTTGTTTAAAAACCGGGTACGGGGATTTGCCAAGGAGATCCGCGATAAGTATATTATGCCGCCATATACTACGAACTTTGGTATTTTATTTTTTCCTGTGGAGTCGATCTATGTAGAGGCAGTAAAGTGTGGACTGGGGCATGAGCTGATGAAGAAATACCAGATTACCATGGCCTCACCGGAAAGCCTTTCGGTTCTTCTCAATACATTGCAGATGGGATTCCGGACTCTGGAGATCGAGGAAAAGAGCAGCGAGGCGTGGCGGGTGCTGACGGAGGTACGCTCTGAGGTAGAGAAGTATGAAGAGGTGCTGCTCAACCTGCAGAAGCGTATCGAGCAGACAGGGAAAGAGCTGGAAATTCTGGTGGGAAGGCGTACCCGGATTCTGAAGAAAAAACTGGAACGGCTGGATCAGGAAGATCTTGATGAATATTAAGGCAGCTCGACGGCGCGAATCTGAACCTGCCGTTGAGTTAATGTTGGTTTAGTTATTCTCCTTCCATACACCATGTCCATGTCCTTTCCCTTTTCCATGCCCGTTCCCGTGTCCATCGTTTTCATTGCCGGAGTGTATTTTACAGCTTGAGTCCCCGATTAGATCTCTTATCTGCCGCATGGTAAGATCTCTGACATCATCAACCGTTATATCTGGGTCCACCTTCTGCAATTCTAAAAATGCCCGGTATTTGCCCACGGATAAGCCTGCGGCGTGTGCTTCGCTGACATCATCGTAATTGCCCATATCACAACAGTGGTTTTGGTGTTTTGGGATACAGGTTTCAATATTGTCAAGTATTTCTATACTTTCCTGTTCATTGCGTCCGGCTACAGAGATTGACAGTATTTCATCCTGATCTAAATAGGAAATAATACTGTCCGCTTTCAAAATTACGTTTAAAGCGCTCTTATAGTCCATAAACTGGATGTCAAGGTCATTTGTCACTTTACGTCCGTCATCATTATAATAATTAATTGAGATTACCCGGTTAAACCGGTTTATGTTTAATTCAAAAGACGGATTAATATCGATACTGATAACTGAGGTTTGTGTAAAATATAATTGATATCCGCTATAACCCAATAGCAGAAATAAAAAGCAGGCAACCGCAGGAATGATCTTTTTATACGATGATTTATTCTTTGAATTCGTATAATTCTTTGTCTTATTTGCTATAAATTCTTTTGTTTGTTCCTTTAACTCTTCTTCCGCATATATTTTGTCAAAGGTTTCTTTTAGTCTGTTATTCATATCCATCACCCCCCAATTTTTCTCGCAATATTTTTTTGGAACGTGTTAGATAGGTGTAAATTGTATTTACGTTTTTGTGAAGTATTTTTCCTATTTCCGGCGCCGTGTAGCCTTCATAGAAATGAAGATAAACGACGGTTTTGTATTTTTTGGGCAGTGACTGGACGGCTTCCAGAACTTCCTGGTGATCCGGTAGTAATTCGCAGGGCTGTTCTGCCAGTTCGTCGATAGAAATCACATGGGTTCTAAAAAAGTTTTTCAGTAAATCTTTGCAGGCATTTATGGTGACACGGATAAACCAGGCCTTTTCATGTTCTTCATTTTTAAACGCAACAGAACTTAGGACATACTTCAAAAATACAATTTGAAATATGTCCTGTGTATCATGATAATTTTTTAAATGAATCATACAAAGCCGTCGAACCATATCTGCATATTGATCGATCGCTCTGTTCACCTCTTGCTCACTCCGCATAAGCACCCTCGTCGTTATCTCCTGTGACACCCTCCTTGGCCGTTGCCATAGCCGCTGTGCCCGTGACCGCCTCCCCAGCCGCAGGCACCATTCTGCCTTCTGGAAGCATAGTTATCACAGATGCCGTCATTGTTCTTATCGACATAGTTTCTTCCGGCATTTGTGCCATTGGTTCCACGGCTCTTGTAGTTATCACAGATGCCGTCACCGTCTTCATCGACAAAGGAGCAGTCCTTTCCGCAATAGTTACACACCGTATCAGAGTTCGTGTTGTCAGAATTTTTTTTCTCTGCCGGAGCTGCAGTATAGACACTGGGTGCTTTCTCTACCAGAGCTGCAGTATAGACACCAGGTGTTTCCTCTGCCGGAGCTGCAGCATTGACACTGGGTGTTTCTTTTACTGGTGCTGCCGCAAAGACACTGGATGTCTGTAATGCAGCTACCAGGGCGACAGTTGCAATACCTGTTACAATTACCTTTTTCTTCATAGTCATTTCCTCCATAAATCCATCAAATACAAAGTGTATTATTTACTGTTTCATATATAATACGATTCAGTTTTGAAAAAACATTCATTTATGAAAAAAATTTTTTCTGCTATTTCTAAACAGCTTTTGGGATCAACCGGTCTATCTGTAAAAATCTGTAACAAAAACAAAGCATCGGTATGGAAGCTTTCTGCACTTTTCCTTGGCGGCTTTTGCCTTATTCAGATCATCAAAAATGCCGAATACGGTAGGGCCGCTGCCACTCATAAGAGAACCCAGGGCGCCCTGTTCCAGCATTGTTTTTTTAATGTCTGCGATCTCCGGATGTTCTGGAATGGTTACTGTTTCTAATATATTTGCCATGCTGTCGCATAGATCCCGGAGATCGTTTTTTCGGATGCAGTCTATCATATGGTCGATATCCGGGTGTTTCGTCTTATCATCCAGCTTTAAATTCGTATACACAAATTTTGTAGAGACGTGAAAGCCTGGTTTCGCAATTAATACATAGCAGTCCGGCGCATCGGGGAGCGGTGATAGGATTTCTCCGATACCCTCTGAGAGAGCGGTTCCTTTCATAATACAATAGGGAATGTCAGCTCCGAGGGTCACGCCCCGTTCCATCAGCTGCTGCTCCGAAAGCTTCAGGTCAAATAAGCGGTTCATGGCAAGCAGGCAGGAAGCGGCGTCGGTGCTTCCACCTGCCATACCGGCAGCGACAGGAATACGCTTGTCCAGCTGTATGCTGACACCAGTATCAATATTAAATTCGTCCATCAAAAGCCTGGCACTTTTGTATACGAGATTATCTTCGTTTACCGGAAGAAAGCCAAGATTTGTGGTCAGATTTATCCCTGAAGTTTTTGATTTGGCGAGGGTAAGCCGGTCGAACAGCCGGATGCTCTGCATGATCATCTTTACCTCGTGGTAGCCATCCTCCCTTCTGCGTATGACGTCCAGACCGAGATTGATCTTGGCAGGGGCATTTATCCATAATGAATCCATATCGTTCACCATCTCTTTTTTTCTATTTATTATAACAAAGTTTGGCGGAATAAAAAAGTTTTTATTGGGAAAAATCATAAAAAGAAAATTTGACACCAGCCTGACGTCATCGGGCTGAAAAAGATCTGGAGGAAAAGAAAATGAAAAAAATATTACTGGCAACGGCCGTGTTATTTGTCTGTGGGCTAATGTATTTTTATGGAAAAGCAACAGACGGAGATAAAATGCAGCGTGATATCGCGGAGCAGGTCATACGGCTTCACGTGGTGGCGAACAGTGACAGCGAGGAAGACCAACAGCTGAAACTGGAAGTTAAGGAGGAGGTTGTTCAGATGCTCCGTGACGAGTTGGTACAGGACACCTCTGTGATTTCTGCACAGCAGACACTGCGGGATCATATTAGAGAGGTAGAGCAGACCGCTTCGGACTACATACAGAGAAAAGGTTATGATTATGAAGTGAAGGCGGAACTTGGCACGTGCTATTTTCCTGTGAAACAATACGGAGACATGACGTTTCCAGCAGGGGAATATAAGGCGTTGAAAGTAAATATTGGAAAGCATGAGGGGAAGAACTGGTGGTGTGTCATGTATCCAACCCTTTGTTTTGTTGACAGCACGTACCAGATCGTACCGGAGGAATCCAAAGAAAAGCTAAAGGAAAATCTGTCAGAGGAGGAATATGCGTCTCTGCTCACCGGCGGAGAGGACATAAAATATGGTTTCAAGATCGTAGATTTTCTGGCAGAGCTGTTATCGTGACAAAAGCAATGATCCAAGCCTGGCCAGGTTGAGACAGGAAATTGCGGAAAGGATTAAAGGTTTCAAAGATTCAACCGAAATATATAGTAGCAATTATTTCGGAGAGTGAGTGTGAAATCTATGATCATTAACAGCAATAAGATTTCCATTGACTTTAAAGACACTGACTACGCGAAGGGCTTAGGGGTGTCGGTACAGAATGCCAGGGAAGGCAGCATTTCCAACATAGGAATTGAGTACACAACGGATTGTGCGGTACGAAAGGACATGGGAAACAGTATCGTATATACGGATACGAATAGTAAGAACAGCATGCTGCAGGAAGCGGTTCAGGGATTGTCAGGAGACACTTTTGATCCGGCACAGTTTATCAGTCAGAGCATGAACGGCGAGGATGCAAAAGAGATAGAGGATGAGGACGGCTCGATCTTGGAAGAGTATGTGGCGTCCTCTTTAGAGCGCGCGCTGGAGCGGGTAAAAACCCAGCGGCGTGAAAACGCGGAAGCAGTGGAAAAGCAGGTCGAGAACAGCGAAGAACAAAAGGAGTTTATGGATGAAATCGATCGGCGGATCAAGGAAGCTGCCCAGATAGCATCTGGATTACAGGGGATATCGGAGTCAGCAGTCAAATATCTTCTGGAAAATGAACTTCCGGTGACGCCGGCAACTATAAAGGGAAGTCTGGCAGCGGGAGCAGTGTCTGGGGGTGTTATGCCCACAGAGGGCAAAGAATCTTTTGACACAGTCCGTGACCAGGCAGAGACGATCCTGGAAAACAGTGGTCTCGTGGCAGACGAGGAAAATATGCAGGCAGCGGAGAAGCTTTATGAAGAGGGAGCTCCGGTAACCGCTGAAAATGTCCGCAACTATCAGGCGATTCAGGATTTGAAAGAACTACCACCGGAAGTGTTGGAGGACCGCATCGAAGATGAGGTGCTGGATGGCATACTTCCGGAGGAAGCGGATCTTACAAATATATCCCGAAAAGAAGCCGCAGACCGGCTGGAGAAGCTGGTACAAACGGACGAGGAGACGCTTCGGAGTACCTTTGCCACGGATGTGGAGGTCATAACAGCAAAGAGACAGCTGGAAGAGATCCGGCTTACGATGACGATCGACGCGGCGAGACGCATGGAGAATAAAGGGATTCATCTGGAAGTACAGAATCTGGTTCAGATCGTAGAAGAACTAAAACAGATGGAGCAGGAGGCGTGCAGGGAATATCTGCAGGCAGCCGGAATGGAGCAGTCGGAACCAAATGTGGAGATCATGGCTGATACTCTGCGGGCAAGAGAAGATATCCTGTCAGCTCCGGCAGCAGTGTATGGCAGGACGATTGAAACGGTACATAGCGATACTATCGCAGATGTGGCAGCCGCAGGCAGGGAAATGAGGCTCCGTATGGAGAGCAGTTATGAGTCTGTGGGAACAGAGGTGAGGGCGGATCTGGGAGACAGGATCAGCAAGGCATTTTCCAATGTGAATGATATATTAGAAGATCTCCAGCTGGAACCTACTGCGATGAATCAGCGGGCAGTGCGGATTCTTGCTTATAACCGCATGGAGCTTACCAGAGAAAACATTCTTTCTATGAAGGAATACGATGACAAGGTAACAACTCTTGTCAGAGAACTCCGTCCACCGGTAGTGGCAGAACTGATCCGGCGACAGGAAAATCCTTTGGAGATGAGTCTGGATGAGCTGGGAGAAAAGGTTTCACAGATCAGTGAAGAACTTACCCAGGATGATGTCTCTTTCCGAAAGTATTTGTGGAAGCTGGATCACAGTGGTGGAATTTCGGAAGAAGAAAGAAGAAGTATGATCGGTATTTACCGACTTTTAGATAAAGTGAATAAGAGTGATGGGGCGGTGATCGGACAGGTGGTCCGGGATGGCAGGGAATTATCTTTTTCTTCTCTGCTGTCAGCACTTCGCACGAGGAAATCCAAAGGGATAGACCGGGAGGTGGACGATGACTTCGGCGGCTTGAAAGAGGTCGTATCGAAGGGCGAGAGCATTAGCGACCAGATCAGCGCAGCATTTGGCAGCAGTGTGGTATCAAAGCTCCAAAAAGAACTTTCCCCGGCGGTATTGAAGGATCGAAGTGAAAGTTATATGAGTGATCCCCTGGAACTTCTGCTGGATGAATGTCAGGGAAGTGTAGAGGCTCTTAGAGAAACCACTGAGTACTATGAGCAGAGGGCAGAAGAAGTAAGACAGATGGCGTCAGAAAGCGACGAACAGATCCTACATATATTAAAGCAGGTGGAGCTGCCAGACAGCCTTATGAATGTGCATTTGATGAAGTCCTATCTGGAGCAGGGGGCGAAGGAGTACCTTAAGTTCTTTACGAGAGAGGGAAGCGAAGAGATCATAGAAGCTTTCGATAATCCACAACTGCTCTCAGAAGTGTATGAGGAAAAGGAAAATGCACTGGCAGATCATTTACGGGAACAGAAAGAAACCGAAGACGTCACAAGTGACACGGTAAAAGAGATCGCTGTCATGGCGGGAAGTATTTCTTTTTACCGGCAGATGCGGCGTTTCCAGAAATATGAGGTGCCGATTGTGACAGAGCGCGGTGTGACAGCCTGCGCGGTCACAGTAAGACAGGGCGACAAGGCGGAGAAAGGAACGGTAGAGATCAGTATCAGTTCCAGTCGGTTTGGAAGTCTTCAGGCGACCTTTAAGGTGGCAGGGACACGGGTATCTGGTTTTGTTACCAGCGAAGAAGAGGGTACTCTGGAGGTTTCCAGAAGTATTTTCGGCGAATTTGAAAAGGATTTGGAAATGAATGGATTCACGATGGAGCGTGGAGATTTTGCAAAAGGAACCAGAAATTCATTTCATTCAGGTAGTCAGATAGAGGAAGAGGCCACGAACGACAGGTTGTACCTGGTGGCAAAATTATTTATTCAAAATGTGCAGAGAAGGGAAGATGAAAAATGAAGATAAACACAAATATTGCAGCGATGAAAGCGAGTGGACACTTGAACCGGACAGAGAATAAGATTACGACGAGCCTGGAGAGACTTTCTTCTGGATACCGGATCAACAAGGCGGCAGATGATGCGGCGGGAATGGCGATCTCCCAGAAAATGCATGCGCAGATCCGAGGATTACAGCGTGCTTCAAGAAACGGTGCGGATGGTATTTCCTTTATCCAGACTGCAGAAGGAGCTCTCATCGAAGTAGAAAATATGCTGCAGAGATGCCGTGAGCTTTCTGTGCAGGCGGCCAATCAGGGTGTGACCATGCTGGAAGATAAAGAGGCGATCCAGAAAGAGATTGATTCTCTGATGGAAGAGATTGATCGTCTTTCATCTGATACAGAATTTAATACGAAAAGTATTCTGGATGGCTCCTGCTGTCGTCAGACATCCTCCAACAATATCGGAGTGAAGGTTGTCTCTATGACAGATTCTGTAGAGTTGACTAAATACGGCATGAGCGTTGACCAGGTGGCTACAAAGACAGTTTTTACAACCGGCACACTTGGTATGGCTGCCACAGATGTATTTACCGAAGAAGGAGATATTCAGATCAATGGTGAGATAATTCATGTTGCAAAGGGAGATACATTGGAAAATGTCTATGCGGAGATCCGTGACTGCTGTGAGAGCATGAATATTACAGTGACGCCAGTCAATGCACTTGGCAATGAGACCGAGCTTGCCAACGCTACGTCTTTGCAGTTTGAATCAAAGCTCTATGGAGTGGAGCATAAAATAGAAGTGACAACAGATACACCAACTCTCGCTGCCAAGCTGGGCGTGGATGGTGGAAATACAATACAGGGACAGGATGCGAAAGTAACACTGGATACGGATTCTGGATTTTCCAAGACAGCTACTACCTTTATACAGGGCGGCAGAGTGACGGTTTCAGACCGGGACGGCTTCTGTATGGTCTTCGATGTTTCTAATGCAAAAGCGGGTAGTGATGCGGCTGTGACCGTACTGGACGCAGGATTTGTGGCAATTCAGATAGGCGCCAATGAGGGGCAGACCATCGATATATCCATTCCTCCAGTGACTTGTAAATCTCTGGACATTGAGTACTGTAACGTATGTACGAGAGAGGGAGCTTCCACAGCGATCAGTAAGTTTAATTCAGCGATAGAGGAGGTTTCCGCGATCCGTGCGAAGCTTGGTGCTTATGAAAACCGCCTTGACTCCGCTACTTCGAGTCTTGATATTACCTCACAGAACCTGACAGAATCCTGTTCCCGTATCGAGGATGTGGATATGTCAGAGGAAATGACAGAATATACACAGCTGAGTGTGCTCAGCCAGGCGGGAACAGCTATGCTTGCACAGGCGAATAATCGTCCTCAGACTATTTTGCAGCTGCTTCAGGGCTGATGAATGAAAGGTGGATGAATCTTGGATAGGGAAGTATTAAATGCCTATGCCGCAAGAGTGGCACAGGCAAACCGGAGCGAACTTGTTATTATAATGTATGAGGCGATTCTGGATAGTGTAGAGGAGGGCAGGAAGTGCCTGGAGGCAGACGAGATAGAGGTCTGCCGACGGGAGATCGGACGTGCCAGAGGGCTTTTGACAGAGCTAATGGGGAGTCTGGATTTTAGCTATGAGATCTCTCATTATCTGAGAAGGCTGTATGTGTATGCCTATCAGGAACTTTGTCAGGGAGTGGCACTTCGGGAGAGTGAGCGTTTTGACCATGCTGCGAATATTATGAAAAAACTCCTTCCGGCATTTCAGAAAGTAGCTGAACAGGATCATTCACAGGCAGTTATGCAGAATGCACAGCCGATTTATGCAGGGCTTACCTATGGCAGAACCAGCCTCAATGAGAATATTGGGGTTGACGTATCGGTAAATCGGGGGTTTCAGGCGTAGCTTAATGGTGTCGTCGGGCTAAATGAAATTAGATCAAAGGGGCGTGCGTTAAAAGCCGCCCCTTTTTAATTGGTCAAACTTTCCATTTTTCGCATTTGCTTGAGCAGATACTTGTATTTATACTGAATGGCATTCATTTCATAAATACAGCTGTCCACCAGATCAGGATCACAGGCATTATCAAAATTTGAATGCGCAGTTGCCAGTGAAAGTTTGATCTCCTCGATCTCGTTCAAAAGTTCTTCTCTTGCAAGTAGAAGGTTGTCCGTTTTCTTTTTCATAGCTCCCTCCGTTGTTTATTTTCAATGTATTTTTTCTTTTAACATGTCGTAAAATGGGGAAATTTGAAACGACAATTTTTCTATTTTCACTCTATTTCTTTTAACAGTATTTCCCTTGTCAAAAAAAATATTCCAGTATTTACAAAATAATGGTTGACAAAGGGACTGTCGGAGTGTAGTATATGAATTACAACAAAATTAGGAGGTGTAAGTATCGGGGATCATTTGTTGATTTTCCTCGTGCTGCTTCCGGTGTCACTCTGTGATCTCTACTGTTATCGTGTTCCGAACTGTTTTATAGTGGGAGGACTTGCACTCAGTCTCTATCGGAATATGAGTCTGTATGGTATGGCAGGATTGTGGCATTTTACATGGAATAGTCTGATTCCAATTGTTGTCTGTTTTATCTTTTATCTGTTCCATTTCTTTGGTGCAGGCGATATCAAATTATTTTCCATACTTAGCAGTTATTATAATTTCAAATTTTGTTTCCGGGTTATGATCTTTTCATTGGTTATCGGAGCATTATTTTCTATTGTCAAA
>CANBKJ010000066.1 GCA_947369165.1 uncultured Lachnoclostridium sp.
GATCTCCCCATGTTACAAAACAAAGAAGAATCGATAGACCGGAAAACAATGTGGCAGCTACTTTACTCGCTGCTTTTAGTACTCGTCCGCCATTATATTCTACTATTTTTAAAGCTTCCATACAAAGTCCCCCTTTTCATATTCTCTTTTCTTAATTATATATTACATAATTGCTTGCCACAATCCACCATTTTTCTTCTTTTTCCACTATTTTTACTACTTATTTCCTCATTTACAGATAAGAAAAATATTGTTTTTTCGTAAAAAAAGAAGTGCATTTTTCTCCGTCACCAGAGAGTCAAATGCACTCCACTATCTTAATAACAGGTCTGATCAGTACTGCCCCAGAATATTACGGAAATTCTTCATGTTCTCTTCCACATCCCCATGGAAAACCTTGGTGCCGGCAACGATCACATTAGCTCCGGCGTCCAGCACTTCCCTGACATTTTCCAGATCCACTCCGCCGTCCACTTCGATGTCCACATCAAGACCATGTTCTTCTATGTACTGGCGCAGACGGACAATCTTATCAAAAGTATCCCTCCGGATCTTCTGTCCGCCATAGCCTGGTTCCACCGTCATAACCAATACCATATATACTTTGGGAAGGATGTCCAGTATAGTATCTATGTCCGTCCGGGGTTTTATGGATACCGCTGCTTTTTTTCCGTGATTATGTATCTCATCGATGGTCGCCTCCAGATCCTCACAGGCCTCCACGTGGACCGTGATACCATCTGCCCCGGCTTCTGCAAAATCCCGGATATAGCGTATGGGCTCATGGACCATGAGATGGACATCAAAAAAAGTGTCCACGCATTTACGGATTCCTTCTACAACCGGCACGCCAAAAGAAATATTCTGAACAAACATGCCATCCATGATATCAATATGTATATAGTCTGCCCCTGCCTGGCTCACCGCAGCAAGTTCCTCCCCAAACCTGGATACATCTGCGGCAAGAATCGACGGCGATATTTTGTAAACCATAAAAATACCTGACCTTTCCTTTAGTTGTATTTACGCCTTTCCCACTCCTTCAGCTCCTCGTACATCTGCACGTAGTTTTCATAGCGCACCGGACTGATCTGTCCCTGGTCAAGTGCCTCCTTGACCTTACAGTCTGGCTCATGGGTATGGGTACATCCCATAAAACGGCAGCCGCCCTCATAGAGAGCAAACTCCGTAAAGTAATTCTTAAGTTCTTCCTTCTCCATTTCGGGAACCCGCAGAGAACTAAATCCCGGTGTGTCAAACAGATAGGTCCCCTCTCCCACACAAAAAAGTTCGGAATGCCTCGTGGTATGTTTTCCTCTTCCGATCTTTTCACTGACCTCACCTGTCTGGGAAGCCGCTTCTGGAAAAATCTTATTTAGAATACTGGATTTTCCCACTCCGGAAGGCCCTGCCAGGACGCTTGTCCTGCCCTCCAGCAGCTGGCAGATCTGATCCATGCCGATATTCTCCCGGCTGCTGACAAAAAGCACTTTGCTGGCACATTTTTCATACGCTGCCAGCAGACGCGCTTCCTCTTCCTTCGTCACAATGTCTAATTTATTAAAACAAATGGCGGTGTCGATGCCCTGCATCTCCATCATCACCAGAAAACGGTCCAGAAGATTCAGATTGGGCTGCGGCTCTGCCATAGCAAATATGATCAGCGCCTGATCGATATTTGCCACCTCCGGCCGGATAAGCCTGTTTTTTCTCGGCAGGATGCTTTGAATATTTCCCAGTCCCTTTTCCTCCGAAGTGACCTGGATCAAGGTATTGTCACCGACAAGGGGCTTGATCTTGTCTTTACGGAAAATCCCTTTTGCCCTGCACTCATAAAGCTTCTCTCCGGCCTCTGTCAAACAATTTACATAATAGAAACCTGCGATTCCTTTTACAATCTTTCCCTCTAACTCCATCAGCCGGCAACCCTCTTCAATGTAACATTATAGGTCGCCACCAGGGAACCGTCACGGTACACGCTTAAGGTAGCGGCACCGGCGTTTTCCCCTTCCACTTCTAACTGGAATGGGAAATTGTGATAGCTCATCGTAGCGGTCTTTATGACTTTATCCTGGCCGTCCTGAGTCAGCACAAACTTAAACTCTGCCGCTGGATCTGTCTCATACTCAAAAGGATTGTTGATGGTGACAGAACTTTTATATACATACGTCTGTTCTTCTCCCAGACTGAGTGTTATATCCACTGTGGTTCCTTCTTCCACCTGCTTGCCCGCAGCAACACTCTGTACACACACTCGGTTTTTCTGGGTCGAGGAATAATTCTTCGTCTCATTTCCATATACAAGTCCTGCCGCCTTAAGAGCCGCCTTGGCTTCACTCCTGGTTTTGCCAATGAGATTCGGAACCTTTGTAAATTTGGTTTCCTCTCCCTTGCTCGGATAAATCGTAATGGTAGCACCTTTTTCGGCTTTTTTCCCAGCTGCCGGATCCGTGTATGCCACCTTACCAACCTCTTCGCTGCTATACACATCCTCTCCCTGTTTCACAGAAAATCCCTGTTTCTGGAGAACTGTAATGGCATCGGTAATGGTTTTTCCACTGGTCTCTGGTACGCTGATCTGCTCTGCGCCGGTGCTTACCACGAGAGTCACGGTACTTCCGGCAGCCACCTTGGATCCTGCTCCAGGCTCGGTACGGATCACATTACCTTTATCCACATCATCCGATGCTTCTTCTTCAATCTCATATTTTATATCTTCATTACCCAGCTCCACGATCACGCTGTCCTTTAACTGATCTGCAAAATCAGGAAGAACATAATCCCCGGATTCTTCTTCCCCAGGTGTGGGTGAAGCTGTTACATTGACCTTATTATCCTCATTATTTTCATCACCGCCAGAACTACCCCACAGTCCGATAAACCGTCCCAGCATATAGATCACCACCAGGCCGATTATAATCGCCACTGCAATGCTTCCAAAAACAAGAGCTTTCTCCAGTTTGGGATCCACATCCGATTTGCTCTCTTCCTCTTCCTCCGGCTCTTCTTCCGGCGCCCCATAATCTTCTGTCGGCGTCATACCTGTTCGGGAGGCATTTTTCAAAGTATTCACATCATCCTTTGACATAAAAATGGTTCCCCCATTCTCATACAAACTACCGATAACGCCATAATCCCCACTGGGATCCTGCAAAAACATCTTAAGATCTGCAATGAGGTCTGCTGCGCTGATATAGCGGAGTTCCGTTTTCTTCTGCATACATTTATTTACAATATTGCTTAACCCTCTTGGAATGGTGGCATCCATCGCTGCCAGCGGTGTGGCATCATCCTGAATATGAGAGAGGGCGATCGCCACAGCACTCTCTCCCGTAAAAGGAAGAGTCCCACTGATCATCTCATACATGGTGACACCAAGGGAATAGATATCGCTCTTTTCATCGCTGTATCCCCCCCTTGCCTGCTCTGGAGAAATGTAATGAACTGAGCCCATGGCATTGGCAGTGATCGTATTGGAACTTGCCGCCTTGGCAATTCCAAAATCGCTGAGCTTCGCTGTACCATCGCGGGCGATCAGTATATTCTGGGGCTTGATGTCCCTATGAATGATATTATGCCGATGAGCAGCATCCAGACCATTAGCGATCTGGAGGGAGATCCCTACTGCCTCCTTCACGGTAAGCTTCCCTTTTTCTTCAATATATTTTTTCAGCGTAATACCGTCGATCAGCTCCATGACAATATAATACATGCCATTTTCTTCTCCTACATCATAGATGCTGACAATATTCGGATGTGATATGCAGGCAACCGCCTGAGCTTCTCCTCGGAATTTCGTAACAAATTTGGTATCTTCACTGTATTCCTGTTTCAGGATCTTTATGGCAACAAACCGGTTGAGACGATGGCATTTTGCACGAAATACATCTGCCATTCCACCGGAACCGACTTTTTCCACGATCTCGTATCTGTCACCGATTATGGTTCCTACACTTACCAAAACAATTCCTCCATTCTCTATTTTAAGCGTTCACAAATGGACACTGTTCTATACCTGAATCAAAACAACGCTGATATTATCTTTTCCACCGGCTTCGTTGGCCTCTTGTACCAGCTGTTTTCCTGCCTCACTCATATTCTCTCTGTTACTCTTGATGATCCTCTCGATCGTTTCATCTTCAAGCATATTGGACAATCCATCCGAACACAACAAAAGCACGTCCCCCTCGTCCACTTCGATTTCAAAGCAATCTGCCTTCACTTCGCTGTTTGTACCAAGAGCCCGCGTTATAATATTTTTATTGGGATGTGTACGCATATCCTCCTTGTGGAGTTTTCCTGACTGGACCATCTCTTCCACAAGAGAATGGTCAATCGTGACCTGTCTGAACGTATTCTTGTACACATACAATCTCGAATCACCTACATTTACAATATAGGCAGTATCCCCAAACACCACGGTGGCGACAATCGTCGTCCCCATCCCCTTCAGTGCCTTATCACTGAGGGAAGCCTGGAAAACCTTTTCGTTAGCAGCGGCCACCGCCTGTTCAAAGATTCCGATCGGTGTCACTTTTGTACTTTGTTCAATCTGTGAGACAACTTCCTCTACACACATCCGTGAGGCGGTGTCTCCCGCATTGTGACCTCCCATACCGTCAGCCACAATAAACAGATTCGGGAAACTTCCAACTGCATTCTCTTCACAAAACACATAATCCTGATTAGTGTTTCTGGTGCGCCCCTTATCTGTTATAGAAAATGTTTGCACAGTTTGACCTCCTTAGTCAGAGTTAGTCTGTTCCATAAAGTTATTACGCAACCGACCACAGGCAGCATCGATATCACTCCCCATCTCTCTTCTTACCGTAACGCTTTCCCGTCATTTTTTAGCAAAATGTATCATAGGATGCAATTTTCTAATAACAAACCACATCACTCCAAATAAACTTCATACGATTCTATAAAAGTATATGCTACGATTCAAAAGATTACTATTATAATATCACAAGACGTAAAAAAGGACAAGATATAAAATTCCCACAACCATCTACTAACTTTTACGTTGTTTTAAAGGTCTCTATAAAGTTATTACGCAACTGGCCACAGGCAGCATCGATATCGCTCCCCATCTCTCTTCTTACCGTAACATTGATTCGATTTTTTTCAAGTATACTTTTAAAATTTCTGATGTTTTCTTCTCTGGAACGTCTCGTTTTCCGCTCCTTTACCTCATTCAAAGGAATAAGATTGATATGACAGTTCATGCCACGGCAGCGCCTGCCAAGCTCAAGAGCATGCTCCCTGCAATCATTTACCCCGTCGATCATACTGTATTCAAAAGTAATACGCCGCCCCGTATTCTCAATATATTCGCGGCACACAGAAAAAATTTCCTCAATGGAATATTTATTTGCCACCGGCATCGTCTGTCGCCGGATCTCATCATTGGGGGCGTGGAGGCTGACAGCCAGGGTAATCTGCAGTTTTTCCTCCATCAGACGCCGGATCTGGTCAACCAGGCCGCAAGTGGACACGGTGATACTCCGCTGGCTGAGATGGATCCCTCTCTCTGCGGATACGAGCCGGATAAACCGAAGCAGGTTATCATAATTATCGAGAGGTTCGCCCATTCCCATCACGATGACGTTGGACACCCTCTCCCCTGTTTCATTCTGGATCTCATAGATCTGGGAGAGCATCTCCCCGGCGGTCAGGTTTCTTGTCAGTCCCGTGAGGGTGGAAGCACAAAAACTGCAGCCCATCCTACACCCCACCTGAGAAGAGATACATACGCTGTTTCCATGATGGTACTTCATCCACACACTCTCTATGAGATTTCCGTCTGACAGTGAAAAAAGATATTTGGCGGTATCATGATCCCTGGAAATCTGTTTTTTCCTGATCTTCACTCCGGAGATCTCATGCTCCTCTGCCAGACTCTCCAAAAATTTCCTGGGAAGGTTACTGATCCCAGAAAAATCTGAAACCTGTCTGCCATGGACCCACTCAAACAACTGTTTACCACGAAATGGCTTCTCTCCAAACTGCTCCGCCAGACAGATCATCTCTTGTTCCGAATAGCTTCTTAAGTCAAATTGTTTCATTCCCTTTTCCATTCCAAAACATTGTTTTTTATTTGATAAACTTTGCCACAAAGAATCCATTTCCCGCATGGATGCCCGGCAAGATCTGCAGCATTCCCTGTCCTGTCATTTTATTTCTTAATACTTCCGGAAGATCCTCATCCAAAGACACCAGCTGCAACGACAGTTCTTCTTCGATCCAGCGGGCATTTTCTTCATTCTCTGCAGGATTCACAGTGCAGGTACTGTAGACCAGTGTCCCTCCAGGTTTAAGTGCCTTCACAGCCCCCCTCAGGATCTCCCGCTGCAGCCTTCGCAGTTCCGGTACATTTTGTATCGCCGTGTAACGGATCTCCGGTTTTCTTCCGATCACACCGATCCCAGAACAGGGAACGTCCACTATCACCACATCAGCCCTCTCCTCCCATTCTGGATCCGCTGCCCTGCCATCCCAGAGCTTGATCTCTATGTTCGCTGCCTTTAACCGCTGTACATTTTCCCGGATGCGCTGCAACTTATATTCCGACACATCTCTGGCACTGACTATACCGGTGCCACCCAGCAGGTCCGCTGCATGAAGCGCTTTTCCACCAGGGCTGCTGCACACATCCACCACGGAATCCTCTGGACGGATCCCGGAAACCATCACCGGGAGCATAGAGCTTTCGTCCTGAATGATAAAATGCCCTTCTTCAAAGCCGGGTAACTCCTCCACCCGTTCCACACCGGACAACCGGAAAGCATGTTCGACATAGGGGCAGGAAACCGCCTGAATTCCCGCTTTCATAAGATTGTCCTGTACCTGACTGGTACTGGCATTCGATGTCTGGACACGGATCGTCAACGGATTTTCTCCTTCAAAGGAGTCCAGAATCTTCTTCGCCGTCTTTTTTCCATAGGCCTCAGTCAACAGTTTAGCAAGCTCCTCGGGCACAGAATAGATAAATGCCATTTTTTCCGTCTCCCTTGGACACTTTTCCAAAATCTCCCAGCAGAGTTCCTCTTTATCTGCCCGCGCCACATTGCGGAGCACTCCGTTGACAAAACCAGCCAGTCCCTGAAATTTCTTTTGCTTTGTCAGCTTTACCATCTCATTGCAGGTGGCTGCCGCCGGGACAGAATCCATATACCAGAGCTCATAAATACCCATTCGCAGAATCGAGCGGATCACAGGTTTGAGGCGCGCCGCCGGAATTTTAGAAAAATGGTCGATGACTCGGTCCGATGCCGCCGCCCGTTCTATTGTTCCATAGGAAATTCTTCGTATAAACCCTTTCTCCTGCCTGTTCCACGCTCCGGCAGAGTCCTGCTTCACCACGCGATGAAACCAATCATCACTATGGCCTTTTTCTTCCAATGTTCCATAAACAATATCAAAGACTGCTCTTCTCACAAGGTCTCTCCATTCTGTATCTTCATCCCACGCAAAAAGTCACCAGCTGACATTCGCTTCTTCCCTTCCAGCTGGATCTCCAGTAGACGGAGAAGTCCGTCACCGGTCTGAATGCTGAAACTGTCCTTGTCTACCCTGGCTACTGTCCCCGGCGTTAGGTCCGTATTTTCAGGTACCACCTCGGCCCGCCAGATCTTTAACATCTTTCCCCGGAATTCCGTGTAGGCACTGGGCCACGAATTTAGTCCTCTGACATACCGCTCCAGTTTCTCTGCCTCCCAGGAGAAATCCAGCCTGCCAAGCTCCTTCGTGAGCATTTTTGCATAGGTGCTCTCCGCATCCTTCTGTGCAACAGGCTCCAGTGTCCCCTGCTCTGCCCGTTCCAGTGTCTCCAGCAAAAGAGGGCCTCCTATCCCAGAAAGCTTTTCAAACAAGCTCTCTCCCGTCTCTTCTTTTGTCAGCGGAATCTCTTTTTTCAGCAGCATATCCCCGGTATCGAGACCTTCGTCCATCTGCATCGTCGTGATGCCGGCAGTTTCATCCCCCTCCAGGATGGACCACTGGATGGGCGCTGCCCCCCGCCATCGCGGCAGCAAAGAAGCATGGACATTAATGCAGCCATAAGCCGGCATTTCCAGTATTTCTTTGGACAGGAGCTGGCCAAATGCCACAACGACAATCACGTCACAGGAAATCCCCCGCAGAACCTCCACGAATTCAGGATCTTTTACCCTTTGGGGCGTGTACACCGGAATTTCATGCTCCAACGCCACCTTTTTGACCGGTGTAAAGCTCAGGCTGCCGCTGCGCCCTCTTGCCTTATCTGGCTGAGTCACCACAGCTGTAACCTGGTGCTCTTCTGAATCGATCAGTGCTTCTAGGACCGGAACAGCAAAATCCGGTGTCCCCATAAATATAACGTCCATCTGTCTCCTCCTTATTCCTCTTCCTCACCTACGTCTACCAGTTCCCCTTCCACTTTATCTACATAGAGCTGACCGTCCAGATGTTCGATCTCATGGATCAGCGCCCTGGCCAGTAGTTCTTCTCCTTCGACCTCAAATTCCTGCATCGTTTCATCGAAGGCACGCACCCTCACTACATTTGGTCTCGTGACAATCCCTGCCTTCCCAGGCACACTGAGACATCCCTCACTGCCCCGCTGCTCTCCCTCGGTATGAATAATCTCTGGATTTACGAGTACGATAGGGCTGTCCTGCTCCGCCGTCACATCGATCACCGCGATCCTCTTCAGGACACCAACCTGTGGTGCCGCCAGTCCCACTCCATCTGCCTCATACATCGTCTCCAGCATATCATCGATCAATTCTCTGGTTTTTTCCGTGATCTCTTTTACCTCTTTTGCTTTCTTATACAGAATATCATCGCCAATTTCGCGTATATTTCTCAGCGCCATGATTTTTCCTCCATTCATTCTCAATACACCTCATCAGTCCACTTCATACTGGATATAACAGGCATATTTCTTTTTCTCAAACTCCTGGTCCACCCATGTTTTTACAGCCTCGATCTGCGCCAGTTCCCTGGTTTTTACATAAAATGTAAAGCCAAACTGATCCTTTCTTTTCTTTCCTCCATCGTCGGCAGGCCCCACCACCGAAGCCAGACTACCAAACTTTCCCCGTACCACACCCGAAAGCTCTCTGACACATGCCAGTCCCATTTCCCGGTCCTCCGAAAAGATGCGGATCGTAAGCATGGAAAAATAAGGAGGATAGCTTAACACACGCCGGTATGCCAGCTCATTTTCATAAAAAACTTCTGCATCCTGAGCAGCCACGCTCTGAATCACATAGTGGTCCGGACGGTAGGTCTGAATGATCACCTCTCCCTGTTTCTGACCTCTTCCCGCCCTGCCGCTCGCCTGCATGAGCAGCTGAAAGGTTCTCTCACTGCTGCGGTAATCGTTTTCAAACATGCTCATGTCTGCCGCCAGTGCTGCCACCAGCGTTACATTTGGGAAGTCATGTCCCTTCACGATCATTTGGGTTCCAATGAGAATATCTGCCCTTCCCTCCCGGAATCCGGACAAAACAGATTCATGGCCATGTTTCCCGGAAGTGGTGTCCGCATCCATTCGCAATACCTTCGCCATCGGGAACTGCCGCTGGAGCATCTCCTCTACCTTCTGGGTTCCCAGACCAAATGCTGCGATATAAGGAGATCCGCATTCCGGGCACCTCTCTGGCATCCTGACAGCATGTCCACAGTAATGGCAGACCAGTGTATCCACCTCTCCCAGATGATTTTTATGTGCTGTCATGGATACATCACAATGAGGACATTGTAACACATTTCCACAATTTCTACAAGAAACAAAGCCCGCGTACCCTCTCCGGTTGATAAAAAGCATGATTTGTTCTTTTTTATTCAGACGGTCTAAGATCTTCTGCTGAAGGATGCGGCTAAAAACCGAACGGTTTTTTTCCTTTAACTCCTGCCTGAGATCTACCACATGGATATCCGGCAAAAAGGCGTCTCCGGCACGCCTGGTCAGACGGTACTCTTTATACCTGCCCTCCTTCGCCATAAGATAGCTCTTTACTGATGGCGTCGCTGAACCAAAGACTACACTGGCTCCTGTCTGTCTGGCACGAAACAGTGCGACTTCATCACTGTGATAACGGGGAACTCCCTCACTGATATAGCTGGTTTCATGCTCCTCGTCCAGGATGATGGCTCCCAGTCTTTCAAAAGGAGTAAACAGTGCCGATCTGGGACCGATCATAATATCCAGTTCTCCCATTCTGGCGCGCTCATACTGATCGTAGCGCTCCCCTTCCGAGAGCCTGGAGTGAATGACAGAAACCCGCTCACCGAATGCCTGGCGGAACCGGGATACCGTCTGGAAGGTCAGAGCAATCTCCGGGATCAATACAATTGCCTGCTTTCCCTCCGCCAGTACGGTCTCCAGAAAACGAATAAAAACCTCCGTTTTTCCACTTCCTGTGATCCCATACAGAAGGTATGGCCTCCGCAGGCCATTTTTGTACTCCTTCGCAAAATCTTCCACGATCCCTCTCTGCTCTTCGTTCAGCACCTTGAGGACATCTGGCTGCTGTTCGGCAGATTCCAGGGGATTTCGGTATTTTTTCTCTCTGGTAACGGTAAGGATCCCCTCCTTTACCAGACTGTCGATCACCGGCTTTTTCACCTGGTACTGGCGGTCTGCCTGCCTTCTTGTCATCGTGCCCCCCTCGGCAAGAAGCCCCCGGATCAACCGCACTTTCGCCACATAGTGTTTCCGTTCATATTCGTGGAGAATATCCAAAACAAACCTTTCGTCCATAGCAAAATTAAGCCAGTGTTCCTCCACTGACTTAATCTTTTTCCGGACAGGCAGAACTGTCTTTAGGGCCTCGTTCATCGTGGAACCATACCGGTCACTGATAAATCCGGCAAGGGCCAGCAGCTGGCCTTCCACCGGCACCTGTTTCTGCTCCACCTTCAGAATATCTTTGATCCGGTTCACATCGAAAGCTGGCTGTTCCGTCAGATTTACAACAAAACCGTGGAGGATCCGGTTCCCCCGCCCAAAGGGCACCCGGACAGGCGTCCCGATCCTTACCAATTCTTCCATCTGCTCCGGGATATGATACTGATAGGTTTTGTCCAGTGCCTCCACACTAATATCTACGATTATATCTGCGTACACTACATCACTACCTTTTTCACCACTTCGTCCATGTGCATCCCGCGGGATCCTTTTACTAATATCCAGTCCCCCGGCTGCGCCAGCTGCCTGACAAATTCAGCCGCCTCTTCATTACTTCTGCATATTCTTGTTGGAATATCCGAGCCTCTCTCCACCTGGCGGCAGATGTAGGAAGCTCCTTCCCCCACCGTTATAATATAGGAAAGTTTCTTACCCTTCCCTGCCTCCTGAAGAATAAAATCACCAATTCCGCGGTGCAGGCTCTCTTTCTGCTCCCCCAGTTCCAGCACATCCCCAAGAACCACGATCTTTCTACCCTCTGAGCCATAGTCAAAAAGGGCGTCGATATTGCTGTTTATAGAGTCCGGGCTGGCATTATACGTATCATCGATCAAGTGAAAACCGCGACAGTCCAAACGCTCTCCCCGCATGGAAAAGGGACGGTACTGTCTCAGTGCCTCCAACGCCTGATCCATATCCACGCCGAACTGCTCTCCCAAAGCCAGCGCCACCACTGAATTGTTGACATTATGCCCTCCCATCACCGACAGCTCCACAATGCATTCCTCTCTTCCATGATATTGAAAGGACTGTCCGCTCTCTGTGACCTGGATATCCGTCGCCAGAATTTGGCATCCTGTCTCCGTTCCATAAAAAACAGTCTCACAGTCGCCAACACACAACTCATAGGGAATGTTGTCCCCGGTCAACGCCGGAAGATCCCCATCTCCACAGATATAACACATTCCACCATGGGAGCCTCCCACATATTTGACAATATGCCCCTTCTCAAAGGCGATGGCCTCTCTGCTTCCCAGATTGCCGATATGGGATACTCCAATATTGGTCACCACTGCCGTCTGGGGCCTGGCGATCTCTACCAGCCTCGCCATCTCCCCAGGCATACTCATACCCATTTCAAAGACAGCGATCTCCGTATCCCTTTCAATATGGAACATCATCTGCGCCACACCGATCTGGCTGTTGAGGTTTCCAATGGTCTTCAATAGATTGTATTTTGTGGCAAGCACAGCGCTTACCATTTCTTTTGTAGTTGTTTTTCCAACACTTCCTGTTATGCCTATGACTGGAATATCAAACTGCTGGCGGTACCAGCCCGCCAGTTTCTGAAAGGCTGCCAGGGTATCCTCCACCCAGACCACGGCAGCTCCAGACAGACCTTCTGCCCCGTCAGCCGCTTCCCGCTTAGAAGTAAGGGTCGCCGCCCCTGTCCGAAGCACCTCCGGAATAAACCGGTGGGCATCCACCCGCTCTCCGATAATAGGAACAAACAATGCCCCCTCTCCCGCCAGCCTCGAATCCGTCACTACATCGGTGACAACTGTTCGTGGATCACCACGGAGAAGCTCCCCGCCAGTGGCACAAACCACGTTTTTGATACAAAATGATAACATACTTTCCCCTTTATTTCGCTGCAATCACATCTGCCATGTCAAATCGACCATTCTTCTTTCCCGTCAGGAATTTTGCCGCCGCCACAGCCCCCTTGGCAAACACGGCTTTACTGTATGCCGTATGGGAGAAGGTGATCACCTCATCCTCTCCGGCAAAGATCACATCATGTTCTCCCACAATGGTACCGCCGCGGACCGAACTGATCCCCAGTTCTTTTTTCCCCCGTTTCTCCCGCCGCTGGGACCGGTCATAAATATACTCATATTGACCATCCATCGCCTCATTGACGGAATCCGCCAAAGCAAGCGCCGTTCCCGAAGGGGCATCTAATTTTTGGTTATGATGTTTTTCCACGATCTCGATATCAAAGCCCTCCGGTGCAAACACCTTCGCCGCCTTTTGAATGAGATGGAGCAGCGTATTGACGCCGAGAGACATATTGGCTGCTTTGAGTACTGCTATCTTCTCCGCAGTCCCTTCGATCTTTTCCAGCTGATCCTCATCATAACCGGTAGTGCAAAGTACCGCCGGGAGTCCCTTTTCCTCACAATAGGAGAGCAGATCATCCAGAATCTTAGTCGTTGAAAAATCAATCAAGGCATCTGCCTCCACATCACAGTCAAGAATGGAAGAAAATACCGGATAGTCGTTTCTCCCATCATCCGTGATATCGATCCCCGCCACGATCCGGGCTTCTTCATCCTTCGCCACAAGGTCCGTGATCATCTTTCCCATGGCACCATTGCAGCCGCTCATTATTATCCTTGTCATGTCGTACATCCTTTCCAAAGTATTTTAAGAAAACATTTTCCCTGTAATCATATGATCCCTGCTTTTTTCATCTCATCCGCCAGTCTCGCAGCATTCTTCTCCTCCATCTCCGTCAAAGGAGCCCGCAGGGATCCCACTTCCATTCCCATCAGGTTCATTGCCTTTTTCACCGGTATGGGATTTACCTCACAGAACAGAGCCCCAATCAGGTCAAAATAGGAAAGCTGAATTTCCATACTTTTTTTTGCGTCACCCGCCAGAAAAGCCGCTGCCATTTCATGGGTCTGCTGAGGAAGAATATTAGACAGCACAGAGATGACTCCCTTTCCTCCCAGAGATACCACTGGTACGATCTGATCGTCATTTCCGGAATAGAGATCTACCTCCACCCCTTCTTTTTTTGCCAGGGCAAGTACGTTTGCCACTTCTGAAATATCACCGGTAGCATCCTTTACACCGACGATGTTTTTGACGTCGCGGCACAAAGCAACTACGGTCTCTGGTGCGATCTTTACGCCGGTTCTTCCCGGTATATTGTAAAGAAGAATCGGTATGTTTACAGAATCCGCCACCTGAGTGAAATGGGCTTTCAACCCGTTCTGGGTACACTTATTGTAATATGGCGTCACGAGAAGTAATCCGTCTGCTCCCGCCTTCTCTGCCTCCTGGGAAAGAAAAACTGCCGTTGCTGTACAGTTCGAGCCGGTTCCGGCGATCACAGGGATCCTCTTATCTGCCACCTCACAGCAGAACCGGATACACTCGATATGTTCCTCATGGCTCAGTGTGGATGCCTCACCTGTCGTTCCACAGATAATGATGGCATCTGTCTGATTTTTAATCTGAAATTCAATGATTTCTCTCATCTTCTCATAATTTACCGAACCATCGGCATTCATTGGAGTAATCAGCGCTACTCCTGCTCCTGTAAAAATTGACATACTTTTTTCCTCCTTGCATTTAATATACTATGCGCTCGAATACCCTGTGAGCAGTCCCGCTGGTATTCTCACTTTACCTTCACGTAAAATAAGCGACATTCCCCATCAATGGAAATGCCGCAAAAATTCAGTGGTATTCTGTAGCACTCCATCTTAAAAGATGACAGTCATATACTTCTTCAGCATATGCCCAGGCAGACAGTCTCAGGTATCTGTCCCCTTCGGCAGACTTTCCTTTCATTTACCATCATCTATGTAACCTGACACATCCGGAAAACTACTAATAAAGTCCGCGCCTCTACTCTTTTTTATTCACTTATTAATTATCTTATCACTTATACAGATACCAGTCAATACCAATTATCGTATTTCTGATACTTCATCCACATACGCCCGGATCTGATCCGGAAGCTTAGCTCCGGTAATGATCAGTTTCTTGTAATCTCCCTGTATGCGGATAAGATCCTCCACATCATTCTCGGTGATTATGTTAAGATCGATCAATCCCAGCAGTTCATCCAGGATGATCACATCACTCTCTCCGGTCTCCAGCACCTTCTTGGAAAAATTAAAACCGTTCAATATGTTATGCTTTTCCTCGCGCTTCGCATCATCCGGTAAATCGCAGTAACTGCTCTCACTTTTATCAAAGCGGAATATCTTCATATCTGGTTCCAGGCGCTCTAACACCTGAAATTCGTCAGCCACTTTCCCTTTGAGAAACTGGATCATGGTAATTCTCTGTCCTTCCTGTACTTCCCTGAGTGCCTGACCAACTGCTGCCGACGTCTTCCCTTTTCCGTCTCCGTAAAAGACCTGGACAATTCCTGTTTTCATCGTCATTAACACCTCTCTTTCTTGGGTTTCTGTATCAAGATGCAAAAACTCAAGCTCTCTTTCGTTCGCACTGCCATAAAAATGACAATACTTCTCAGACTATGAAAATTAATTTACCACAAAAATGATGTCCATGCAAGTAAAAGATGACCTAATCGGATATTATTCCCAGTTTTCCTCCTTTTCATCCTCTTCCTCGGTCTTTTCTTCCGAGGCGGCAACCACCGCTGACATCTCATCTATATGCTCCAGCTTGCTGACCGATATTTCATATGCCACCCTGGTTTCAAAGGTTTCTTCATCCAATTTTTTCTGATATTCACGGCTCTGGATCCGTCCCCAGATCTGAATGTGCTCACCTACCTGGAAACCGTCTGCAAATCTTGCGTTTCTTCCCCAGCAAATGCATGGGATATAGTCGGATTTTCCATAGGGGCGGTTTACTGCCAGCAAAAGATCTGCGATCTCTCTTCCCAGCGGCGTTTTTCTATATACAGGTTGTTTACAGATATATCCATCCAGAAATATATAATTGGGCTTATCGCTGCCAAGTTCTGTATCGTCAACCCTTAAATCTCTTACAAAAAGCGAGAGAACAAGACGATTTCTATTTTCTTCATGGCGGTTATAGGAACGGAATTGTCCGCATGCCTCAAAGAATTTTCCCCGGTAATCCTTTGACACATCTACCAGACGCTCGGAAACCATCAGCGGAATCGTGTCAAATACATTGCTGAGTCTCCTCACAGAAAGATGTACCATATAGAATCCCTCACCGTACACTTCATGGCTGAAGGTGAACTCGCTAATCACCTCACCATACACGTTTACCTGATTGTTTCCTAAAACCTTATCTGTCATCATATATGACCCCCTTTGTTTATTTTATCCGTCCTGCGGACAGACCTTTTTTCTTTACTAAATAATGATATGCAAAATTTTTTCTTTTTAGAACTAAAATTTTAAATTTGCTTAAAAAAAGTTTCTATGATATAATTCTAAAGTTATTGTGAT
>CANBKJ010000067.1 GCA_947369165.1 uncultured Lachnoclostridium sp.
CAGAAGACAGTTCCGTCGTGACATCGGTAATAATGTCACTGCTGATCACAATTGGGTTTTGGTTAATAAAATCAATGTGATTTCCACGTATTTTAATTTTAAATTTTTTGCTATTATAATAATCTTCGTTGGTCACATCATTAATGGTAATTCCCGCCGGTTTCATGATCTTTAATGAAGTACTTCCCATATACTGACCCATTACATTGATGGTAAGAACTCCGTCCATAACGGAATAAGCAAAATCAGCAGGATTGTAACCAGTAATATTTATTATGACATTTCCGGTATCGTCTGCAGTTACTTCAAACTTCTCCAAAATATTAACAAATTTGGTAAATGAGTAATTGTCCAGAAGATATTTGGATTCGGCTGGGATCGTTACTGTGATCACCCTGTCATTTCTTACCACAGAAATCTGCTCCATAAGAGCGGTATCTGTCCCTTTGAGCGTAAAAGAAATGCAGTCAATCCCTGGATTGTAAATTGCCTTTGCCTCCGTGATATAGTTTTTACCATCACCAGCATTTACTGACTTGTCTGTTTTCCAGTCAAAATAAATGAGATCATGGATGCTCACCAGCGATTTGGTTTTATTCCAATTATAAGAATATCCAAGGCTCCGGCAGACAACCTTCGCTGGAACACATAATACCGTTTTATTGGTATCTTTTCTTTTCACCATGTACATCGGTGTGGAAAGATTTTTGACGGTATCATTTTCCATATATGAAGTCTCATTCAATGTGAAAACAACCGTTTTTTTCGTGGCCTCATTTTTTAAAGTAAGGACTTCACTCCCCGCATCATATTCATACTCAATTCCTGCCAGCTTCTTAAATACCTCTTCTGCTGGTAAATAGACCGTACTTCCCAGTTTGATCACTGGCATACTGGAGAGATTATTCTCTTTTCCATTATATGAAACTTTCCCCACAACAGTAGAACGTTTTACCGTATCGTTATATTCAACCATAATGGCATTGGTAATGGTAACTACAGAACCGGAAGCCTTATAATTAAAACCCAGCTGCTCACAGAGGAATTTTACTGGTACTAGAATTTTGTTTTTCTTTTTTTTGACGTACCGAACCTTAACCGGGGCCGCTGTCAATTTACGTTTGACACCATTTACATAAGCATATTTACTTCCCAGCTTTAAAGTCACTTTGATTCCATTTTTAGACATAACAAGTTTCTTTGAAGAAGAATAATATTTTGTCTTAACCTTAAGTCCTTTCCGAAAGACATCGTCATAAGCTGCCATTCGGGTTTTTTTGATAGTCAGCCCTTTATACTTTGTGTTGGAAATCCTTTTCTTATTGTATTTTACAGTCGTCTGCTTTCCTCTGTAATAAGAAGTCTTTCCATTCATTTTAATCTTTAATGTTGCCGCCTGGGAACGACTGCCCCCCGCTGCAAACACACCAGCAGCCAGAACTGCCATAAATACAAGAACTCGTAATACCGTTTTTTTTCCTGATGTAAACATAGATAAATCCCTCGCCTCTTATCAATCTTTTCTGACTGAAAAACAGCCATAACATGTGTAAATATTAACAATGATGATTTTAACAACGTTTCTTGGCACAATTATGTCATGATGCCGGCGCAAAAAAGGCAATTTATCCGACATTGTCAAGGGATTTTTCTAAATGTATATAGGTTAGTCAGGCTGGTGACATGTCATTCAGCTCTGGGATTTTTTGTTATGTCACACCCCTCTATCATTTCGTACCTTATACCGGGGAATCAACAAATAATTTCCGGCATGGATACGGGCGGGTGAAATGTCATTCAGTTCTGCAATCTCTTTAACATGCTGACGAATCTCAGCCGCTGTGGGCTGATCCAGATTTGCCTCTGCAATCGTCCAAAGTGTATCCCCCCTGCAGATCAGCACAGACTCGTATGCTACCACATCATTGGTTCTGTCCCCCGTGCTTTGTGCTTCGGATGGCTGACAGGCTGAAATACAACAGGCCAGGACAAACACCGGAAGCATAACCAAAAAAACTGCTTTTTTTACATTTCTTTCATCCATAACAAATACCTCCTTGCATGTTCTGTATATACAGAACAAATGATACGAACATTCGTTTTGTATATCATAGCACGCGAACAGGCGTTTGTCAAACGTATTTTCGATTTTTATAAACTTCCTATCATATACTCATATAAATCCGTTCCATAACTGGAATAATGGGGTTTTCCAGGCAACATGTGAAATGTTCTCTCCCCATTTTCCTTCCGTTCTGCCACAAGAAATTCTGTCCTTTTACGATTTTCCTCATACAATTTGAGCGCAAACTCATGGAGATGCGTGACCATCATAACATGAATTCCCTTCTCATAAAGGGGAAGGATTACATTATAAGCAATCTGCGAGCCCTCCTTTTCCGTCGTACTGGCAAATGATTCGTTCAACAAAAGCAGACTGTCCGGTGAGATCTGGGTTATGATATCACTCATCCGCCTCAGTTCCTCCTCCAGACGCCCTCTGGAAAGCATGGCATCCTCTTTTCTTGTAAAATGCGTGTGGATCCGGGGAAATAATCTGGAACAAAACTCTTTTGCCGGCACTGGCATTCCACATTGTAAAAGTACTTGTGCGATACCAAAGCTTCGCAAAAAAGTAGATTTTCCTCCCTGATTGGCTCCTGTGATCACTGTCAGGATCTTTCCCCCGGTACGAATAGAGTTCGGAACCGGATAGGTCTGGGTGTAGAGCGCCAGGGAGAGCTCATACAGATCTTCGATGCGCCGGCGACGAGTGTCTTTTGTCACGCTTCCATAGCACAAAGGCAACTGCAATTCCCGCATGCGTCGCTGCATTGTATAAACTCCCTGATAAAATGCGATCTCTTTGGCAAACTGAAATAAAAATTTCATGCAGTCGTCGATCAGGGGCTGGTAGGCTGCTATGATCTGCTGCATATGGCTTTCCAAAAACACACCGATATCCTTTTCCAGCTGTTCCTTTTCGATGAGTATGCTGTCCCTTTTAGCCAGTTTATAGTACAGTTTCATAAACGTAAGAGAGGTGCCCTTTAACGTATTATAGTGATAATTCTGGCATTTTTTCATGCGGCTCTCTGACAACTTCAGTCCGCCGCTGATCCGAATCGAAAAGATACCTTCCCCACCGGTCGTATAAAAAAGAAAATTTTTATGGAAATCCAGAAAATCATCCAGCGGATACTTTGACAGCCTTTGAACCAATCCTGTCATGCCCTGTGAATTCAGATATATTTCTTTTCTCTGTAGAAGATCTCTCAACGTACGTATCAGTTCCATGGACTCCTCGATAAAGTTAAGAGAGGCTATGATTGTGCCGGCCTTTGCAGCGGCCTTTCGCCGGTTCTGCTCCATTTCCTCCTTATACTGCCCTGCCAGTTTATGTCCTTTGACACCGAGGGTATAAAGCTCCCCTGCCAATTCCGGATTGCGCTGAAAATCCCGTATAATGTCATAACGATATTCCACCTCTGAGGCCCTGCGCAATGGAACCATCATCACATTCCGTATCTGTTCCATCATGAATACATCTTCCCGTGCCATCGTCTTCAATACTATATTTAAATTCAGATCTTTGTAAATATCATAAAAAGATGGATAGACAGCCTCTTCTGTTCCATCTTTATCTGGATATAATAAATATGAATTCATTGTAATTCTCCCTTCCGGGAACTGTAGTCCAAAGCTGCTACCCGTTTCGTCATCTGGTCATAATCCAGTCCGTATTTTCTGGCGATGGAATCGGAATATCCCAGTCCCTGTGCCTCCATCGGCAGAATCAAAAATGTCCGCCTGTCAGGGTCCTCCTGGTCCACCTGTGCCACCATACTCTGCACCCCCGGTTGGTTCTTCTCATCTGCCAGTTCCTGGATATGAGTGACATAAATCCCAAGACAACCACTGTTCTGAAAATGCTCCATTACCTTTTGTGCCATGATACGGGCATCGTAAGTAGTGGCTGTGGTAAACAATTCATTCAGAATAACAAAGCTGTTCTTCTGGTTTCCCCTCTGGTCCTGCATCATGGGTTTTAGACGCCGTAACTCTTCTTTCAGTTTTCCGGCACCGGTCTCAACACTCTCCTCCACTTCAAAATGAGTCATAATACGTTCGAAAAAACGGCTTTTCATACTCTGGCAGGGCGCCTTTAATCCCATTATCATAAGATAGACACACTGTCCTACTGCCCGGGCAAGGGTTGTCTTACCGCCCTGATTCGGTCCGGTGATCACTAGAAAACTCTTTTCCTCACCATAGCAGATATCATTTTTCACCACTATTTCACCTGAGAAACGGTTTTTCCAAGCCAGTGCCATGTCATAAACCTGTACCAATTCCAAGCCGCTGTCATAAGCCGAAGATTCACCGCATTCTTCGCGGATTTCCGGGTAATTTAGCTGATACCCCGCCTTCTCGAGCTGTCTCTCAAATTCATAAAAACTGATATAAAATACGATCTCATTTTTTACCTTTAAAAAAATATTTTCCTCCAGCGTAAAAGGAACGTCTGCAAATTGTTTTAATTCACGGAATACTTCCGGACGGCTCTTGCGCAGTATATCTACCACTGCATTTTCCAAGCTGCTGGTCTCAAGGGGTGCTGGAAATATATTTTCTACCACCGGTGGCACAGTCTTCCCTACTGGGATCTCTAACGCATTCATAAATTCATGGATCCTGTCCACCACCTCTGTATCTTCTGTGCTCTCTTCCTCCAATATCCGGATCTCTTTTTTATTTATCAGCAAAGTTAGTTTTAGTTCCTTCAGATAGGAAAACACCATTTCCACCAACTTGGTAAATTCAACAAACTCTCTCTTCGCGCTCATCTCATCCAGGATCTCCTGCATTAGTAAAAATCCTTTTGAGGCGATTTCCGCCTGCTCCAGAGAATCCCGCAAAAGGCTTAGGGCAGTCAGATAATGCCGGCACGCCAAAAGGAGATAACTTCCTTTTTTTATCTTATCTTCCGTCTGACAATAGTATTGAAAACATTTCTCGCTCTCCGACATTTTATCTGAAAACTTTCTAAACGCAATAATTAAAAAATCATTTTTCTCCAGATCCCGGTAAATATCCTGACGATAACGTATGGTATTGACAGATTCCGGTACGGTATAAAAATATTTCCGAAGATCAAATCCGCTGTATCGAGACAAGATCGCTTTCAATATCCCTTCCATCTGGAGATCTTCGAAAAACACTGGCTGCTGACTTACGAATTCCGGATTTCCTTCCGGAAAAAGCAGACTGAAAATTCTGTCGCTGCCATAGGCTAAAGTAATTCTGGTATTCATCCCCTATTCTCCTCTTTATAAAAAAATGGTCTGCAAATACATGCAGACCACAGTCATTTTATATTTCCGAGTCTTCCGTTGGCTTCTCTTCTGAAACCACATCCAGAGTCATCAATTCTTCTTCTGTTTCATCCTCTTCTGAATTAATCTTGATGGCAGATGTAGACAGCTCCTCAATCGCCACACTAAGCGGTTTCGGATATTTTCCATCCACCAGCGGTACAGAGCCGTCGATCAGCTGCCTTGCTCTTTTGGCTGTAGCCAGTACAATTGAGTACCGGCTGTTCACCACCGGATGTTCTCCTGGCTCCACATCGCTGTTTGCAACATTCATTAAATCACTATAAGATGGGTGTAACATATCTTAACTCCTTTCAAATTACCACTAAAATTTATTTATGATCAGCCAGACGGCAGACCGCCAGGCTAAGTGAAACATCGATTTAGCTCAATGATACATTTGAGCTACGGTGTGCCAAACTTTGATAATGGCCATATACGAAGGACTACATGCCCTGCAATATTCTCCTTTTTCACCGGTCCCACCTCTGAATCACGACTGTCTTTGCTCACCCGGCGGTTATCCCCGAGTACAAAATATTCATCCTCACCCAGCTTAAGCGGTTCCTCAGCAATTCCGGCATCGTCCATGGCATTTTTGGCGTATTTATCTTCAATGATCTGATTGTTAATATAGATATCCTTGCCTTTGATCTGAATGGTCTCCCCTGGCAGACCATAAATACGTTTCACGTAATATTCGTCCTCTTCTCTTCCTAGTGGATAAAATACGACAATATCATACCTTGAGGGCTCGTAGGCAATCTTATTTACGAGAAGGCTCTCTCCATTGTGGAGTGTATTCTCCATGGATTCTCCGCTCACCACCGTTCGCTGTACTACGTGTTCTGGAACCCAGAATATACATAGAAGGATCAATGCGATATATATAGCAAACTCGATAATATAGCTGACCGCAGACCGTTTTTTGGGTTCTTTTTTTCGTGAAATTTCTTCCACTCCTAAATCATTCATTTCTATACTCCTTTCGCGCTTCATACAAGTTTGGGTGTGCGCGCACAAACTTGATCGGTTGAAAGTTTTCTTTCAACCTTATACTCCTTTCGTGGCAAATCCACTGAGCTCCGATGCCATTTTCTCAATGAGCAATGCACTGTTACAAGATTTGTAATGATCATATTGAATCAAGTGATTCACTTTTTCCACCGCTTCTTCTAAATTATCATTTACAACGATATAATCATAATCTTTCATATATTGAACTTCTTCTACCGCCCGCAGAAGCCGCTTTTCGATCTCCTGAGGTGTCTCTGTTCCCCTGCCTGTCAGGCGCTCCTTCAACGCTTTCGCAGACGGTGGAGAAATAAATATCAAAAGGGCATCTGGAAATTTTTCCTTCACCTGCATGCCGCCCTGCATCTCGATCTCCAGCAGGACATCCCTGCCGGCATCCAGCTGCTGCTGGACATATTTTTTCGGAGTACCATAATAATTTCCCACATACTCCGCCCACTCTATCAATTCACTTTGTTCGATCATTTGCTGAAATTCTTCCCTGGTATGGAAGTAATAATCTTTTCCATGAACTTCTCCAGTTCTCGCCTTCCTTGTGGTCGCCGATATAGAAAGATGATAATCGTACCGTTTTACCAGTTCTTTCATGATCGTCCCCTTTCCGGCACCTGAAAATCCTGAAATAACTACCAGTATACCTTTGTTCATACCCAGCCTCCGATCCTTTAGTATTTTCTTACGTATTCTCTGTTCCAGTTCCTTTATGATTAAAGCGGCTCGCGATCGTATCCGGCAAAAGGGCAGAAAGAACCAGGGAATCATTTTCCATGACAAGAACTGCCTTGGTCTTTTTCCCACAGGTAGCATCAATGGCCTTTCCATCGTCCTTAGCCCCCTGTATCATCCGCTTAACCGGGGCCGCTTCCGGACTCACAATGCTGATCACCTTTTCACTGTTGACTACATTTCCGTAACCAATATTTACAAATGCCATGCCAGACTCCTTATCAACCGGCCAACCTACTCAAGATTCTGAATCTGTTCCCGGATCTTTTCAATCTCTGTCTTCATCATAATGCCCTGATTGGATATCATAATGTCATTTGCCTTGGAAAGAGTTGTATTGGCTTCCCTGTTTAGCTCCTGGGCAATGAAATCCAGTTTTCTTCCAACATTCTCTTCTTTTTCCAACGTCTCCTTCATATGCTGAATATGGCTTTTCAGACGAACCAGCTCTTCGTCCACACAAATTTTATCGGAATATACCACAAGTTCTGTCGCTACTACACTCTCATCCAGCTTCGTATCCCCCAGCGTCTCCTTTATTTTTGTACGCAGGCGTTCTTTGTATTCCTCAAAGACCTCCGGAGACCGTTTGCGTATCTCTTCTGCAATGGCACCCAGAACATCCAGCTTCTGAATCAGATCTGCCTTCAAAAGCCCGCCCTCTGTTTCTCTGGCCTGTACAAAATGATCCAGAGCTCCTGCCACCGAATGATGCAGCAATTCCTGAAGCTTCTCTTCATCTACATGTACCTCGTCCAAAGTAAAAACCTCTGGGTATCTGGAAAGCATGGCCGCATCCACCGTATTCGGGACCTGGAAATCATCGGAGATCTTCTGTAAAAGTTCCACGTAAGATCTGGCCATATCCGGATTGTAGGTGACAAGAGATTCTCCCTGGCGACTGCTCTCATATGTTATGTATACGTCGATCTTTCCCCTGCTGACGCTTTCCTTTACCTGCCTGCGAATATCGCCCTCAAATGCATTCAGTTTTTTGGGAAGCCGGATGGAAATATCACAATATCTGTGATTTACCGATTTGATCTCTACAGTCAACCGGGAATCCTCATTTTCTGCTTCAAATCTGCCATAACCAGTCATGCTTCTTATCATATCTGCCCTCATTCCCACACAATAATTCCGCCGCCTGCTCTTCCATCATTTTACAGGCATATAGAAAATTTCATCTATGCATTCCGTATTATTATAAATTACTTACCGGCATAAGTCAAGAATTCTATTGTATTTTTCCCATAATGTAGTATAATCAAACTAGTACAATGGATATTAAGTTTAATGTAAACTGACTTATTATTTATTGTACTAACTTTATGTTATGAATTTAATTCACAGTAATATAATAAATGATTTGGGAGGAAACAGGATATGGCATTTGATGGTTTTACCATGGCAGCTCTGACAAAAGAGCTCTCCGACAAACTGACAGAGGGCAGACTTCAAAAGATCGCACAGCCAGAGCCCGACGAGCTGTTGCTCACGATAAAGAATAACCGGACCAATTTCCGGCTTGTGTTATCCGCAAGTCCTTCTCTTCCATTGATCTATTTGACAGAGGAGCCAAAAACTTCTCCATTGACAGCGCCAAACTTTTGCATGCTTCTACGAAAACATCTGAATGGAGCCCGGATCACCGGAATTTCCCAATACGGACTGGAACGTGTCATGAAGATTGAATTAGAAAACCTCAACGAACTGGGGGATCTGGTGAACAAATCACTGGTGGTAGAGATCATGGGAAAGCACAGTAATATCATTTTTCTCGATGAATCCAGCCGGATCATAGACAGCATCAAACATGTCTCTTCTCTGGTCAGCTCAGTGAGAGAGGTTCTCCCTGGGAGGGATTATTTTATCCCCAATACAAAGGACAAGCACAACCCCTATGAACTGACCACGGAACAGTGGATGCAGGAAGTGGTCAGGCAGCCCGTCAGTGTTGCCAAAGGACTTTGTAATTATTTCACTGGTTTCAGTTACACTCTTGCCCACGAAACCGCTTTCCGGTGTCATATCGATGGAGATGCTCCGTTTGCTTCCCTGACGGGAAACCAGCTCTCGAATCTTTTGAATAAATTGCGGGAACTATTGGATCACTCCAAAAAGGGACTCTTTGCACCAGAGACCGTTTTTGAGGGCAAGGAACCTATGGAATTCGCTGCTTTTCCCCTCACCATGTACGAAACACTGGAACACCGGACCCAGGATTCCATGAGTGCCGCAGTGGAGACATTTTACAGGGAAAAGGAGACAATTCAAAGGATCCGTCAGAAATCCACAGATCTCAGAAAGAATGTCACCACTCTACTGGAGCGGAACCGAAAAAAAAGAGGCATTCAGGAGAAGCAGCTCAGGGATACAGAAAAACGGGACCGTTATAAAATATATGGGGAGCTGATCAATACCTATGGATACCAGCTGACGCCAGAGGATACCTCTCTTACCTGTATTAATTATTACGATAACAAAGAGGTAACGATCACTATTGATCCAACTCTGACAGCGGCTGAAAATGCCAATAAATATTTTAGCCGGTACAACAAGCTCAAGCGCACTTTCGAGGCTGTTTCCCAGCAGATTGAAGAAACCAATGAACTGATCCAGCATCTGGAGACAATCCTCACCGCCCTGGATATCGCCAGGCAGGAAGAAGATCTGGTACTGATCAAGCAGGAGCTCATCGACAGCGGCTATATGCGCAGCCACGGAAAAAGCAACCGGAAAGGGGGACGTTCTATGCCAAAGAGCAGCCCACTTCACTATATTTCTTCGGACGGCTACGATATTTATGTAGGCAAAAATAATTACCAGAACGACCAGCTCACCTTTAAGACCGCCACAGGTAATGACTGGTGGTTTCATGCGAAACAGGCTCCCGGTTCCCATGTGATCATTAAATGCAACAACGAAGAGCCACCTATTAAAACCTTTGAGGAGGCTGCCAGCCTGGCGGCATTTTATTCCGCAAATAAAAATGCAGATAAGGTAGAGATCGACTACATTCAGAAAAAACATGTAAAAAAACCAAACGGCGGCAAGCCCGGTTTCGTCGTGTACTATACCAATTATTCCATGATAGCTGCACCAGATATTTCTAACATTAAAGAAGCAGAATGAAACATGCAGATAAATACCAGGAGGTATCCTTATGATACGATACGACTCACATGTGCACACTTCCTTTTCCACCGACAGCGATACGCCGATGGAGGAAATGGTTCTAAAGGGAATTCAAAAACATTTGACAGGAATTACTTTTACCGACCATATGGACTATCATTTTCCGTTAAAATATATAAAGAATGATGACAAAGATAAAACAAAAGCGCCCTTCTCTTTCGATATTGAGGAATACCTGTCGCGAATCCATGAATTGAGGGATCTTTATCGCGACCGCATCAAAATTTACTGCGGCGTGGAAATGGGGCTAAAAGAAGATGCCTGGGACTCCAACTGGAAACTCAGCCAGAACCCAGCACTGGATTATGTGATCGGTTCCGTACATCTGGTAAATGAAATGGATCCTTACTATCCAGAATATTGGGAATCCTACGAGGAAAAAAAGGCACTTCTCCTCTATTTTGAAACCACCCTGAATAACCTGGAGCAGTTAGGAGAACTTCAGGTGGATTCCCTGGGGCATCTTGACTATATCGTTCGCTATTCACCTTCCGGATACCGGCTCTATTCTTACCATATGTTTGCCGATGTGATCGATGCCATCTTAGCTAAACTCATTGAGAGAAATATCTGCCTGGAGATCAATACCTCCGGTTACAAAAATGGCGGAACAATGCCAAATCCGAGCGAAGAGATCATCCGCCGCTACCGGTATATGGGAGGAAAATGGATTACCTTTGGTTCCGACGCCCACACAACAGACCGTTTGACAGCGGATTTTGATAAAGCTGGAAAACTAGCCGCCGCTGCCGGGTTTAACTCCTATTTAACTTTTGAGCAACGCACCCCGGTGGTTCACCAGTTTTAGCTCAATGGCTTACATTGAATCAATACATGGCACGTAACTGCATATAAGGCCAAAAAGGAAGTGAGTATTTTATCAACTTTTACGATATTGCTGATTTTCTGAATATATAATCATAAAAAAAGGCTATTCTGCAAGTTGTAAAATAACCTGCAGAATAACCTCGTCGTATTTCTTCACTCTTTTAATACTCTTCTTCTTCGTCCTCTTCTCCTTCATGCACATCAGATTTTGGTTTTTCCAGTCCCTCGATCACAATACCATTCTTCTCTGCATAATCCCAGAGAGCAGCATGAATCGCCTCCTCTGCCAGAAGGGAGCAATGAACTTTCACAGGAGGGAGACCGTCCAGCGCTTCCATCACCGCTTTATTGGTGACCTGCATTGCTTCCTGGATCGATTTTCCCTTTACCAGCTCTGTGGCCATACTGCTGGTGGCAACGGCAGCGCCGCATCCAAAAGTCTTAAACTTACAATCATTGATTATGCCATCTTCGTCGATATCCAGATAGATTCTCATGATATCTCCACATTTTGCATTTCCCACCGTACCTACACCACTGGCCTCTTCAATCTCTCCCACATTTCTCGGATTACTGAAATGATCCATTACCTTTTCACTATACATTTATAAAAACCATCCTTTCCTGAACATTTTTCTATTAATGGTGACTATTTTTTCTTACGAAATCTTCATAGAGAGGAGACATGCTTCTCAGCTTATCTACAATTCCAGCGATCTTTTCCACCACATAATCCGCATCTTCCAGCGTCGTCTCCTCACTGAGTGTAAGCCTTAGTGAGCCGTGGGCGATTTCATGAGGCAGCCCGATGGCAAGAAGGACATGGGAGGGATCCAGGGAACCGGATGTACAGGCAGAGCCGCTGGAAGCACAAATCCCTTCCATATCGAGCATAATAAGCAGGGATTCTCCCTCGATAAACTGAAAACTAAAATTTACATTATTGGGAAGACGCTTTGTCCGGTCACCATTTAAACGACAGTAGGGGATTGTCTTCTCAATCTTTTGAATCAGATAATCTCTGACTTCCTCTTCTTTGCGTACCCGTTCATTCATTGTGGAAGTCGCCATGGATACCGCCTTTCCCAGACCGACGATACCTGGTACATTTTCTGTGCCTGCCCTGCGCTTTCTCTCCTGTCCGCCCCCATGAATAAAGGAGCGAAGTTTCAAACCCTTGCGGATATAAAGAAAACCTATTCCTTTGGGACCATGTAATTTATGTCCGCTGGCACTGAGCATATCAATGTTCATCTCATCTACATCGATGGGAAGATGGCCAAACGCCTGTACCGCATCGGTGTGAAAAGGTATTCCATGCTCTTTTGCCATGGCACCGATCTCTTTCACCGGCTGGATCGTTCCGATCTCATTGTTTGCAAACATGACCGAGATCAGAATAGTATCGGGACGAATCGCTTTTTTCAGCTGATCCAGTTTCAAAACACCATTTTCATCCACATCAATATATGTTATTTCAAACCCACGCTTTTCCAGATAATCACAGGTGTGTAATATCGCATGGTGTTCAATTTTAGAAGTAATAATATGTTTTCCCTTTTCTTCATAAGCTTCCGCTGTTGCAATCAACGCCCAGTTATCCGCTTCACTTCCACCTGCCGTAAAATAAATATCTCTGACATCTGTGTTCAAGGCATCCGCGATGGTCTGCCTGCTGTCATTCACAGCTTTTTTATTTTTTGCCGCAAAATCATACACACTGGATGGATTTCCAAAATTCTCTGTAAAATAAGGCAACATGGCATCTACTACTTCTTTTCTGGTTGACGTAGTAGCCGCATTATCCAGATAAACAAATCGACTCATATCAATATTTCTCCTCTCATCTCTTTTTCGCTCAATCGAACCATATCTCGCTGCCACCGATCTATGATCAACACCCTCTGCTATCCTGAATATCTGATTCTTCCAGTAAATCCGACAACATCAGGCTGTCTACTGCATGATTAATGCTTTCACTGATCCGCTTCCACACAATTTTTGTGATACACTGTCCGGATTCCTTACAGGGGTCACCGTGTTCTGTCACCTCAGCACATTTTACCGGTGAGAGATCCCCTTCCAGAGCCCGAAGGATGTCCCCAACTGAGATCTGATCCTTGGACGCTGCCAGTGAATATCCACCTCTGGCACCGCGGACACTGGTGACAATCTCTGCCCTCTTCAGTTTGGCGATCAGTTGTTCAAGATAGCTGATGGATATGTCCTGACGGATGGCTATATCACTCAAAGAAACCGGCTCATCATCTCCATAAATGGCAATGTCGATAACTGCTCTGAGCCCATATCTGCCCTTTGTGGAAATTTTCATCAAAACACCTCCAAAAACCATACTAAAACATTTCCAACTATTTTAATTCCTATTAATTTAATCGGGATTAAAACAATTATACGCTGGAAAATATTTTTTGTCAATACTTTTCGCTGTTAATATCCTTGCAAAATAAATTCATAAAAGCCGCAACTTCAACGTGAATTTGCGGCTTTTATACTATGCAATTAAAAATCATTTATCATTGATCTGTGATACACTTTACTTATAGAACAAACTATAATAAGAACGTTTTATTTTTCCTTCTTTATAAACAACATGTCTGGCATAAACAGAAGCAGTAAACGTTTCGGATTGAGATTCTTCATCTTTTAACGCTCCTCCTGCCGCCGCAGTTTCTGCAGCCACTTCTAATGCAGCTTCCACCGCTTCCCTTCCAACCAGCGCCTTCTTCCCTGCCTGTTCTCTATGATCTGCTGTTTTTGTGTTAATATCATCCAAAGAATAAGCAAAGCCATCTGTCTTTTTTTGCTGACTTTCCTTGCTCTTATGCTTTTTCTTATCCCTTTCACGTTTTTTCAGCTTCGTTTCTATGTCTGAAACCGTCGGTACTTCACTGTAGTCCTCGATGATCATGGACGCTACATCCCCGTCCCCTGTGTCATTTAGGATACCAGCGAGATTCGGTCCCTGCCCTTCTGGATATACCGGCTCAAATTCCAGCTTTATCTGCTCCGGCTTTACTGTCCCCTCATCTCCCAGTCCTGAGACAAATTCTGTCTCTGACAGTGCACTCCCTTCTGGCATGGCAACCTCTAAAATATTCTCACTCTCTTTTGGCTCAGAAATGGATTCTGGCTCTGACAGTGCACTTCCTTCTGGCATGGCAACCTCTAAAATATTCTCACTCTCTTTTGGTTCAGAAATGAACTCTGACTCTGACAGAGTGCCTTCCTCCGGCTCTGATGCTGCAATATTCCCCCCCTCATAGCTGCCGCTGAGACCAGACATAGCGGCCTCTACCAAATTGGACATATCCAGTTCCGCACCATTTTGTCCCCTGTGTTCAACCATATCCAGATCAAGACTGTTTTCTGTAGAAGAAAATTCATCTGCATCTTCGATGCTTCCCTTAAATAAATCCAAATCGATATTTTCATCGGAATAGTTTTCTTCCTCATCAGATAAATCATATCCCATATCAAACATATCGTTTGTAATCTCGATCTCTTCAAGAGAAACCGTTTCTTCCTTCTGTGGTTCCAGATCCAAAACCGGCCCCGATTCAGTTTCTTCTCTAACTGTATCAGCTGGCTCTACGATCCCCACTTCGATGGCATCAACCAATTCATTGTCTTTCTGGGTCTGTTCAATAACGTCTGCCATATCTTCTTGGGCAGCTGCATTCATTCGATCCAGATTTTCTGAGATGTCAAGACGCTCAAACAAATCCTTCAGTTTCTTTTCCTCTGAATCCACACCAGTTGCGGAAGTCTTTCCTTCCTTAGGTAACATGGCGGCCGCTTCACTGAGAGCATTTTCAGACTGTTCCCAGGGATTCATCGAATTCACTAGATGGGTCAGTTTCTCTTCTACTTCATCCCGCTCCCTGTCAGGTGTTTCTGTCTGAATCTCACTTCGTATCTCAGAGGACTCCTCCATAGGTTGTTCCATCACCCCAGTCGAAATTGTAATCAACGAATCGTCTGCTCCCCTCAACGTAGCACCATTCGCGGCTCCAGGAATGTTGTCAGTACTTCCTTCGTTTCCCAAGAAACTTCCCATGCCTGGACTCTGAATCGTCTCATCCAGCCCTCCAGTTATACTAGTACTATCCCCTCCAAAAATCTTTGTATCTGAAAAAGAAGATCGATCGTCTGATAAAAAATCGGAATCCAAAGCATCATTAAAAAATGATCTTGATCCCTTTGTTTTCTCCTGTTCCTTGGATTGTGCTTCCAGGTCATCCTTCACCACACTATTGGCAACATAATCCAGAGAAATGGTCCATTCTGGTTTTTCTTCTGTAGATATCCCCAGATCGATTTTTGTTTTTCCCATATCAAATCAACCCCTTTATTCCAATACATTTTATCACACATACAGTTATACATATTTTACTACAAATAATGTAAAAAAAC
>CANBKJ010000068.1 GCA_947369165.1 uncultured Lachnoclostridium sp.
TCTCTTTTTATTCATTTTTTAGACGGTACATATTCATCAAAAATTTCCATAATATTTGACCGATAGACATTTTTCGGCAAAACATTGTCATAAGTGAAAAAAAGAACCAGAAGCCTTTTTCAGACTCATGGTTCCCTTAACACCCTTTTACATGCCGAGCCGGAGTGAGGCAAACAGGCAAAAGGAACAGAAGAAAATCAGCACGAAACACCCGGAAAGATCCCGGAGAAAATGGTCTCTCAGCTTACTGCGCAGGGAAGCCAGCGGCGATACTCCTGTCATCTGATACACCAGATACATCAAAAACGTTATAATGACCATATAGAACGCGTTCCGCAGCAGCGCCTCCGCCACAAAGATCAGCACCAGATGCGCCATAAGATATGCTGCATCTCCCTCATAGAGATGTTTTTGTGCAAATCCCAGCAGATATGCAGTAAATGGTCCCGTCATCGCTGTAAGAAAGGTAACTGTGATCTGCGGATTCTTCTGCAGGAGAGAAGAAATATCACCGCCTTTCACAACCATCTGCAGATATCCCACGGCCACCAGTGGAGCCAGCGTCAGAAGGGTTTTGGCGATGGTAAACCACCTGTCTTTTTCGTGATAGTCTGCCAGGATTTTTACCTGTTCCCTTTTCCTTCCCATAACCATACCTCCGATCTTACTTCAGTTCCGGCCAATAATCCTTATTTGCCTCGATCATATCATCCAGGATCAGCTTAGCCACCCGGGCACTGGGCACGATTTTAGATAAAGTGAGTGCCTGCCACATTTTCTGATAGCTTCCTTCGATCCATGCCTCCACTACCAGTTTCTCCACACTGACCTGCTGCTCTAAGAGGCCTTTTTGAAACTGTGGTATTGCTCCCTGGCATATGCGTTCATATCCATTTGATCCGACGATACAGGGGATCTCAACCATTGCCGTCCGGTCGAAATTTTCCACTGCCCCCTCGTTGGGAACGATGAGAAGAAATCTCTCCTTTGTGTTTTCTGCGATGGCGCATGCCAGATCCACGATATAGGTAGCGTGAGCGTCCGCCTCAAACCCGCAGTCCTTTGCAGTCCCCTTTTCAATGATTTCCCGGCATGCCCCAAACACTGTCTTTTCACGGCCTTCCATCACCTCGTTGGCACGGGTATGTTCCGGATTGGAGTGTTCCACCACGTAATCCGGATACAGATAATATTTGAGATACGTATTGGGAATCGTATCAGGATCGATAGCATAGACATCTTTTGCCTTTACAAAGGTCTCCTTCCAGCTGTCATCAATATGCTGGTTTGTCTCCGCGATCCCATCAGCAAACCCATTTGCCGCTACATGCTTTTTGATTTCCGGCATTAAGTCATTTCCTTCACTGTCATAGATCTTGTACCACCACCCAAAGTGATTCAGCCCATAATATCCAACCTGCATTTCTTTTCGGGATTTCAGCCCTACCATATTTGCCATTTTTTCCTCTAAGTCAATGGGCATATCACAGATATTTAATATTTTGGAATTAGGACGAAGACGGCGGGTTGCCTCCGCAACGATCGCCGCAGGATTGGAATAATTCAACATCCATGCTTCGGGCGAATATTTTTCCATATAGTCCAGGATCTCCAGAACTCCTCCGATGGAACGCATTCCATATGCGATCCCTCCTGGTCCGCAGGTCTCCTGCCCCACAACGCCGTACTTAAGGGGAATCTTTTCATCCAGCTCACGCATGGCATATTTGCCGACACGGATGTGGGCAAGGACAAAATCAATCCCGGTAAATGCCCTTTTCGGATCTGTGGTGTAGCCAAATTCTATATCCGGTGCATTTTCCTTTAGATAGATTTCGCAGGCCTTTGCCACGGTCTCCTGACGCTCTGCATCGTTGTCATAAAACATGATCTTGTGAATCGGAAATCGCTCCCGCTCCTCCAGGAGCATCAGGGCAATTCCAGGAGTGAAGGTGCTGCCGCCTCCGGCAACGGTTATAGCATATGATTGTTTTGACATAAATAAAACCTCCTGATTTTTGTTCTTATTTTCGATACGTAATAACGGTAGTTTTCCCTGCTTTGGCATATTTATCCGGAATCACCCGGATATCACTGCATTCATCTGCATTTGTCATCAGGATCGGCGTATGCATCTTAAAGCCCTTTGCCTTCATCAGCTTCATATCCACCTCACAAAGCAGCTGTCCTGCCTTGACTTGGTCACCCTCCTGGACTTTCGCCGTGAATCCTTTCCCTTCCAGCTCTACCGTGTTAATTCCGATATGGACGAGAAGTTCCAGTCCATCCTCTGTAGAAATGCCAAAGGCATGCAGCGTATCCGCGATCATGGAAATCTCTCCATCCACTGGGGCATGTACCTTACCGTCTGTCACAATGACCGCCACACCCTCACCGAGTGCGCCTCCGGCAAATACCTCATCCGGTACGTCACTTACCGGGATCACCTCCCCGTTTGCCGCCGATTTAATTTCATACTGATGTAAAGCGAAGTCATCAGATTCGATTTCTTCTTCTGCATTTTTTTCCTTATCAGCATCCTGCTGTTTTTGTGCCTCTTGACCATCTCCTGCATTCAGGGCATAAGCGGATGGATTTGCCATGATATTTTCAAATTTCTCCCGGACACTGGGCACGCTCATACCGACGATCACCTGCATCGCCTTTCCATTCTTGGAGATACCATGGGATCCCACGCTCTTAAAATAAGCGTCGTCTTTTACCACGGTTTCATCCTTTACATTGATCCTAAGACGGGTTGCACAGTTGGTCACATCCACGATATTATCCGCGCCTCCCAGTCCCTCCATGATCATGGCCGCCAGCATGGTTTTTTTATCCATTTCCACATTACCCGCCTGTCTGGCACGGAACTCTGCCTTAGAATAAAACTTCGTTTCGTCGCTTTCCTCCCGTCCCGGCGTCTTAAAGTCAAACTTTAAGATCAGGAACCGGAATACAACAAAATAGATGCCTGTATAGACCAATCCAATGACCAACAGCAGCAGATACTGCTTCCAGTGTGAACTCATTAACGGAATAAAATTTAGGGAACTCATCTCGATCAGGCCGCCGGAAAACACACCAACGATACCAAACAGGTTCATCGTTGTGGAAAGACATGCTGCCAAAAATGCGTGGACAACAAACAGGACCGGTGCGATAAACAGGAACGTAAACTCGATGGGCTCTGTCACACCACAAACGATCGCCGTCAGAGTAATGGGAATCAGCAGACCTTTGAGCTGCGTCTTTTTCTCTGGTTTTGCCGTGGCGTAAAATGCCAGCGCGATCCCTGGACATCCAAACAGCTTGGAGAAACCAGTCGCCGTAAATGACGCCTGGGGGCACAGAGACTTCAGTGAAGCCGTTGAGGAAGCCAGCGCCGGCAGCTGTGTTGCCCAGTAAGAATAAATGCCGCCGGGACAGACCAGATTATCATAATAAAACGGGCTGTACATAAGGTGGTGCAGACCGAAGGGAATGAGCAGCCGCTCCAGAAAAATAAAGACCCATACGCCAAAAGAGCCGCTGGTCATAACAAAATTCTGGAAGATCTGCATGCCATGCTGGATATTGGGCCAGATGAGCACAGACAGCAGAGCCACCGGAAGCATGACAAAAAATCCGATCATAAAGATGAAAGTGGAACCGTTAAAGGAACCGAGCCATTCCGGAAGATCCGTATCAAAAAATTTATTATGCAGAAAGATCACAATACCAGAGACCAATAGCGCACCAAACATACCCATATCCATTGTTTTGATGTTGGCGATCATCGTCAGCCCGCTGGAGCCTCCGGTCTCTGCGGAAAAATCAACGCCAAATACACCTCCCCACTGGGAAAGTATTGTATTCACAAAATAATGAAAAGTCAGATACAATACCAACGCTTCCATACAGCACCGCGCCGCCTGTTTGTTTGCCAGTCCGATGGGCAGGCCGACGACAAACAGCAGGGGCAGCTGGTTAAACACACACCACGCCCCTTGAAGAATGACATTCCAGACCAGATACCACATACTGCCAGGAGCAGCAAGCGGTCCCAGAACTGCCTCCGTCGTGCAAAGCGTACCAATACCAACCATAACACCTGCAAAGGAGAACAGCAGCACCGGGGTAAACATGGCGCCGCCGAACTTTTGTATTTTTTGCATCATTGATGTAACACTTCCCTTCTATCGTTATTTGTCCGTGTCATATGTTAGTTAATATTTGCAAAAAACGGAATAAAAATACAGCCCCTTCAGAAATTCCGAAATAACTCAAAAAAACAGCGGGCAGAAATTCCGCCCGCTCACACAAAAACTCCTATTCCATATTATTTCTTTACTTTTACTTTCTTGATATTACTCCAACTTACCGTAGACATCGGCCGCACCCATATGAGGATCCATATCCCCACCAATAAACAGACAGGCGAGAAATTCAATCCTCATATGTACTAATTACATGTGCGCGCCATGTTACATTTATGAAAAATCACATTCATAGCAGTTTATCATTCGTATAAGCTGTTCTTATTTCCTACTCTGAATATGATATTTCACGTATCAAGTAGTATTACAAAAACCTCATCACACCTTAACTATATGGTATGACCCCATATTAGCATATCAAAACATCTAACACAACGAACTATTATTCCAGATTATATTACATATTACACCAAAAATACATATGCACCCTTGTCTATATTCCAGCATAAAAAAGGAACCTGTGGACAGATTCCTTAGTTTTTTTGAAATTAAATCCTCTCTTTTCAATAAAAATTCTCGAAAATTAGCATAGGTCAATTCCACATCGGCTATTCGGAATTGCCTCCAGTAATTGCAGCGATTAAGGAACTCCAATGTGTTTTCTATTCCTGCTTCTTTCCTCTCTGTGTTGTATGCGCTTTCACACATAGCAAGTGAGTGTAAAATACATCCCTCTGATATGCCTTTACCTTTTTCGCGGGTACTTTGATGCTGACATTCTCCTTGACGCCATGCAGCAGACCGGTGACTGCTTTTGTCAATTTATTACTCTTTACCACGACAGATTTCAGTTTGTAAGTATGACAAAAAACATGTTCCCCTAGTTCTCTCACTCCCGTTCCCAGTGTAATGGATTCCACATTTTGAGCGAAGAAGAAAGAATAATTTCCTATCTTCTCAACACTGTTACTGATGACAACTTTCCGTATCTTCAGGTTAGAAGCAAAGGCTTTATCTGCAATCTTTGTCACCGAATAAACAGCGCCATTTAAGGAAACCGTACCCGGCACATTCACCACCTTTTTGCTTTTTCCTTTTGCAAAGCCGAGCAGCGTTGCAGTGGGACGGCCGTTTTTGTCAATCGTTACTTTATAGCTGTACGATCCGCTGGTAAACTTCGTTCCGACTTTGGCAAGGGTGCGGTTCACCGTCTTACCGCATACCCTGCAACGGTACTGTATCTCCCCTTCCACCTTTTTCGTCGTTTTCTTAAGCACTTTACCCTTGTTCCACTCATGGGACTCCATATCCTCCACTTCACCGCATTCACACTGAACCCAGTGATATTTATCATTCATCTTCCAATCATCTTCCCCATAAGAATGCTCATGGGCCGGTACCAGTTTAGGAATCTTCTGTGTCTCTGACACTCCACACACCGTACAGGTACGTCTGGACAATCCTTCCCGTGCTGTCGTCGGCGCTGTTTCCTGCTTCCACTGTCCAAATGTATGACTAAGGGCAGTGCTCAAGGCAGGAATCACCTCATCATAACTATGAGCACAGTCCTCATCCTCACAAGTATATCTCCGAATTCCCGTTTCCGTACAGGTTGCCGGTTTGACGATCACCGCTGCAAATTCATGCTCATGGGGTTCATCGGGTCCTTCTGGTTCATCTGGCTCTTCCGGTTCCTCCGGTTCGTCGGGACCTTCAAATGAAAATGGAACCCGGATCCGGTTTTCACAGATATCACAAAGAATCTCCTCGATCCCATCCTCTTCTTCGGTGGCCTCTTTGATCACCACACCTTCATTTTCACCAAAATCATGTTCTTCGTAGTCCTCCATCGCATCTTCTTCGTCAAGGTCACAACCTGGCGCTACACATACCTCCCAGTGTCCATCCTCATCAAACCGCCACTCCCATTGATGCTCGTGGGCGGGGGGAAGCTCGATCTCTACCGGCTCGCTGGCATAGTCTGTCTGATTTCCATCATTCACCTGTTCTGCCAAAAGATATATGTTTTCACTTTCCTCATCAAATTCTTCCGGCAGTGTAAACGTAACAGTTCCCTCGTCTTCAAAAGTATCCTCTGAAACCTTACCATAAAAGTTTACTGTCGTATCACTGTCTTTTGGATCACCGTCTGTAATCATGACCGAAACCTGGCTGGCACTATCCCCTGAATAAGTATAAGGAACCGAAATCTCGTCTGAATCCCGCTCCACTTCACCTGTTTCTAAGGTCTCTCCTTCCGACAGCGTCAGTTTCCATTCACTGATCTCCGCCGTTTCCACCGGCTCTACCTCAGCATTTTTCGCTGTATTCGCCGCTGTCATAAATAAAATGCTGGCAGGATCCAGGTTAAATGCCGGCACAACTCCATTTTCCTCAAACACAAAATCACGGAATACCTGTCCCCCGGGAAGTACACAGCCGGCACCTGAACTGGATTTTCCATAAGCGCTCCGGAGCCACCAGGAACCTTTTAAGTCTGCTCCCGACGTCTCATAGGAATACCCGTATCCACTGTTTGCCAGATCAGAAGCATCCAGAAGAAACATCGTATCTCTGTCCAGCGCTGCGCTCTTCAGCCCCGCGATCGATAATTCCCCGGCTTCCCTCGTCGTTCGCAGAATACTATTTTTTTCCTGATCAGTAAAATTCGCATCGCTTAGAAAACCATCCTGTCCCTGCAGCCAGGCACGGATGTCACTGGCACTCCATTGATTGTCTGGAAAATGTCCGACTGGAGGCTGAAAGTTATTGTCTATGCTGTCTTTAAAAGGCATCGTCTTTAAAATCTGATCTGACTGTAACAAGAAACCTCCCGCCATAGAACTACTTCCGGTGTCTCCTGCTATATCCAGCACCCGCCATTTAATCGGACTGCCCTCATAATTTCCATAATAGACATAATCGCCACTCCATTCTTTCCCCTCCTGGGGAAGTGAAGGTGAAGCAATCTGTGCAGCCCCCAGGCTCACCGTCCGGTCAGGTTCTGATGCCTTCGCCTGGTCCCCGATCACCCAGTGAAATAACAGTGTCATACTGACTGCTGCCAGCGAAACCATCACCGCTGCTTTTTTTGTCTTTACAATTCTCTTCTTGATCTTCTTCATAGATGCCATACCTCGTTTCGATATTTGTGCGTTCCCATATCTATCCTAAATTTCCATCACATAACAATATTATACAACAATGTCTGCTTCATGGAAAGGTAATTTTTATAAAAGACATTATTATATTATCCATTCCATTCTGACTGAGTCCTGTACATCTGGGCATATTGCCCGTTCAGCGCCATCAGTTCTTCATGATTCCCCTGCTCGGCTATTTTCCCATTTTCCAGCAGAATAATCAGATCAGAATCCCGGATCGTCGAAAGACGGTGGGCAATGATGACGGAAGTGCGATCCGCACAGAGTCTGAGCATGGCGCGCCGTATCTTCTGCTCTGTCACCGTATCTACCGAACTTGTGGCTTCATCCAGGATCAGGATCGGAGCATTGGCAAGCACCGCCCTGGCTATGGTCAAAAGCTGCCTCTCCCCCTGGGACAGTTCCATGCCTCCATGTTCTAAAACAGTATCATACCCTTTCGGCAGCCGCTGGATAAAACTGTCCGCCCCTGCTGTCCGCGCCGCCTCCTGCACCTGTTCCAAAGAGGCTTCTGGATGTCCATAGCAGATATTATCCCGGACCGTGGCAGCAAACAGAGACGTGTCCTGAAGCACTACGCCAAATGCCCGCCTCAGGTCTTCCATCCGGTAATCCCGCAGATCATGCCCATCTAACAGAATGCTTCCCGACAAAACGTCATAAAATCTTGTCAGAAGATTAATGATCGTAGTTTTGCCGGAACCAGTGGCGCCCACGACAGCAGCCTGTGTCCCCGCAGGAATCTTTATGGAGATATCCTTCAGTACAGGCTGTCCCGGCTGATAACCAAACTCCACATGACGCAATTCAATGTCGCCGCGGAGATGTTCTAAGCCTGCGGCTTTTTCCCGGTCCGGGGGTTCCGGCTGTTCATCCAGTATTTCAAACACCCGCTCTGCCCCGGCAACCGCCGTCTGAAAGTTATTGTAAATATTGGCAATCTCCACAAAGGGACGAGTAAACTGGCGCACATAGAGAAGAAAACTTGTGACCAGCCCGATATCGGTAATCCTGCCATTTACAAACAATACACCACATAAAACCGACATCACTACATACAGAAGGTTATTGATCACATTCATTAACGGCATGAGATACCCCGAACAGACCAGCGCCCGGATCGATACTTTGCAAAACTCACGGTTCTTTTCTGCAAACTGCCGCTCCATCTCCTCTTCCCGGCAGAATGCCTTCACGACAGCAAGTCCTGAAATGCTCTCCTCCACCTGCCCGTTCAAGGAACCAAGACTCTTCTGCTGCCCGGAAAAAAGAACTTTGGTCCGCTTCGTTATGGTTTTGGTAAGAAAAAATGTCAGTCCTACGCCAAGCAGCGATACCATCGTCAGCACCGGGCTTAAATATAACATCATAACAAAGATTCCCACAACGGTAAACCCATATGTCAAAAGCAGGGTCAGGGAATTGGAAATCGTCGTACTGATATTGTCAACATCATTTGTCAGGCGGCTCATCAGCTCACCGTGCCGGTGCCGGTCAAAAAAAGACAGGGGAAGGGTCTTGATCCAGCCAAACAATGTCCTTCGTATATGGTGTATCACGCGCTGCCCGATGGACGCCATGAAATAAGCCTGCAGAAATTTGACCAGCCAGTCACAAAGATACAGTCCCGTCAGCAAACCCAGAATCCATACGACCGTATCGCCGTCACTGACTGCAGTGACCGCCCTTCCTGTCACAAAGGGCGAAAGAATGGAAGCACCGGAAGCAAAAGCGGACAGCACAAGAATCCACCCAAGCCCTTTTCTCTGCCCCTTTGTCAATTTCCAAAGACGGAGCAGCGTCCCCTTCATATTTTTAGGCTTCACCACCACTCCGCCACGGCCAGGGCGGGAGATTCCACTTGGATTTACCGGAGGCACCCCTCCACTTTTTTCAGCCATGGGATCCACCTCCGATCTGGGAATGATAAATCTCCTGATACACAGGGCAGGAGACCATCAGTTCTTCATGGGTTCCCCACCCTGCCATACATCCATTTTCCAGGCACAGGATACGGTCTGTGCCCATAACCGTAGAAATCCGCTGACTAACCAGCAACACTGTCATACTCCCTGCCATCCCCCGAAGTCCTTTTAGTACGTCGGATTCTGTCCGGGCATCCAGTGCGCTGGTGCAGTCATCCAGAATCAGGATACGCGGTCTCCGGACCAATGCCCGCGCCAGGGAGAGCCTCTGCTTCTGACCGCCGGAAAGATTCACCCCGCCCTGGCCGAGCAGTGTATCATACCCCTGCCCACTCTGCTGGATAAAAGCATGGGCACAGGCTGTTTCTGCTGCCGCCCGCAGCTCATCTTCGCCGGCTTCATCACGTCCCCAGCGCAGATTATCCCGGATCGTCCCGGAAAAAAGCAGCGCCTTCTGGGGCACGACGGCAACTGCCACCCTCAGCTTCTTTGTATCGATCTGTGTCACATCGCAGCCGTCTACCCATATTTTCCCGGATACAGCATCGTAAAATCGGGGCACCAGATTAACAAGAGTCGTTTTTCCGGAACCAGTAGAACCAATGATCCCAATCGTCTCACCGGAATGAATATGTATATCAATGTCATGAAGAGATTCTTTCCCCGCTCCCGCATAGGCAAAGGATACATGGTCAAAATGGATATCACCTGTGATATCCGGCATAAGGGGGTTCTCCGGCAGCTTCTGCGCCGGCCGTTCCTCCAGTACCTCTTGGATCCTTGCCGAAGAGGCGGTTGCCCTGACCGCCGTATTCAGCGTATTGGAAATCATCGTTACAGAAAACAGCACCTGTGTCATATAATTAACAGAAGCCATAAGCCTGCCGATTTCTCCGCTCTGTTCGTTCCCGGAGATCCATAACAAAAGGACAATGCCAAAATTCACCGTCAGATTAATAAACGGCGAAAACACTGCCATCGTCCGAAGTGCAGCAGTATTGGCACGGGCCAGCTCCAATGAGACTTCATCAAACTTCTCCGTCTCCTCTTCCTCAGCACGGAACGCCTTTACCACACGGACAGAAGATAAAAATTCCCTTGCCACCCCATTTAAACGGTCCAGTCTTTTCTGCACTGTCCCAAACCGGGGATAACCGATGCGCATATTTCCCCAGACCAGAACAGAGGCGATCAGAAGAATCCCCGCCATAACCGGCGCCTGTCCCGGCGTCTGGACCATAATCAGAATAATGGCGCCAATACCAATGATCGGCGCCTTTACCATAATCCGCATGATGCCGTTGATAAATTCCTGAATCTGCGCCACGTCATTCGTAATACGGGTAATAAGGGAAGCAGTGCGCAGACGGTCTATATTTTCCATGGAAAGCTGCTGCACATTGTGGTACATATCATGACGCAGCTCCCTACCGATGGTCTGAGAGACAAAGCTGGCAAAACGATTTCGTATGACAGCGCAGACAGCCCCTGCCAGGGCAATTCCCAGCATGGCTGTCCCCAATCGAAGAATTTGGTTTATATCGGCATTCTTGATCCCCTGATCCACAATAACAGACATGAATGCAGGCTGCAGAAGATCTGCTGCCGCTTCCAACGTCAGAAATAGGGTGGAGAGCAGAAAGATACCAAGATGCTTTCTGATATAACTTAAGATCAGTTTCATTTTTTGCTCCTAAATCCATAAATCAATACTTAAAGCATTGTACCACAGCAGACTGGCTTTTTCAATATCAACGGACCAGAGCATCTACAATTCCCCATTACCTTGCCGGCATCTGGAATCCAGCAAGGGCTTTGTTTAAATAATCGTTAAAGGGTTTCATGATTCGGAAAATCTCTGCTGCCTTTGCAGGAAACGTTTCTGCATCGATGAATTCTTCATCCTTTAGCGGATATTCCACATACCAGCTCTTAAATTTTAGATATTCCGCCTGAGGATGTTCTTTCTCATATCCTTTCGGAACATTCTTTAATGCTGTTCCCTGTACAGTAAAATATTTTTCAAAGGCTGGCTCATATATAATTTCTTCCCATTCTTCACCATTCTCTACAATATAATCCCGTATCATTGTCGTTGCATCCTTAAACATATGTGCAAACAAGCCACCGCCTAAAAAGGACTGGTCACCGGGCTTTATCATAAGATAATACCCAACAGGGACAGGCAGCTTGCCTTTAGAAGATATGTGGGCGCGGAACGCTGGGTTATAAGGTGATTTGTCATGGCTGAAGCGGGTATCCCTTACAATCTTAAAGGTAAGGTCTTTGGGATTGTTATGCAAAATACTGCTGTCAAATTTTCCAATCTCCAGCATCAATGTCTGTAATAATGTTTCAAATTCAGCGTTTGCTTTTTTATAATCCTCCTTGTTGGCATGATACCACTCACGGTTGTTATTCATGCTCAATGCGGTTAAATAATCAATAATTAACTGAGTATTCATAATCTGTCATCTCCTTTACGATTTCTGGATAATGGAAAACTGCGTGGAATCTAAAAATTCCTGTATCAGATGCTTTGTGCGTTCGGGAGACTGGTAAGGCTTACAGAACGAAAAGTCCTGTGATAAATCGTCAATATCTTCCATCGCATTTTTCACATCCATCATGGTCTGCATGGGGATTTCCCTGGCTGTCATATAATCCAGCTGCAACGGGTTTATTCTATGATTTTGTATTGCATAATTCACCCTGTCTTTACATTTACATCTGCCGCTGCCATATTCTCCACAATACTGTCCAAGAAAGTCTGCCATTTTTTTTCGTATTCGGGAAAGCCGCTGACGATACGCTTCCGGAGTCATTTCCAAAATCTCCCCCGCAATGCGGCTGTCAATCTTAAACATTGTACCCAATATAAAAATACACCTGCTTTCCGTGTCAAGGCACTGCAGCATAACATTGGTACAGGACATTTTCAGTTCTTCTGCTAAGATATCCTTTTCCACATCCTGCGTTAAATCTGGCACATCCTGTATTTTTCCGTTTTCTATGTCATCACCATAATACTCAAAACTTAACGGACAGCGGGCGAACATATGCTTTTTATAATTTTTCAGATGATTCACTGCAATGCTGAATACCCAGGTTGTAAATGAGCTGTCACCCCGGAAAGACGACAGATGCGTAATCATTTTCAATAAGATGTCCTGCGTGGCATCTTCCGCATCAGCAAATGTACCAAGCATCCGCAGGGATAAATTGAATACCATATCCTGCACGCCTGTAACAAGCGCTTCAAGAGCTTTTTTATCTCCTGCAGTGGCTTTATCGACGAAAGCCCGTACTTCTTCCTTCGTTTTTTTATTCATAGATTTTTACCTCCTTACTTAATTAGACACTGTTCCTTCGCCTTTGTGACAATAATTTTTTAAATATTGATATTATTTTGTACTTCCATCAATCCCTGATACTTTACTTTCTGCCGGAGTACCGCTGCCGGATCAGGCGTTTCTTCTGTCAAAGTGTTCCATACCAGCCACGCAGATAGAGGGGAATAGATTGTCCGTTATCTGTATTAAGACATCTGTTCTGCAGGGTTTACATGAACCATGATATGCTTCGTGTTCGGAAAGTCTTTCTCAACATTTTCATGCACATTTTCTGCGACAGCATGGGCTTCCCTGAATGTTTTATCCCCGTCTACGCTGATTTCCAAATCAATATATACTTTATTTCCAAACATACGGGTATGGAGCAGGTCTACACTGACAACATCCTTTTGTCTTAAGATATAATCCTCAAGTTTTGTTTCGTATTCATCTCCGCAGGAAGTATCTATCATTTTTTTCACAGCATCCAATAAAATATCAAAAGCCACCTTCAAAATAAAAAGACATATAACTACACTGGCAACCGCGTCTAATACCGGAAAACCAAGCATTGCACCTCCGATACCAATGAAAGAACCAATGGAAGAAAACGCATCAGAGCGGTGATGCCATGCATCGGCCATAAATGCAGCAGAATTTAATATTTTTGCATAATGTCTTGTGTACCAATACATAGCTTCCTTAACCGCGATAGATATAACTGCGGCTACAAGCGCTATAACCCCTGGAATAGTAAGCTGACTATAATTCCCTGAGAAAATATTCTGCAAGCCAACTTTGCCAATTCCAAGCCCTGTTGTAAGAAGTATCAATCCCAAAATTAAAGATGCGATACATTCTAGTCTTTCATGTCCATACGGATGTGCTTTATCTGCCCCTTTTTTAGACATTTTGACCCCCAAAAACGCGATAAATGTAGCAAACACATCCGAAAGAGAGTGAACAGCATCGGAAACCATTGCTCCCGATTTCCCAACAATTCCTGCAGACATTTTAAATGCGCAGAGTACAATATTACCGATAATTCCTACCAATGAAATTTGTTTGATGATGGCATTTTCATTCAATGCCTTTTTTGATTTTACTGCCATAAAAGAATCCTCCTTATTTTGAAATTTACGAGTATCTCTTATAAGCACTTCATTAGACCTCATAACCTCAGATGTTAGAAAAAAGTATAAAAAACACACCTATGGAACATACAACTGTCCCACAGATGTGAATAAACTCAATCTGCTGCTGCAAATCTGCAGCCCGGCTTCATAAACATATCGTTCACAGCCTGCTCAGTTTGTACTGGTGATCTCGCATTCCTAAGGAATGTAATGCAGTGCAAAGAGTAATTATTTTATAACATATTTTATACAATTAGTCAAGTACAGGTGATGAAAAATGCTCAAATTATCAATTGGTCCATCACAATCTCCCTCGCACATGCCCTTATGTTATTCATTTTCTTCGCAACAACTGCACTCCCGCCTGTCGCAAGCATCGTTCCCAGTCCGGCAATCAAATTGATGACAGGGCAGTACTTTTTCCCTCTGCAAATTATTTCCTCTCATCCGTGATTATATGTTCAATTCCGCTATGCTCTGTACTAAGATAATCTTTCATAAAACTGGCAAATGCTTTGTATTTATCTAAATCTTTCTATGATAATTGCTCCTGCACGATACCTAAACCAATTATTTTCTTTTGTAAACCCGCAATCATACATATTATTTCCCTCGCTTAATTATTTAAATCTCTCTTTTTGTTTCTTTCCCTGATCTATCAAAACAGCATAATAGCTTTCAGATCTCTTTAAGTAACTTCTGTAGCAATTTCATTTCTCTATGTGTTAATGTTATACCTTTCCCGTATTTTATATGGTCTTGTGTCCATGATCTTATATCATATACAGGCTCTCTATCAT
>CANBKJ010000069.1 GCA_947369165.1 uncultured Lachnoclostridium sp.
AATGTGGATAGTGTGGATAACTAATAATTGGACATACTATTCATGTAGAAAAAAATCTTAAAAATAACTATTTTTCGCCCTTTGAGTGGGTTTGTAAAAAAAATATAGTTATTCACAAAATTAAAAAGGCAAAAAAATATCCACAGCCTGTCTTTTCTACTCATTGTTGATAAGACTGTGGATATTGTGGATAACTTATTGTTTGAGCAAGTTTTCCCCAACTTCCACTATGTTTCCTGCTCCCATAGTTATCAACATGTCATCGTTCATTAAATTTTTCTCAAAAAAGTTTTTTATCTCATTTAAACTACCGATGTAGAAGACTTCTTTTCCTGACTTTTTGAGCTGATCTGCCAGGTCTTTGGAGGAAATATCGCCGGGGTCTTTTTCCCTGGCGGCATAGATATCGGCCAGGACGATTTTATCGGCGAGGGAGAGCGCATCGCAGAAGTCTGTCAGGAAGTTTTTGGTCCGTGAATAGGTGTGTGGCTGGAAAGCAACCCACAGTGTCTTATGAGGGTAGTTTCTGGCAGAAGTCAATGTGGCGCGTACTTCTGTGGGGTGGTGTGCATAGTCGTCAATGATCGTCGCTCCATTGTATTTCCCCTTGAGCTCAAAGCGGCGTTCCGTACCTTTATATTTGGAAAGACCACCCTGACACACTTCCGGTGAAATGTGAAAAAGGGAGGCCATAGCCAGGCAGGCGAGGGTGTTGGAAATATTATGTTTTCCGACGATGCCAAGGGTATAGTGGTCTGTTTTTGTGCCATTGCATAGAAGAGTAAAGCTGCCGCAGCCCATTTTGTCAAATTCAATGTCAGAAGCCGAAAAATCGGCCTCTTTATTGTCCACGGAATAGGTGATGACCTGGCAGGCAAGTCCCTTGGTGATTTCCTCATAATTTTCAATGTCTGCATTAATGATCAGATTGCCTTCAGCGGGAATAAGTTCTGCAAAACGTCGAAAACTGTCTCGGATGTCCTGTAGATCTTTGAAAAAATCAAGGTGTTCTGCTTCTATATTAAGAATGATCCCGATGGTGGGGAAAAATTTGAGGAAGCTGTTGGTGTATTCACAAGCCTCAGTGATAAAATGTCCGGATTTTCCTACCCGAATATTTCCTCCGATCTCTGGCAGAATGCCACCTACAGAGATGGTAGGGTCCATATCTGCCTCCAAAAGAATATGAGAAGCGATGGAGGTGGTAGAAGTTTTGCCATGGGTGCCTGCAACGGCGATGGCAGTGGAATAATTTTTCATCACCTGGCCGACCATGGAAGCACGCTCCATCATCGGAATCCCCAATTCTTTTGCGCGGACATATTCTGGATTGTCCTCGGAAATTGCCGCCGTATAAACAATAAAATCTATATTTGAGGTTATATTTTCACGCTTTTGTTCATATACTACTTTTATCCCAAGCCCTTCCAGATGTCTGGTGATTTTTGACTCTGTCCGGTCAGAACCTGTAACCTTAAATCCCATGGTCTGAAGAAGCTCCGCAAAACCACTCATACTGATACCGCCAATACCTATAAAATATGCCGTTTGTGGAACACTAAAGTCAATATTATACATAGCTCTGAAACCATCCCTTCTTTTCATTATTAATAAGAATATGTTGAAACTGCTATAAGTATAAATCGAATATACAGAAATTACAAGGGAAAGGTGAAAATGTATGAGCGCACTGTTTTGGGTTTGTGCAAAATTACCAAAAAAGTAAAAAAAAACAAAAAATTTTTATGAAAATTATTTATTTTTTGTATCATGTGTGTTATAATCTTTTTATACAAATACGGCCTGCGGGATTCACGTCTCCGGCAGGTACTAACTACAACAGGGGTGATTACATGATAAAGAAAGAAATGATAGCTATGTTGCTGGCTGGAGGCCAGGGATCCCGCCTTGGTGTTCTGACCGCCAATGTAGCCAAACCTGCTGTTGCTTTTGGGGGAAAGTATCGTATCATTGATTTTCCATTGAGTAACTGTATTAATTCAGGAGTTGACACTGTGGGAGTATTGACACAGTATCAGCCTCTCAAACTGAATACTCATATCGGGATTGGTATTCCATGGGATCTGGACAGGAATGTGGGAGGTGTCTCTATTCTCCCTCCTTATGAGAAAAGTAATAGCAGTGAATGGTATACTGGTACCGCGAATGCGATTTATCAGAACTTAAAATATATGGATTACTACAATCCGGACTATGTTCTGATATTGGGTGGAGATCATATTTACAAGATGGACTATCAGGTAATGCTTGACTTTCATAAGTCAAACAATGCGGATGTTACTTTGGCTACGATTCCAGTGCCGATTGAAGAGGCAAATCGGTTTGGGGTGTGTATTACGGATGACAGCCGGAGGATTTTGGAGTTTCAGGAGAAACCGGAGCAGCCAAGAAGTAATCTTGCCTCCATGGGGATTTACATTTTCTCCTGGCCAGTGCTCAAAGAGGCTCTGATCACGCTTAGGGATCAGCCGGGCTGTGATTTTGGAAAGCATATCATTCCATATTGTCATGAACGGGGAGACCGGATTTTTGCTTATGAGTTTAATGGCTATTGGAAAGATGTGGGGACTCTGGGATCATATTGGGAGTCCAATATGGAGCTGATCGACCTGATTCCCGTATTTAATCTGTACGAGGAATTCTGGAAGATTTATACTAAGAATGAGTGGCTGCGCCCGCAGTATATTGCAGATTCAGCCATCATAGACAAGGCAATCATGGGAGATGGCTGTGAAGTGTACGGTGAGGTACATAACTCAGTCATCGGATCGAACGTTATTATTGAAGAGGGGGCGGTCGTCAGGGATTCTATTATTATGAATTCTACCAGGATTGGTAAAAACACGGTGTTAGACAAGACCATTGTAGCAGAGGATACGGTCATCGGAGACAACTGCAAATTGGGGGCAGGTGAGGACGGTGCCGTGAATCAGGTTAAACCGGATGTTTATGCATTCAATCTTGTTACAGTTGGGGATGATACGGTAATACCGGACGGTGTTACAATCGGTAAAAACACTGCCATATCAGGGGTCACAACGAAAGAGGACTATCCAGATAATGTACTCGAAGGCGGCGGAACTTTGATAAAGGCAGGTGACATATTATGAGAGCGATAGGGATTATTTTAGCTGGTGGAAGCAGCACACGCATGACGGAACTTACGACAAAGAGAGCTACCTCTGCGCTGCCGATTGCAGGAGGCTACCGCAGTATTGACTTTGCACTTAGCAGTATGTCAAACTCTCACATCAGTAAAGTTGCTGTATTTACCCAGTATAATTCAAAATCATTGACCCAGCATTTGAGTTCATCCAAATGGTGGGACTTTGGTAGAAAACAGGGTGGGCTGTTCGTATTTACACCTACTCAGACTCAGGATAACAGTTACTGGTACCGGGGCACGGCAGATGCCATTGCCCAGAATATTGATTTTCTGAAATCAAGCCATGAGCCTTATGTGGTGATTGCCTCCGGAGACTGTGTGTATAAACTGGATCTGAATAAGGTGCTGGAGTTTCACGTAGAGAAGAATGCGGACATTACCATCGTAACAAAGGATCTCGGGGAACGGGATGACCCTAGTAGATTTGGTGTGGTATCGATCGACGAATCTGGACTTGTGACAGAGTACGAGGAGAAACCGATCGTTACATCAAAGACAACGGTATCCACAGGTATTTATGTGATACGCCGCAGGCAATTGATCGAACTAATCGAAAAGGCAGGCAATGAGGGCGGTTTTGATCTGGTGAAGGATATATTTATCCGTTACAGAGGCTTGAAAAAGCTGTATGCATATCAGATGGACTCCTATTGGAGCAATATCACAACAGTTGATTCATATTTTAAGACCAATATGGATTTCCTGAATCGGGAGACAAGGGACTATTTCTTTAATCAGTACCCAATGGTTGCCTCCAAGATTGAGGACTTGCCACCAGCGAAATACAATGCCGGGTCCAAGGTGACAAATAGTCTGATTTCAAGTGGATGTATTATCAATGGTGAGGTAAGTAATTCCATTTTGTTTAAAGAAGTGTACGTAGGTAATAACTGTACCATTCGCAATTCCATCATTTTAAATGATGTGTATATTGGCGATAATACTTACATTGAGAATTGCATCGTTGAGAGCCATGATACCATTCGAGCAAACTCCAACTATGTTGGAGAACCGGAAAAAATTAAAATAGTGTTGGAAAAGAATGCGCGTTACGTACTGTAAAAACAGTAAGGAGGAACAAAGGATGCAAATAACAGATATTCGCATTCGAGTTGTTAGTAACGAGTCCAAGATGAAAGCGGTAGCGTCAGTTACATTTGATGATTCATTTGTTGTTCACGATATCAAAGTCATCGAGGGCGAAAGAGGTTTTTTTATTGCGATGCCAAGTAAGAAAACTCACGGTGATGAGTATCGGGATATTGCCCATCCCATCAACGCAGAGATGAGGAACTTACTTCAGGAAGCAATCGTGGAGCGTTTTAAACAGGCACTAGATGAATTACCGGATGAAGATTAAAAATGTTTCCAACAATAAGTTCAGCCACCAGCCGGGTGTGTTTCCGGGGTGGCTGAATTTTTTGGGATTTTTACATGAAAAACTTCTTATCTCCTGGGCTGCCTCATAATCAAGTCCATTCCCCCTTGCCCCCCTACTTCCCTTATGTTACAATAACTTAAGCAGATTTAATCTGGTGTGAAACCCAACGAAAGGAAACAGTATCAATCATGAAACTCATCGCAGGACTTGGAAATCCAGGAAGAGACTATGCGGGGACGAGACATAACATCGGCTTTGGTGTGATAACCCGCATTTCAGACCAATATAATATACCGTTGAACAGCAAGGAGCATAAGGCGGTGTGTGGCAAAGGTTTTATCGGGGGGGAGAAGGCGATTATTGCCCAGCCCCAGACATATATGAATCTGAGCGGAGAAAGTGTCAGGAGCATAGCTGACTATTATAAGATTGAGCCGGAGGATATCATTATTGCCTTTGATGATATTGATCTCGAAGTGGGGCAGCTCCGGGTGCGGAGGAAGGGAAGCGCCGGGGGGCACAATGGGATCAAGAGTATCATTCAGCACCTGGGAACGAACGAGTTTCCACGGGTGAAGGTAGGAGTGGGAGCAAAGCCGGAGGGCGGCGACCTGGTGCGCCATGTGCTGGGAAGATTTTCCAGGGAAGATCAGAAGGCTATGGGCGAGGTTTTGGATCTCGCTGTCGAAGCGGTGGAGCTGATCGTAACAGAGGGTGTGGATGCCGCGATGAATCGGTACAATGCCAGGCGGAAATCTTGATTTTTCCAGGGAAATAATATATAATAATGATGTTGGGGTCAATAGGTATTTTGCCCCCAACGGATGCTACGGATTGCTCCGTTGTTTCACAACTTCCGCAATCCTTCAAACATTCGAAATCCGCTGATTTACTGTGTAAATCGCTCCTTTCTCATGTTTGGCGGGTCCCAAGTTCAAATGCCTTATCATGCAAGCATGAACGGCATTTTGACCTTTTGACCCTGGCATCATCATAATAAGGAAAATAAACCACGGGCGTTACGCTCTGCGGGACTGCTCGAATACTTTTACACAAATGAAAAAGGACGCACAATGAAAAATTGTGCGCTTCTTTTGTGCACGGAAATGACACAGAATGGAAATGATATGTATTAAGACTAGACAGGCAGAAGCAGAGTCAGAAAGGCAGAAGGGAACATGAACACATTATTTTCACCCCTCCGGGAACTGGAGGAATTTGATCAACTAAATACTTCCATGAAAAAGGGTGAGTTCCCGGTTCAGCTGGTGGGCTGTATGGATACCCAGAAGAGCCATATGATCGCCGGGGCGGGAGCGGACTGTCGGTTTCGGCTGATCATCACTCACAATGAGGTCCGGGCGAAAGAACTGGTGGAGGATCTGAAGCTGTATGAGGGCAGGGGCAGTGCCGGTGAAGGTGGCGAGAGTCCGGAGACGATGTATTATCCGGCGAAAGATTTCATTTTTTACAGTGCGGATGTGCACGGACAGGCGATCGTTAAGGAGCGGCTGAAGGTGATCAAAAGATTGATGGAAAAGAAAACGACCACCATTGTAACCACCATCGACGGGGGGATGGACTACTGCCTGCCATTTTCCATGTACAAGGATCACAGTATGGAGGTTAAGATCGGGGATGTACTGGAGCTGGATGCCTTCCGCAGCGGTCTGGTTTACATTGGCTACGAAAATGTATCCCAGGTGAGCAAAGAGGGAGAATTTTCCGTGCGGGGCGGCATTATTGATGTATTTCCGCTGACGGAAGACTGCCCCTGCCGTATCGAGCTCTGGGGAGATGAGGTGGACAATATCCGGCGGATCGACGTGGAGAGCCAGCGGTCTGTGGAAAATATAGAAGAGGTCAGCATCTATCCGGCCACGGAGATATTTCTGGAAGAAGATCAGGTGCTGGCGGGGATGCGCAGGATAGAAAAGGAATTGAAAGAATGCGTGGCCAGATTTAAAGAAGAGGGAAAAGTAGAAGAAGCCGCCAGGCTGCGAGAAAATGTAGAGAGTTTCCGGGAAAATTATCAGATTTATCATGGCCTGGTAAATCTGGAGAGCTATGTGAGTTATTTTACCGGGGAGGTACAGTCCTTTTTTGACTATTTTGCCGGAGAGGATGTGCGGGTGTTTGTGGATGAGCCCAGCCGGTGTGTGGAGAAGGGCGAGGCAGTGGAGTTTGAATTTCGCGAGAGCATGGTGAGCCGACTGGAAAAGGGATATATTTTGCCGACGCAGATGGAAGTTTTATTTTCACTGCCCATTGTGCTCAAAAAGCTGGGAGATCTGCCGGTGCTGCTGCTTACCACCCTGGATATGGCAGTGAAAGAATTTGCGGTAAAGCGAAAATTCAATTTTCAGGTGCAGTCTGCTCCTTCTTATAATAATAATTTTTCACTGCTGGCGAAGGATATCCAGCGGTTGAAAAAAAATGGATACCGGATACTGGTGCTGTCCGGCTCCAGGACGAGGGGCGAGAGACTGTGTCAGGATCTGCAGGATTTCGAGGTGGTCGCATTTTATGGCAGGGATATGGAACATGAACTGCTTCCGGGAGAGGTCATGATCGCCAAGGGAAATCTGCGGAAGGGGTTTGAGTACCCCAACCTTCGTTTTGTTGTACTTACGGAGGGAGATATTTTTGGCGGAACGAAAAAGCCCCGCAAAAGGAAGCCGAAGAAGTATGAGGGTGCGGCGATTCACAGCTTTAATGACTTAAAGATCGGAGATTACGTGGTTCACGAGAACCATGGCCTTGGTATATATGAGGGCATCGAAAAGATTGAGGTAGACCATATCACCAAGGACTATCTGAAAGTGTCCTATGCCGGTGGGAGCAACCTGTACATTCCCGCTACTTCCCTGGAACTTTTGCAAAAATATGCTGGTGGAGATGCGGAAAAGGTACCGAAGCTCAATCGCCTGAATTCTCCGGAGTGGAAAAAGACCAAGTCGCGGGTAAAGGGTGCGGTGAAAGAGATTGCCGAAGAGCTGGTTGAACTGTATGCTAAGCGGCAGGCAAGGCAGGGGCACGCATTTGAGAAAGATACGGTGTGGCAGAAAGAATTTGAAGAGCTGTTTCCCTACGAGGAGACGGAGGATCAGCTGCGTGCCATCGAGGCGGCGAAGCAGGATATGGAGAGCCCAAGGATCATGGACCGTCTGATCTGCGGGGATGTGGGATATGGCAAGACGGAGATCGCCATCCGGGCTGCCTTTAAGGCGGTGATGGATGGAAAGCAGGTGGCACTTCTCGTACCTACAACCATCCTGGCGGGACAGCATTATAATACTTTCGTACAGCGGATGCGAGATTTCAGTGTCGAGGTGGGGATGCTGTCCAGGCTCAGGACGCCCAAGGAAAACCGGGAGACCATAGAAAAGCTGAAAAAGGGCAGGGTGGATATCGTTATCGGAACCCATAAACTTCTCGGGAAAAATGTGAGCTACAAGGATCTTGGACTGCTGATCGTGGACGAGGAACAGCGGTTTGGCGTGACTCACAAGGAAAAATTGAAACAGTTGAAAAATGATATTGATGTACTGACGCTCACAGCTACGCCGATTCCCCGGACGCTCCACATGAGTCTGGTGGGGATCCGGGATATGAGTGTGCTGGAGGAAGCGCCGGTGGACCGTATGCCGATCCAGACCTTTGTCATGGAGAAAAATGGGGAGATCGTCAGAGAGGCTATTCTGAGGGAGATCGGACGGGGCGGCCAGGTATACTATGTGTATAACCGGGTTGCCAATATGGATATCATCGCCGGTGAGGTGGCGAAACTGGTGCCGGAGGCAGTGGTGAGTTACGCCCACGGGCAGATGAATGAGCGGGAACTGGAAAATACAATGTTTTCCTTCGTCAACGGTGAGATTGATGTTCTTGTTTCTACTACGATTGTAGAAACGGGTCTGGATATCCCTAATGTCAATACGATTATAATAGACGAAGCCGATAAACTGGGGCTTTCCCAGCTGTATCAGCTACGAGGGCGGGTGGGGCGCTCGAACCGGACTGCTTACGCCTTTTTGATGTATAAACGGGATAAAATGCTCAAGGAAATAGCGGAAAAGCGTCTGGCTGCAATAAAAGAGTTTACAGAACTGGGCTCAGGGTTTAAGATATCTATGAGGGACCTGGAGATCCGGGGAGCCGGAAACCTTCTGGGGGCTAAACAGCACGGACATATGGAGGCAGTGGGGTACGATCTGTACTGTAAGATGCTGAATGAAGCAGTCAAGCGGCTAAAAGGCGAGAAGGTGGAGAGTGATGAGTTCGAGACTAATATCGATGTAAAGGTAGACGGTTATATTCCGCCAGATTATATCCCAAATGAATTTCAGAAACTGGATGTGTATAAACGCATCGCAGACATTGAGACGATGGCAGAAAAAGACGATATTCTGGATGAATTGATTGACCGCTTTGGGGAGCCACCCCAGAGTGTGTGCAATCTGCTGGATATAGCCCTGCTTAAAGTGAAGGCTCATGAAAATTTCATTACTGCTGTGGCAGAGAAGCCGGGCGGGGTACGGATCACGATGTATCCCCAGGCTGAAGTGGCGCCGGAGAAAATACCGTCTCTTGTGGGCGAATTTGGAAAGCGGCTTCGCTTTGTACCGGATACAACGCCATATTTTGTATACATTCCCCAGGAGGACGGAGAACTTTTGGTTCAACTGGATTATGTAATTGATAAAATTGGAGAGATCAAGCGACAGGATAAAAAAATGGAGGAGACGCACAATGAAAAATGAGTTAAACAGAGGATTTCGCATGATCTGCAGGAAAATAGTCTGCGGAATCGCAGTCGCGGCAGTGGCATTGGGGACGGCAGCCTGCTCCGATGAAGGAGAAACTAAGGAGATCGAGGTGCCAAAGGCAGAAAAAGCGGCCTCCGTTACCAATGGAGATCTGAAAAGTGATTCCACGGTGATCGGTGTAGGGGATGCCGCAGTAAGTTATGATGAGTACCGTGTATACAGCTGGTTCCTGAAGAACCAGTACGAAGGAGTTCTGTCGGCAGAGGTTTGGGATTATAAACTGGGAGATGCCACCGTTGGACAAGCTGCCATTGAGGATATCCTGCGTCTGATTATTCAGATCAAGGTAATGAACAAGGCGGCGGCAGAACAGGGAGTCGGCCTGGGGATCGATGAAAAAGAGGACATCGACCACAAGGCAGATCAGTATCTGGCGACGATACCGCCGGAGGTTCAGCAGGCAAATGGCATCACGCGAGACATCATGTACCGTATTTTTGAGGAAAATGAAGTGGCGAGAAAGGTATATGATGTGACAACTTCGGCAGCGATTGACAGGAAAGAAGTACAGGCGGCAAAAGTTCTGCTGCTTCATCTGGAGGCAGATGATACGAATCGTGAACAGGTCAGAAACCAGGCAAACACCCTGTCTGCTGAGCTGGGCAAATACACTGGGAATTTTACTTCTTTTGTTAAGGACAAAACAGGAAAAGCCCCAGAGGAGGTTATTCTTGGCAGTCTGGACAGCCGGACCGGTCTCGCCAGCACCGCTCTTTCCATGCAGCGTTATACAACTAGTGGCGTAGTTGAGGAAAAAGATGGTTTTTATATTATGTACTGCCTGAAGACAAGCACAGAGAGATTAAACAATACTTACTGGGAGCAGTACATTTCAGAAGAACAGAACCGGGTTTTTCAGACCGCTTATGAAAACTGGGCGGAGAAATACGAGGTGAAGGTAAGCAAGTCACTACTGGCAAAATAGAGAAAGAAAAGAGGAGTAAATGATGCGAGCGAGCGGAATACTGCTTCCGGTTTCCAGTCTTCCATCGGAATATGGAATCGGGGCATTTGACAGAAGCGCCTTTGATTTTGTGGATACACTGGTGAGCGCTGGCCAGAGATACTGGCAGATCCTTCCTATGGGTCCTACTGGTTTTGGGGATTCCCCCTACCAGTCCTTTTCCACTTTTGCGGGAAACCCTTACTATATAGCACTGGATGAACTGGTGCGTAAAGGGTATCTTACCAAAAGGGATCTGGAGCAGTCCGGGCTTTGGGACGATGGAAAATATGTGGATTATGAAGCTCTTTACAACAAGCGCTTTCCTCTTCTGCGAAGAGCCTATAAAAATAGCGGAATCAAGGAAGATAAAAGCTTCTTGGAATTTGTGGAAGCCAATGGAGAATGGCTGCCGGATTATGCGCTTTTCATGGCAGTAAAGGACAGCAAGGGAGGGCAGAGCTTTCTGGAATGGGAGGAAGAACTCAAGCGGCGTAAGCCGGAGACGCTGACCCGCTATCAGGACGAATACGAAGATGACGTGTATTTTTATATGTTTCTACAGTACGAATTTGATGGGCAGTGGAGACGGCTAAAGACGTATGCCAATGAAAAAGGGGTGCAGATCATCGGCGATATACCGATTTATGTGGCGCTGGACAGCGCCGACGCCTGGTCACATCCGGAGCTGTTTCAGTTTACGGAGGATCTGGTACCCAAGGCGGTAGCAGGATGTCCGCCGGACGCTTTTTCGGAGACAGGCCAGCTATGGGGTAATCCGTTGTATGACTGGAAGTACCACGAAGAAACAGGATTTGACTGGTGGCTGAAACGGATTGCCCATTGTTTCAAATGGTATGATATGGTACGTATTGATCATTTCCGGGGGTTTGATGAATATTATGCTATCCCCTATGGAGAACCCACCGCAGTCAATGGCGCATGGAAGCCGGGACCGGGGCTTCGTCTTTTTGAAGTGATGGAAGAGAAGCTGGGAAAGAGGGAGATTATCGCAGAGGATCTCGGTTTTTTGACAGACAGCGTGCGGAAACTTTTAAAGGATACCGGTTATCCGGGGATGAAAGTGCTGCAGTTTGCATTTGATTCCAGAGAAGAAAGCGATTATATGCCCCATAATTATACATCGAACTGTGTAGTATACACAGGGACTCATGACAATCAGACAACATATGGCTGGTGGGAGGAGATGGCGAAGGAGGACCGGGATGTGGCGTTTCGGTATATGAATCTGCCCACCCGTTTTCTGACGAAGAAAAAGCTCACCTGGCAGCTGATCACCATGGCGCAGCGCAGCGTGGCAGATCTTTGTGTTATCCCGGCGCAGGATTATCTGTGCCTTCCGGCAGAAGCCCGTATCAATACACCCTCCACCCTTGGGCAAAACTGGCAGTGGCGCATGGAAAAGGGAGCATTTACAGATGGTTTATGTGAGAAGATCCGGAATATGACCAGACTTTATGGCAGACTTGGAGCAGCGGAGAAAGAGGTGTGAGACTGGATTAGGAAAGGTTGGAAGGTGATAGCGTGAGTGACATTTTCAATAATGAACTGTTTGAAGCGTTTGGGGCGGCATCGGATCATGTTTACATCTATGTATGTGATATGAAGACGAATATTTCCCGCTGGTCCAGGGCTGCCGTGGATTATTTCGGGCTGGCAGGGGAGTACCTGGAAGATGCGGCGAATGTGTGGGCACAGCATGTACATCCGGATGACTTGAAAGTTTACACGGAAGATATTGAGGGTGTGTTTTCTGGCAAAAACCAATATCATGACTGCCAGTACAGGGCACGAAATGCATCGGGAGGATATGTGTGGGTAGAATGCAAGGGCAGTGTGATCCGGGATGGGGAAGGAAATCCTATCATTTTTGCAGGACTTATGACAAGAATAGACGGGCAGAGCAAATACGATTCTCTGACCGGGCTTCTGACGACGCAGGAAATACACCATTTCGATTTTTCTTCACAGTCCGGAATTGCTCTGTTGATCGGTATGGACGGATTCCGGAAAATTATAAGCAACTACGGATATAACAACGGGGACGAGATTTTAATCAGGTTTTCGCGAGAGATAAGCGATCTGTGCAGGCCCGGATGGAAAGTGCTGCGGTTTAGCGGCGATGAATTTCTTGTTATTGCCTTTGCCTCCAATCTGCAGGAAGTGACGGATTTTTATGAGGAACTATGCCGGGAAACGGATATGATGATTTTGGAAGACGGGCGGAGGGTCGGAATTTCCATATCAGCAGGCGGAGTGCTTTTTCCCCAGGATGCGGATATCAGAGAAATTTTGATTAATAAACTGGAACACTCGCTGGAGTATGCCAAGAATAACCAGAGGGGAAGCATGGTGTTTTTTTCGGAGGAGATTGCCAGAAAACATGAGAGGGGGCTGGTTTTACGGGAAGATTTAAAACAGTGTATGAAAAATGATTTTAAAGGGTTTGAATTGTTCTTTCAGCCATTTATCGATCCAGTGTCTGGCACGATTGCAGGCGGTGAGTCTCTTCTGCGCTGGAAAGGAGAGCGGATTAAAGATTCCTATCCGATGGAGTTTGTTAAGGTTTTAGAGGATTACGGGGATATAAATGAAGTAGGTTTCTGGGTCATGGAGCAGGCCATCAAACAGCAGGCAGCATGGCGCAGTACATATGGAGAGCTGCAGATAAGCTTTAACGTATCTTATCAGCAGTTTTTAAATGATACTTTTGAGGAAAGGGCGATTTCCTGTGTAGAAAAATATGGGGCAAATCCGAACTATATCATTATTGAGCTTACGGAAAGCTGCCAGGTAGAAGCTCCCCAAGAGCTTGCGGCTATGTTTGGCAGGCTGCGGGAGCGGGGCTTTAAAATGGCGCTGGACGATTTTGGAACGGCGTATGCCTCCATGGAGATGTTAAAATGGCTCCCTGTGGATTATATTAAAGTGGAACATTCTTTTATCAGAGAGCTTGCCCAGCCGGGACACGACATAGATTATGTGATCGTTGACAGCCTGTTGGAAATGTGCAGGCGCCTGGGATATAATTCCATTATAGAAGGCGTGGAGAACAGCAAAGTGGCGGATATCGTGGGAGAGATGAATGCCACGCTGCTGCAGGGATACCATTATTCTCATCCTGTCTGCCAGAAAGATTTTGAAAAGCTGCTGGATAAGGACAGAAAATAATGAACTGTCGAATCTATTATGAGTAAAGACACAGATATAGCGTAAATTTTAGGTGAAAACTATTGATTATCTCTAAAAAGCCTTAAAAACAGGCACTTTTGTAAATATAAGCAACTGAATTTACTACCAATTTACTACTTTTACGGAAAAAGCCTTGATATGCACAACCACAAGAACCAAACACACGGACAGAACAACCTACAGAAAATCTTTACCATGACAGCGTTTCTTTGCTCTGCAAAATGTGGAGAAAAGAAACGCTGTTTTTTATCTCCAATGTTACGCAATAGAACGTCATTTTCAAGGGACAGAGTATAAATCCGTTACTTCTGCACTTTTCGTGTCTACAAGCCGCCTAAATCAATGGGGAAAAGGCTTCTATTGCGTAACAATCTATCCCCCAAAAAGAGTGTCAGCACAAAAACAGCTTTCCAAGTGTGAGATAAAGCGGCTCTGCATTTTCAACTGCCTATGTTGGATTTACCTACATTGGATTATCCAACGTTGGAAAAACCTACGTAGGAAAATCCAACGCAATTAAATAAAGATATACAGAATAAAGATAAATGAAATACTGATTCTATCAATTACCCATTCCATTCCTATCCTTTCCGGCAGAGGAATGGAAGCGAAAAGAAACGACCATACCGAAATTGACCTTAACTTGCCTTTTATGTTTTGTTACGCAATAGAACGCCATTTTCGGGGGTTAGAGTACAAATCCCTTACCCCGACTGCTTTCAAGGCTCTATGACCGCTTAAAACGTCCAGAAACAGGATTCTAACGAATGGCAACATCCCCCATGTTATTACAATGCCCTTTTGAGCGGCATATAACTCTTGCCGCCGGTGTTGGATTAGCCGATATTGGATTTTCCGACATCGGCTAATCCGACGTCGGAAAATCCAATGCAAATAAATAAAGATATATAAAATACAGATTTACCAAATAAAGATCTAAAAATCTTTTCCTTTCCCTTCCTATCCCTTCAGCCGCCTTACCCCTCTACTTCGACAGGGAAC
>CANBKJ010000070.1 GCA_947369165.1 uncultured Lachnoclostridium sp.
AAAAATATCTTATTATCATTAGATACAACAACTACATCCTCCAAAAAACTTTTTTTGGCTAACTCTTCAATATGTGATAGGTCTACTCGAACTCCATATATTTTTGCAAATCTATTTTTTCTTCCTACAATATACAAATAACCTTCGTCGTCCAAAAAACCTAGATCTCCCGTATAAAGAATTCCATTGTTTTGATCTTTTAGTGAAAGTTCTTCCCTATTGTGGGCATATCCCATGCTCACATTATTCCCTTTGCAAACTATTTCGCCACTTTTCCCTGGCTTATCGACATTTTCTTTCTTTTCATCTACAATCAAAATCTCGCACCCTGGTATTGGCACCCCAACACTTCCCAGCTTTTTCAGGCAGTCGTTATGTGGTAAATAACTAATTCTTGCCGTAGCTTCCGTTTGACCATACATAATTAAAAATTGCTTGTTTGTTCGGTTGGCATATTCTCCCCAAAATTTTTGTAATTGCTCTGATAGTTTTCCCCCCGCCTGCACCATCAAGCGAAGTGAATGCAATGAAAACCTGTCTATGCAGAGTTTTTTCATACACTCATATGTATAAGGAACCCCTGCAAAAAAAGTTATATGAAACTTGTCTATATTGTCCCAGAATCTTTTTCGGACACATTTTTCATTTGTAATAAATATGCTCCCCCCAACATACAAATGTGTATTCACCACTGATAAACCAAAAGTATAACTAAATGGAAGATATGCGACTGCCCGATCATTTTCATTTAGCTTCATATATTTACATATTGCAATTGTATTTGAATAAATATTTTCTTTGCTGATTCTTACCAGCTTAAAATTTCCCGTGGAGCCAGAGGTGGGTAGCAAAAGTGCTAATTCCTTATTCATACTAAGCTTATCAGGGCTTCTTTTATATAACAAAATATATCCGAGAAAATGTTTCTTTTCATGAAATCCGTCCTCACATCTCTCCGACATTCCCTGCCAGGCTTCTTCTGATACCCAAATATATTCTGGTGAATATTTTTCGATGATTTGATCTAAGTTTTCATCTGATATTTTATCGGACAGCATAATTGGAACATTTTCATTCAAAAGACAGGACAAATAACCAACGAGCCCTCCCAGATCGTTTCCCGCCAATAGACAAACCAAAGATCCTTTTGTCATCCATTTTGACAATTCATTTTGTAATTCAGATATCTCCTGATAACTATACTGAATTCCATTATTAGTAATAACAGCAATCCGATTCGAATATTTTGCAAAATCCAAAAAACTCATGAAATCTCTTCCCTCTATTATGTAAAATTGTCACGTATATAACAAATCAATTCTTCCAAATGATCGACCATATCCAATATTGCCTCACTCTCATCAAAAGAAATATGAAATTCTTTCTCAAGATCAGTCAACATTTCTATTAACTGGACAGAGTCAAATTCCAAGTCATCTATAAGACTAATGTCCTTCCCTAAAATAATCTCCTTATCCGTATACTGCTCAATAATATGCAGCACTCGTTCTCTTACAGGCTCCAAAGCTATCCACACCCCGTTTCTCAATATTATGAGCTTTATTTTTTTATTTCATAAAAAGTCATATTGCTATTCTCATCACTTGTTGTTAAATAAAAAACGAAATTATCATCCTTTGCAATCGCCCGATAATATAAATATTCATCCTCTTTTATAAGTCCATCTTTCTCATAAATCTTTTCAAATGCATCATCCGAACCCAGCTTTGCTTCATATATACCATCCTGCGCTAATATAAATACCATTTCATCAACCACATCCACAGCAACCGCCTTGCGGATCCCCGGTAAAATTAATTCTTCCGGTTCTTCCACTCCCAGCCTCAAAAAACTAATCTGTGTGGTATCTGACGAATTGATTCCATATATCCCTTCATCCGTGGCACATACATCTTTTAATGCAACATCTTCCCAGCTTTCTGCCACTTTTTGATTTACCAAATCATAAGCATACATTATTTTATTATCATAATCATAAAAAATGGAATACTGGTCTTTGATAACCCCCTCCCACTCTAAGTTATCAATAAATTCAATTCCTTTCCACTTTTTAACAGGCATTTTCTCAGCAGATCCGTCTTCTTCATTAATAAGATATAAAAAAGCTTCCTCAAACTCTTCACTATCTCTTCGATTTCCCTCCTCATCAGCAGCATATACTTTTGTTGATCTGTTCACGACTCTGCCATACAATTTGCCTGATTCACTTTTGTAAAAAGCCGTTAAAATATCCTCTCCCGTTGTTACAGGAATCTGCAACTTATCCCATTTACCTGATAAATACTCATATTTGGTACAATGGCTTACACCTGCTGCGGGAAATGCCCCCGCCATTATAGTAAATGAACTGGGACTATTTACCATAGATTCCCCCCAGCCCAAATCACTCGCTTTATTATTTTTAGGATGAGCAATTTCCCGGCATACATAGGTATCTTTTTCCAATACTGTTGTATTTGAAGTTTTAGAAATTTCCTCATTTGAGACACATGAAGTACAAAAAATTATAACTAACACAGACATAAATGCTAATACATTATTATAATGGCTCATAAGCTGCCTCCAATTCTACTCTTTAGTTCACCAGGATTTTTCTCTTCCCCATCCAGGAATCTATTTCACTTTGATGATCTTCCCATGTCCTAAATTCAAAATAATATGTTTTTCCCCTATCCAGATTCGTTATCTCCCCCATTACTTTGTTATCCTTGGCACCTAAGAGATTTTGACTATGTGCAGATGACATATCTTCAAACTCCGAATACCGAACCTCATACATAAAGATGTCCAAAGGGTTCTTACTGCCATCCAGATAAATCTGGACCGTTCCCTCTTTACTATTCTGAATCTCAAACTTAAACCAGCAGGGAGTCAGTCTTATTTCTTCCAGCCTTTTATTTTCTTCCTCTTGCTCTTCCATATATAAAAGACTATTGTGATCTATATAATACAATGGATACGCCGCCGGATAAAGGGTTTTATACCGCTCTTCACTATACCAGCATAAAAGCTCATAACCACTTCTTTTGATGTTGGGGGGAAGTGTCAGTTTTGTACCATATTCATAATATTTTGGCAGTTTTCCGGTTCTTTTTCCCCCTGCAAGGTCATATGTAATAGGTATTTTCTTTCCCCTGGCTCTGGCTGTCTTCTTTTTCGGGAGCACCCTGGTTTTTTTACTATTTACCTTCCAGATACGCCATCCCCGGCAATCGTCAAGATGACAGGATACTTTGGAGCGGTTTACGACCGTGCTGAGACTGGGACAATTCTGAGCAATACCTTTTTTCCATGATTTCAGAGAGGCTGGGAGAACCAGCTTTTTTAAAGAATCACAGTCACTAAATGCACCTTTTCCGATACTTGTTACCGAATCCGGAAGAACCAACTTTTTCAATAAATCACAGTCGCTAAATGCACCTTTTCCGATACTTATTACTAAATTCGGTACTTTAATTGTTTTCATTGATGACATGTAAGAAAATACATTGTCTCCAATTTTTTTTAAAGATGAGGGAAGAATCACTTTTTTGGCATTTGGAAAATATGTAAACGAGTTTTTTCCCAATGACGTAATTCCCTCCCCAATAACAATCTTTTTTATACAATCTTTTTCAATACTGAGTAAATAATCAGCACGTTTTAATTCCCCTTTCCCATAAAAGGAAAGTACTCCATCCTCTGATAAATTATATCGGATATGCCCTTTTGCATCGGCGGTTTGTTTTATGGTTAGTGTAAGGCAGACCCCAAACAACAAACATAAAAATGTAAATATGCTTTTTTTCATAATAACTCCATCCCACAGCGTATGAAACAAGACGAAGAGAAAAAAGCTAATGAAGCAGTCAACAAAAACATTTTTCTCTTCCCTCGTTCATACCGTCTTTTATTACGTGTTTCTCTGTTCCAGATTTATATTCTTATTTTTCTATCAGCGGCCTCTGAATCGAGTTTAATGGAACATAGGCAATATATTGCTTCACTTCAGATTCATTTTTTGCCACAACACCAAAATCCAGATTATTTCCCACCACATGGCATCCCTCTAACTCAAATTTTGGATTAACTGAGTTATTCTGTCCCAAAAGAGCTGGCAGGAAGACAAACTCCCGAAAAGCGTTGTAATGAATGCTTTTTCCCTTCCGGCGGACATCCATTCTGGTAATAGTCAAAGGATTATTAGCCCCTTCACATCCACCAGTTATATAAACCTTCCATCCACCTCCATTTTTTTCTATATCCAGCGACTGAAAAGATGTATAGGGATGTAACAGACGTTTTGATATATCATCCTGGTAATAATGTTTTTGAATTGAGCCAATACATGCTTTTTTCAACTCTTTTTTCAGTTTTCCACCAAAGGACAATGTCTTCTCAAATTTTCCACCTATAATCTTTCTGATCTTCTTCATATCATAGAGACTAAGTTCCATGCGTTTTCCCTTTTTTTCTGTCAGTTGCTTCCACATAACCAGCGTGGAACCATCTGCTGTAAGTGCCCCTGCCACCCGGGTTACTGACTTGCCATTGTTTCTGCCACTCTTATTCGCATACGCTAATTTAGACATCTGAAGATACAAATTGCTATTTTTTTTAAATTTGAAATTGTCCTCTTTAATAAACTTGTCAAATTTCTTTTTTTGCATAATTACTAAATCTGTTCCTAAGCCCTTTTCTTTACGAACATTACCTGACAAAAGATAATATTCTTGACCTTTTACAAAAAATTGTTCAAAGGTATCACCATGGGCAAATCCAATCATATCTGTCTTTTTTACAAAGGAACTATACCCCTTTTCTTCCAGTTTACCCTTCCTTAATACCACATCGTCACCATTGCGCTGCATTGTATAGATTCCATTTGATAATGGAAGATAATTCTGAACAGCTTTATTACCCTCAGTACCATTAAACATCAATTCATGTTTTATAGTAGCTGAAATTGGTGTCGGTGTTGGGGCTAATGTCGTTACTGGCGTCGGCTGTGGTTTTATTTCCGGGGTCATCTGCAAAGCTCTGCTTTTAGCAGGAGAATTTTTCTTTGGCATGATACTGTTCAGATAAGCATAATATTCTTCAAGGGAATCAAAGAAGTCCGCATCGTATACAAATTCATCTTCCCCATAATCCGGTTCATCTTCCACATCCTCTTCCATATAATCTTCTGAAATCATCCCCATTTCAAATAACTCATGATTTGTAATCTTTAATTTATCCTGACATTTTGCGATAAACCCAAATTCCACACATTGCCCGGATTCAATATTTTGGTTATGCACGGCATTTTCAAGGTCATAATAATATGTATCCTGCTCGTCTTCCTCTTCAAATCTTTCAGTAATGGCAGCATTCCAGATACTTTCGATCTGGAAATTGCCATCCAGCATAAGGCTCCAATCCTCAATCCGCGCATCGCTTGTATTAGTAATAGTAATCTTTCCATTAACTTTATCTTCCCAGCTGCTGTATTCTATATATTCTAATTTATAATTTTCCTCTTCAACACTTATACATATTCTGTTCACGGTACAATATTCTGGCAGTTCTATTTTCGTTTCGCTGCGAACCGTCATCCCAAATGACACGCTGCCTTTTACATCTATATCTTGATTCCAGTCCGCATTGTGTATTACATACTCATTATCCTGTTCAGAGACTACCTTGGCATTCCAGATATTTTCGATCTCAAAATCGACAGGAATCTTTATTTCCCAATCCTCGATCTTCTCCTCCAGGATATTGGTAAGCTTCACTTCGACATTACTGTGACCATCCCATGTGCTATTGACATCATAAGTCAGCTTTACATCATATTCCTCTGACATATCAGCGTCAGTGTTCTTCCCTATCGCCTGCTCCGCTTTTACATCTCTTGTGCCTGCTACCAATATACCGTTAAACAGCAGACAAACAATCAACATAGAAGTCACTAATTTTTTCCATTGGTTTTTCATTTTTTTTCCCTCTACTTTTTTAGTTCTAAAAAATTTCAATATAGTTGCATTAGGCAGTGTAACATATTCCTCCAATTTTTAAAACACGTAAAAGGTAAGGTTCATAGGAACTATTAGTATAATCAATCCTTTCAACCAACGAAAAAAAATCCCCCAATTCCGTCACCTTCCAGCGACCAAACCGGGGGGATATTCTTTAATTTTCTTAATCTTACTCATCCAGTGGAATCAGTTCTTCCTCTTCGGCAAAAATACCTTCATCCAATTCCTCTGTCATAAAAAGCGCTTCGGTTTCATCCGTCATCGCTGCATCATTCTGTATATCATCTTCATCGGCCTCCTTCACGACCTCTTCTTCAAAGACCGGTTCCGGTGGCTCCAGACTGTCTACCAGGTCACTGTGAAGCCCGATGTTGCGGTAACGTTTCATACCCGTTCCCGCCGGGATCAGCTTACCGATAATAACATTTTCTTTCAGACCGATCAGCGGATCTACTTTTCCTTTGATCGCTGCATCCGTAAGCACTTTCGTCGTCTCCTGGAAGGACGCTGCCGACAGGAAGGAATTCGTAGCAAGGGAGGCTTTCGTGATACCGAGAATGATCTGCTTACCCTCTGGCACTTCCATTCCCTTTTCTCCCAGTTCCTCAACCTTATCATCAAATTCCAGAGTGTCTACCAGTGTGCCCGGAAGGAAATCCGAATCTCCATTGTTCTCAACCCGAACCTTCTTAAGCATCTGACGAACAATCACTTCGATATGCTTGTCATTGATCTCAACACCCTGCAGGCGGTATACACGCTGTACCTCGCGGAGCATGTAATCCTGAACGGCGCGGACGCCTTTGATCTTCAGGATGTCATGAGGATTGACACTACCCTCTGTCAGTTCATCGCCTGCCTCTAACTCCTGACCATCCATTACCTTAATACGGGAACCGTAAGGAATGAGATATGCCTTTGTCTGGCCGGTCTTGTCATCACTGATGATAACTTCACGTTTTTTCTTGGTATCTCTCAGAGTTACCTTGCCGCCAAATTCGGAAATGATCGCAAGTCCCTTTGGCTTTCTCGCCTCGAACAGCTCCTCCACACGGGGAAGACCCTGTGTGATATCGTCTCCTGCCACACCACCAGTATGGAAGGTACGCATCGTAAGCTGTGTACCCGGCTCTCCGATGGACTGTGCAGCGATGATTCCCACGGCTTCGCCCACCTGCACCGGCTCACCGGTTGCCATGTTGGAGCCGTAGCATTTTGCACAGATACCGATATGGGATTTACAGGTAAGGATCGTACGAATCTTCACCTTCGCCTTATCTCCAGCATCGATGATCGCTTTTGTATTCACAATTCTCGCGGCACGCTTTGGTGTGATCATATGATTTGCCTTCACGATCAGGTTTCCCTCATCATCATACATACTTTCACAGGCATAGCGTCCGGTAATTCTTTCCTCTAATGTCTCGATAACTTCTTTTCCATCCATAAAGGCGCTGATCCACATACCCGGTATCTCGTCCTGGCCCTCACAGCAGTCTGTCTCACGGATAATCAGATCCTGGGATACGTCTACCAGACGTCTCGTCAGATATCCGGAGTCCGCTGTACGCAGCGCGGTATCAGAGAGTCCCTTGCGGGCACCGTGGGCGGAAATGAAGTACTCCAGTACGTCAAGACCTTCACGGAAATTTGACTTGATAGGAAGCTCGATGGTACGTCCCGACGTATCTGCCATCAGCCCACGCATTCCGGCAAGCTGTTTGATCTGCTTGTCAGACCCACGGGCTCCGGAGTCCGCCATCATAAAGATATTGTTATATTCATCCAGGCCTGTCAGAAGCGCCTCTGTGATATCGTCATCGGCATTCTTCCAGGTCTCAATAACTGCCTTATAGCGCTCTTCCTCGGTGAGCAGTCCACGCCGGAAATTCCTGGAGATGTCTTCCACTGTCGCCTCAGCATCTGCCAGAATCGTCTTTTTCGCTTCCGGCACTTCCATATCCGAGATGGATACCGTCATCGCAGCTCTGGTGGAGAATTTATACCCCAGTGACTTGATGGCATCCAGTGTTTCCGCCGTTCTCGTAGCGCCATGATTATTGATACATTTTTCAAGAATCTGCTTCAGCTGTTTCTTTCCTACGTGGAAATCCACCTCCAGCTTCAGGAAATTCTCGTCCTTTTCACGGTCCACAAATCCGAGATCCTGGGTAATGATCTCATTGAAAATAAACCGTCCGAGAGTGGACTCGATGATACGGGTCTCTTTCTCTCCCTTTTTATTGATACCCTCACGTCTTACCTTGATCTTTGCGTGAAGTGTGATTTCATGGTTTTCATATGCAACAAGAGCCTCATTCATATTGCGGAATGCTTTTCCTTCTCCCTTTGCTCCTGGTCTTTCCTGGGTCAGATAATAGATACCAAGTACCATATCCTGAGAAGGCACTGCCACAGGACCGCCATCCGACGGTTTCAGCAGATTGTTTGGTGAGAGCAGCAGAAAACGACACTCCGCCTGGGCTTCCACTGAGAGTGGAAGATGCACAGCCATCTGGTCTCCGTCAAAGTCAGCATTAAACGCGGTACATACCAGCGGATGCAGTTTGATCGCCTTACCTTCTACCAATGTCGGCTCAAATGCCTGAATACCGAGACGGTGAAGTGTAGGAGCACGGTTCAGCATAACAGGATGCTCTTTGATCACCTGCTCTAAGATATCCCATACAGCCGGCTCCAGTTTCTCAACCATTTTCTTAGCATTTTTTATATTGTGGGCGGTTCCATTTGCCACCAGTTCCTTCATAACAAAAGGCTTAAACAGCTCAATCGCCATTTCCTTCGGCAGACCACACTGATAGATCTTGAGCTCCGGCCCTACCACGATAACAGAACGCCCCGAATAATCCACACGCTTACCAAGAAGGTTCTGACGGAAACGTCCCTGCTTTCCTTTGAGCATATCTGACAGAGATTTCAGGGCACGGTTACCCGGTCCTGTCACCGGACGTCCACGGCGTCCGTTGTCAATCAGCGCATCCACTGCTTCCTGAAGCATACGTTTTTCATTCCGCACAATGATATCCGGTGCGCCCAGTTCCAAAAGCCTTTTCAGACGGTTGTTACGGTTGATGATACGACGGTACAGATCATTCATATCTGAGGTGGCAAAACGTCCACCATCCAGCTGTACCATCGGCCGGAGATCCGGCGGAATCACCGGGATCACCGTAAGGATCATCCAGTCCGGTTTATTGCCGGACTCACGGAATGCCTCAATGACCTCCAGTCTCTTGATGATACGGGCACGTTTTTGTCCGGTGGAGGTCTTAAGATCTGCCTTCAGTTCCTTGGATTCCTCCTCCAGATCGATCCTCTGCAGCAGCTCCTGAATTGATTCTGCTCCCATTCCCACACGGAAAGTATCGCCAAAATCTTCTCTTGCTTTCTGGTATTCCTGCTCAGAGAGCACCTGCTTTACCTGTACTTCTTTCACATCGGATTCCAGTACGATATATGCTGCAAAATACAGCACTTTTTCTAATACCTTCGGGGAAATATCAAGGATCAGGCCCATACGGCTTGGAATCCCCTTAAAGTACCAGATGTGGGATACCGGCGCCGCCAGCTCGATATGTCCCATGCGCTCCCTGCGGACACTGGATTTGGTTACTTCTACTCCACATCTGTCGCAGACTACGCCTTTATAACGAACTTTTTTATATTTACCACAATGACACTCCCAGTCCTTGCTTGGACCGAAAATCTTCTCGCAGAACAAACCGTCTTTTTCCGGCTTCAGAGTTCTATAGTTGATGGTTTCCGGTTTTTTCACCTCTCCTCTGGACCACTCACGAATCTTACTTGGAGAAGCAAGTTTGATCTTTATTTTATCGTATGTTAATGATTCCTGTATAACATCACTTACCTGTGGCATATTCCTTCCTCCAATTCTTAAAACTCTTCTGCGACTCCAATGCTGCTGTCATCATCCAGATCCTCCAGCTCAGCTTCTCTAAAGCCTGCACTCTCAAAGGATTCTTCCTGAAGTTCAAACTTATCTCCCTCTATCAGGCCGGATACATCTTCGACAGTACCTTCCTCTACAGTCTCTGTCATCTGGATTTCTTCGCCATTCTCATCCAGAACCGTTACATCCAGTGCCAGGGACTGAAGCTCCTTCAAAAGCACCTTGAAGGATTCCGGAATACCCGGATCGGAAATATTATCTCCTTTGATAATCGCCTCGTAGGTCTTCACACGTCCAACCACATCATCGGATTTGACAGTAAGGATTTCCTGAAGCGTGTAGGCGGCACCATATGCCTCCAGCGCCCAAACTTCCATCTCTCCAAAACGCTGTCCTCCGAACTGCGCCTTACCACCCAGCGGCTGCTGGGTAACCAGTGAGTACGGTCCGGTAGAACGGGCATGGATCTTATCATCTACCAGATGGTGAAGCTTGAGGTAATGCATGAATCCGATCGTTACCTCTCCATCAAAGAATTCTCCGGTCCGGCCATCACGAAGCTGAACCTTTCCGTCTTCCTTGATCGGCACTCCTGCCCACTCCTTGCGGTATTCCTCATTTTCAAGAAGATACTGCATAACCTCCGGATCAAGAATATCTTTGTATTTCTCTTCAAACTCATCCAGCGGGGTATTGACATAATCGTTGGCGAGCTTAAGTGTATCCATAATATCGATCTCGTTGGCTCCGTCAAATACCGGCGTCGCCACATTAAAGCCCAGCGCCTTGGCAGCAAGACTCAGATGAATCTCCAGCACCTGTCCAATGTTCATTCGGGAAGGCACGCCCAGCGGATTCAGCACAATATCCAGAGGACGTCCATTTGGCAGAAACGGCATATCTTCTACCGGAAGCACGCGGGAAACCACACCTTTGTTTCCGTGACGTCCTGCCATCTTATCTCCTACCTGGATCTTTCTCTTCTGTGCAATATAGATACGAACAGTCTTATTGACGCCCGGTGAAAGTTCATCTCCATTGTCCCTTGTAAATACTTTGGCATCCACAACGATACCAAACTCACCGTGAGGAACACGCAGGGAAGTATCTCTTACCTCTCTCGCCTTTTCCCCGAAGATCGCACGGAGAAGCCTCTCCTCTGCGGTCAGCTCTGTCTCACCTTTTGGTGTCACCTTACCCACAAGGATATCACCGGCACGAACCTCTGCACCGATACGGATGATACCCTGCTCATTCAGGTCTTTCAGCGCGTCATCACCGACTCCCGGCACATCTCTGGTAATTTCTTCTGGTCCCAGTTTGGTATCTCTGGCCTCCGTCTCGTATTCCGTAATATGAACGGAAGTATAAACATCCTCCTGTACCAGCCGCTCACTCAAAAGTACCGCATCCTCGTAGTTATAACCCTCCCAGGTCATAAATCCGATCAGAGGGTTCTTACCGAGGGCGATCTCCCCGCCGGAAGTAGAAGGTCCGTCAGCGATAACCTGTCCTTTCTCAACTTCATCTCCTTTGGAAACGATTGGTCTCTGGTTCATACAGGTTCCCTGGTTACTGCGGACAAATTTTGCAAGCTTGTATTCATCTTTGTTTCCATCTTTTTTCTTAATCAAAATGCGGTTTGATTCAGCGCGCTCGATGATACCGCCTTCCTCTGCCACCACGCAGTTTCCGGAGTCCACCGCCGCTTTCATCTCCATACCTGTACCCACGGCCGGTGCCTCTGTCACAAGAAGAGGAACTGCCTGACGCTGCATGTTGGACCCCATCAGGGCGCGGTTCGCATCGTCGTTCTCCAGGAACGGGATCATCGCTGTCGCCACGGAAAATACCATCTTAGGCGACACATCCATATAATCAATCTTACTTCTCTGGAACTCAGAGGTCTCTTCTCTGAAACGTCCCGATATATTTTTACGCACGAAATGTCCATCCTCATCCAGCGCCTCATTCGCCTGCGCCACATGATATCTGTCCTCTTCGTCTGCGGTCATATATATAACTTCATCGGTAACCACCGGATTCTCTGGATCACTCTTATCCACCTTGCGGTACGGAGCCTCTACAAATCCATACTCATTAATTCTGGCATAGGAAGCAAGGGAGTTAATCAAACCGATGTTCGGACCTTCCGGTGTCTCGATAGGACACATTCTTCCGTAGTGGGAATAATGCACGTCACGTACCTCAAATCCAGCACGGTCTCTGGAAAGACCGCCTGGTCCCAGGGCGGACAGACGTCTCTTGTGTGTCAGCTCAGACAATGGATTGTTCTGATCCATGAACTGTGACAACTGTGAACTTCCAAAAAACTCCTTCACTGCTGCCGTCACCGGCTTAATGTTGATCAGCGACTGGGCAGAAATTGTAGCCACATCCTGCGTCGTCATACGCTCACGAACCACTCTTTCCATACGGGACAGACCGATACGGTACTGATTCTGTAGAAGTTCTCCCACCGCACGGATGCGGCGGTTGCCCAAATGATCAATATCGTCGTCATTTCCCACACCATACTCAAGGTGCATATTATAATTGATCGAAGCAAAAATGTCTTCTTTCGTAATATGTTTCGGTATTAAATCTGCTATGTTCTTTTTGATTGCTTCGTATCTTTCTTCATCTGTCGTATACTCATCCATAATCTCTTTCAGACGTGGATAGTATACATCTTCTGTCACACCTAACTCTTTTTTATCTGCATTTGGTAAAAATGCATGTAAATCAACCATCATATTGGAGAGTATTTTTACAACCCGTTCCTCTGTCTGTATCATCACAAAAGGAACCGCTGTGTTCTGGATCTCTGTCGCTTTTTCCTCAGAAATTACCGTTCCTGCTTCAGCCACAACTTCACCCGTCATCACATCTACCACATCTTCTGCCAGGGTAAAACCGGTGATGCGGTTGCGGAACGCAAGTTTTTTATTGAATTTATAGCGTCCAACCTTTGCCAGATCATAACGTCTCACATCAAAGAACATGCTGTTGATCAGACTTTCTGCGCTGTCCACAGACAATGGCTCGCCTGGCCGAAGTTTTTTATACAGCTCCAGAAGACCATCCTGATAATTTTCAGAGGCATCCTTTGCAAAGCTGGCGACGATCTTTGGCTCCTCACCAAAAAGATCGAGAATTTCCTGATTGGTCCCCACACCAAGGGCGCGGATCAGCACAGTGATCGGCACCTTACGGTTACGGTCTACACGCACATAGAAAATATCGTTGGAGTCCGTCTCATATTCCAGCCATGCACCACGGTTTGGAATGACCGTGGAAGAATACAGTTCCTTACCAATTTTATCATGAGCAATTCCGTAATAAATACCAGGAGAACGAACCAGCTGGCTTACGATAACACGCTCTGCACCATTGATCACAAAGGTTCCCGTAGCAGTCATAAGCGGCAGATCACCCATGAAAATATCATGCTCACTGATCTCTTCTGTTTCTTTATTGTGAAGCCTTACCTTCACCTTCAGCGGAGCAGCGTATGTGGCATCCCGTTCCTTACAGGCCTCAATAGAATATTTCACATCATCTCTGCACAGCTCGAAACTTACAAATTCAAGGCTGAGATTCCCGTTGTAATCCGAAATCGGGGAAATATCACGAAAAACTTCATTTAAACCTTCTTCCAAAAACCATTTGTATGAATCTGTCTGAACCGCAATGAGGTTTGGCATCTCCAATACTTCTTTTTGCTTTGAGTAACTCATTCTGACGCCTTTGCCCACTTTGACAGGACGTATTCTGTTTTTCTCCATTGATGATTTCACTCCTTGTTTTTTTTACAGAACTGTGCTATAATGAATTTACATAGGGCTAATACTCCTAATTTACCACAATACTGTATATTCCATCTTACCACAGTTGTAGAGCGGTGTCAATATAAAATTGGCACTTTTTTTGTATTTAGAAAAGTTAAGCAGACATGAAAAACCCAGAGCAGAAAGAGTGCGAAGCACTCCCCCCCACAGGACCAGGCGACCGGGCAAATTTATTTGCATCGACGCCTGGTCCTGCGGGGGACATACTTTCGTATTTTCTGCTCTGGGTTTTTCTCTACTCTATTTAACGCT
>CANBKJ010000071.1 GCA_947369165.1 uncultured Lachnoclostridium sp.
ATAATGAATATATGGTCATAACAAGTTTTAATTGGCTTTCTTTTAAGGGAGATCCGAATAGAGGATTCAGACAGGAAACAGGTTATTACACAGAGTCAAAGGAAGCTATAAAGCAGATGAAGAGTAATCTTTCGAACAGAATGAATATAACACTGTAAAGGAGTGAGACGATGGCATATTTACAGATTGATGACGATAAAATACCGATGGGAAATTTCTCATTCATTTATGATGTTACTCAGAACGAGGAACTGTTCGAGAAATTTTATGAAGCTGAAAAAAATTTTAAATTTGATTATATGGATTTTGCTCATAAGATAAGAATAGCGTTTGAAGCATTTGCTTTATATGAAGAGGCAAAAAAACGTAAAGAGCAGGAAAATTTCAAAGATATTGATATAGTGACCATAAAAGAACAAATTGTGTCGGAGATAAAACAACCAGCATCAGTTGTTAATTATAAGAATATAATTATTAGTTTGTGCAACGGCAGAGAACTAGAATTTTCAAATATGCTTTTGAAGTATTCATTTGTGAGAAATACCTCGTGTGAATACGAGATAATAAGAAAATTTAAGACCTTTATACGCTTTTTATATGCGTTTGGTAGCGAGAGCTCGCATGAGAATGTGTCATTGAATAAAAAATATGTTGCCAACAAGGAAAACTGCTTTCGAGTAATTGGTTCGTTCCATGATTTCCTTTGTATATTTTATGGAGTATCCAAGAAATATGATAGTACATTGGCTCCCATAAGAGATTATATCCCTGTTCATAAGCAAGTGGCTGATAAGATGGGGCTAATACTTGATGTTGGAAAATCTCTTTTTATAAAAGAAAAAAGGGGGAAAATGGCATATTATATTTTCTCCAATGATTTAGACTGCATAAGTAAGGGGCAAAGAAGGGATATCGATATTATAAATAAACTTTGGGAAGACAATCTCGAAGACCCATCCAATGTTATTAGGCAAACAGAAAATATAACCAGTAGCAATGGTGATTACAGATTTCAGGTATATTCTTTACCTAGCAAACCGTTAAGACTTACAAAGGAATTTGTTTTGGGTATTAATACGCAACAAAAGGTAGAAATAATTACTGGCTTATGTAGAGGAGTAGAGTCTATACATAATTATGAAACACCACTTTATCATAGAAATATAAACCCAGATGCATTTTATATCTTTAATATTAGGGGAAAATATAAGACGTTGTTAGCAAAATTTGATTGTGCCAAAGACTCTGCTAATGCTGCATTTACGGTGTTTCAAAATGTTGAGAAGAAAGTTCGGAATAAAAATATTAATCAATTTTTTGCACCAGAGGTATTAAATTCAAATATGGGATTAGGAGTAGATTGGGAGAAAGCAGATATATATTCATTAGCAAAAACAATATTGTACATTATTACAGGTTCCGTAATTGAGGATGCCGGTAACATAGAAACAATGGATGAATTAGAAATAGACGATGTTTTGAGAATTGTACTTATTGAAATGTTGAATGAAGTACCTGAAAATAGGCCTAGCTTGCGAGAACTGTTAAATGCACTGGGAAAATAGTAATTAACGAATTGAGAAATGTAGTTATAAGCTGAAAAAAGACTGCACAGAATTTTAAAAGAGGAAATAGAACGGGGGCTTGTAATCGTCAGTATGAATGAAGGGGATATTTCTGGGTTGGTCAGCAATATGTTCTAGAGTATCTGGAATGGATGAGCTAGTGGATAATATCCTGCGTGCAGGAGGGAACCCCTATTTCTCAGGACAATTCCCCATACGCAACTTCCCCACCGATACCCCTACAGAGGCAGCGAAAATGATCCATAAGGTTATACGGTATGGTGAGAATAATCAAGTGAAAAAGTAAGTATTGCAGTGTTTCTGGCATATAATGCGGATTAAATGCCATTGAATGGCTCTGCCTGTCGGGTATCGCGTCACAGGTATATAAAGTGGAGCAAAGCAAAAAGCCACTTGAGAATTACCGTGATATTGACGCGTTTAAGATTTATGTATCGGACATGGGGCTGCTCTTGGCTAAAAAGGATTTAGTAGCAGATGACATCCTCTATATGGAAACTTACAAGCAGACTATGCGATAAAACTCTCTACAAAGAACTTTGGCTTTGAAGATGGAAAAAAGACCGTTCCACTTTATGCTGCATATTGCATCTAAACTGGAAGGATTTTGAAAGATCGGGTCCCTTTTATGTTGCTTTTCATAGAATCATACTGGAGTTTTTTGCTCGATAATGTTATAATAAGGTTATATCATTTCTCATATTGACATGTATCATGAAGAATATTAATATATCAATATAAAGATGTTGCGTATTTTATTAAAGTGTAACAATTATCAGCAATACAGGAGGGAAGAAGATGTATCATTGCCATATTCATTTTTATTTTGCAGGTCATCCGTGCAGAGCCTTTGAGATCGCAAAGGAAATGTCCCCGCTTGTACCATTTACCCATGAATTCTCGGAAAGTGACAGGCCGGAAGAGAAGCTGACAGCCCAGGCGGATGTGATCATGGTCAGCTTACAGGGAATGGATGCAAAGGAAACCTTGCAGATGTTGACTTCAAAAAGGAAAGAGGATGCTGAAATCATTCTGCTTGCGGACAAGGAACAGGTTCAGGTTCTGTCAGACAATCTTTCAGAGATTACGGATATATGGACTCTGCCGCTGTCAGATGAGGAGATTCATTTCCGGTTCCTGAGATGGCAGCAGACTTATAAAATGAGTAGGGATTTTTGGGAGACAAGTCATTATCTGGAGGCGACGATCAACAATGTGCCCAATCTGATCTGGTATAAGGATAAAGATGGCGTTCATGAGAAGGTGAATGACAGTTTTTGCCAGACGGTGGGCAAGACCAAAGAACAGGTGGAAGGACGCCGTCACGCATATATCTGGGATGTTGAGGAAGATGACCCTGCATGCATTGAATCCGAGCGTGAGGTTATGACAAAGAAGAAAACTTACGTATCAGAAGAGACCATCAAAACCGGAGAGGGTATGCGGCAGCTTACCACCTACAAATCACCATTATACAATGTGGATGGCAGTGTAATGGGAACGGTGGGTGTCGCCATCGATGTGACAAAAGAGCGGGAGTATGAGCAGGAGATCATCCAAAAAAACGAGTCTTTGGAAAAGATTTTCACTTCCATCGACTGTGGTGTGATGCTTCATTCAGAGGATGGAAAGCAGATTCTCAGCGTCAACCGGGCGGCACTCAAGATTCTGGGATACGATTCCAAGGAGGAATTGGAGGCAGAGGGATTTGATATGGTAGCTCCCTCTGTTTTAGAAGAAGATAGAACGAAGCTTCTGGAATCCATCAGGGAACTGAAAGAAGTGGGAGATATTGTTGCTGTAGAGTACCGTGTGCAACATAAAAATGGGGAAATTTTACATATCATGGGCAATATCAAATTATTGGAGGAAGACGGCAAACATGTTTATCAGCGTTTTCTTCTGGATTGTACAGCCCAGAAGCTACAGGAAAAGAAAAAGGAAAAGCGTCAGCAGGAACTGGTGCAGGCGCTGAGTATCGATTATAATCTTGTCTGCTTCTTTGATCTTGATACCGGAATGGGATTCCAGGTACGAAATGATGAAAATATGTTTGCAGATGCTTTTGATGAGAAACATTCTCTGGAAGAGAACATGACGCAGTACATAGAGGATTTTGTGCATGAGGACGACAGAGATATGCTGAGAGAGGCTTCTTCCAGAGAACAGCTCATAAAGGAGCTGGAAGGAAAGAAGATGTACTCCGTGAATTACCGTATTTTGAAAGAGGGTAAGATCAAGTATTTCCAGTTAAAGGTGGTACGTGCGGGAACATGGGATAAAAACCACGGTATTGTTCTCGGGTTTCACAGTGTGGACGAGGAGATCCGCAATGAGATGGAGCAGAAAAATCTGCTGGAGGATGCCCTTCTGCAGGCAAATCAGGCAAGCAAGGCAAAGAGTGTATTTCTTTCCCATATGTCTCATGACATCCGTACTCCGATGAATGCAATTATTGGCTTTACAGCTCTGGCAATCACTCATATCGAGCAGAAGGAGCAGGTAGAAGAATATCTTAAGAAGATTATGACATCGGGAAATCATCTGTTGAGTCTGATCAATGATGTTCTGGATATGAGCCGGATTGAAAGCGGTAAGATGCGTCTGGAGGAGAAGCTCTGCAGCCTGCCGGATATTCTACATGAACTGCGTAACATTCTGCAGTCCGACATCCGCGCCAAACAGCTGGAGCTGTACCTGGATGCTGTGGATGTCATAAATGAAGAGATATACTGCGATAAGCTGCGGTTAAACCAAGTACTTTTAAATCTGCTGAGCAATGCTGTCAAGTATACGACAGCGGGTGGTATCGTCAGCGTGAGAGTGACAGAAAAGCCTGGGGCACCAGCAGGTTATGCCAATTATGAGTTTAGTATAAAAGATACCGGCATCGGTATGAGTGAGGATTTTGTATTACATATTTTTGAGCCATTTGAGAGAGAAAGAACGACGACTATCAGCGGAATCGAAGGGGCTGGTCTGGGAATGGCGATCACAAAAAATATCGTAGATATGATGAACGGTACGATTGATGTTAAGAGTGAGCAGGGAGTAGGGACTGAATTTACTGTTTCCTTTACTTTCCGTCTCAGTTCCGAAACAAAAATCTATCAGGAAATCCCAGAGCTCAAAAACTGCAGGGCGCTGGTTGTAGATGATGATTTTGATACGTGCGACAATGTCTCCTTTATGCTGGGGCAGCTTGGGCTGCGGGCAGAATGGACCTTATCGGGAAAGGAAGCAGTGTTGCGCACCCGCCAGGCGTCTATGCGTGGAGACCGCTACAGTGTATACATCATTGACTGGCTGCTTCCTGATATGAACGGTATCGAAGTCACCCGGAGAATCCGGAAAGAGATGGGAGAAGATGTGCCGGTTATTGTGCTGACGGCATATGACTGGTCGGAGATCGAGAGTGAAGCGAAGGAAGCCGGTGTTACGGCATTTTGCAGTAAACCGTTGTTTATGTCGGAGCTCAGCAGTTGTTTGAATTCTGTTATAAATGCAGAAGATATGGAAGAAGAAGAAGAGACAGAGGATCTCCCGACAGGAAGGCTCCTTCTGGTTGAGGATAATGAGCTGAATCAGGAAATTGCCGTAGCGATATTAGAAGAGGCCGGAATCAGTGTTGAGGTGGCAGGAAATGGACAGATTGCCCTGGATATGCTGACAAACTCGGAACCAGATTATTATCAGTTAATTCTCATGGATGTCAAGATGCCAGTGATGAACGGCTACGAAGCTACGAAAGCGATCCGGAAGCTGGAAAATACAAAACTGTCATCGATACCAATCTTTGCGATGACTGCCAATGCGTTTGAGGAAGACAAAAGAGAGGCTTTAAAGAGTGGCATGAATGGACACCTGGCAAAGCCGATCGACGTGGAGAAGTTGTTTAAGCTGTTAAAAAAAGTATTAAGCTGAAATATACAATTTGAATAAAGGAGGAACACTGAAAATGAAGGCAAAGAGACAAAAACGTCTGATTGGTCTTATTTGTGCACTGGTACTGATCATTACTGGTGTTTCCGTATACTGGCATCAGGAAATGAGTTATGCGGAGATCAGCCAGACTGCAAACCAAGCCGAGGGGCATGCAGAATCTGCGGAGATAATGGAAGATTCCGTGGTTCCACAAGGGGCTGTTGGATTTCTTTATCATGAGTTGGGAAATATAAATTCAACGCTCCTTCGATCTTACCGTGCATATGCCAGTGGAAAGTTGGTGAATCAGTTAAGATCCATGCAGTATACATCAACAGTAGAAGATGAAGCCAATGGAATTTCTATGAATATCACGGACTATGTGAAAACTGGCAAGAGTGGAAATGTGTTTGGCGCTTCTCTGATGATAAATGTAGAAGACTGGTCAACCACGGAAAATAAAAACAATAAAGCCTCTCTTTTTTTTGAGGTCAGGGACGCAGAAGGTACGGTTAAAAAAAGTTATCCCCTGGAGAGTGATGGCCCGGATGAGACCGGCAGCAATCTTACCAATGCGACATCTTCGCTGGGCGAGGGCTGGCTTGCTTCTCCGCTGACAGGGGAAGCTGCCATAGATTTTGAAGAGGAGGATGAGATCTTCCTCTGTACGAATCAAAAAAATAAAGTTCATTATTATACCAATGTATATCTCTGGGGGTATGTAGATACTTTTGTAAATGCTTCGGAAGCGTTTGTAACGACACCACTTATGAACCAATCCGGTGACCAGATTACCTTTGCGGTATCGAATTTGACGGATACGGACATGGAGTTTATCTTTGAAGTTACTGATCAGGTGGATGGTCAGCCGGTGGGAATAAACGAATATACGCTGGCTGTTCCTTCTGGAACCGAAGAGACGCCTGTGGCATTAAAGGCTGACAGCGCTAGTGTGATCACGATTCGGGATACTTTTGGAAAGGTATATGTAGATTCCAGACAGGTAGGAACCTGTGAATGGGTGGGAACCTGGACCAGTGCCCAGCTGACCGCATCGGGAGATTCACTTCCGCCGAAGGAACTGACAGACAGTACATACCGTCAGATCATACGGACCTCTACGGGGGGAAGCCGTGTCCGTCTCACATTTTCAAATGAAAATGGAGAGAGTGAACTGGAGATAAAATCAGCACATCTGGCGCGGCAGATCGATGCAAAAAGTTCAGAGATTGATACGTCCACTGACACAGTGCTCACTTTTGAGGGCAAAGAATCTGTAGTGATCCCGGCAGGTGGTACAGTTACCTCGGATGCTGTGGAGTATCCGGTGGAGGCATTGGAGCAGGTGGCAGTTACAACCTACTTTGGCAAAGTACCGAATACCATCACCAGCCATACCGGGGCGAGATGTCACAACTGGCTTGTTGCCGGTGACCATGTTTCCGACGTTATTTTGGGAGCTGCTGAGACTACTGTCAGCTGGTATTTCGTAGACAGCATGGATGTTCTTTCTCCTGAGAAAAATGATGCCATCGTATGTTTTGGTGATTCCATCACCGATGGTTATGGCTGTACAGTAAATAGATATGAGAGATGGACCGATGAGCTGGCTCAGCTTCTCCAGCAGGAGGATGCCACAAAGCATTTGTCAGTTCTGAACAAAGGAATTGGAGGAAATGCGATCTTTGGCGGCAGTGGAAAGCCAGGAAAAGACAGGTTTGATAATGACGTGCTCAAGAAGGCAGGCGTAAAATATCTGATTATATTGGAGGGTGTAAACGATATCGGGTATTCCTCAGATATTGGTCTGGCAGATTCGATTATTGCAGAATACAAAACAATGATCGACAAAGCTCATGCTGCCGGGATCAAGGTCTACGGTGGTACGATCCTTCCATTTAAAGGACATAGTTATTATTCCGTAGTCCGGGAGCAGATCCGAAAGAAAGTGAATGAGTTTATTCTTTCGGATGATTCGGGATTTGACGGCACGATTGATTTTGCGGCTGCCATAGCGGATAGCAGCGATCCGGAGAAAATGCTTAAAAAGTATGCCAATGACAATCTTCATCCCAATCCTGCCGGTTATAAATTAATGGGACAGCTAGTGTATGACACAGTATTCAAGGAAGGAGTGAACTAGAATGAGAAAATCATATAGAAAACCGCTGGCACTCTTTCTGGTCATGACAATTACGGTAGCGGGGATGACAGATTATCAAAGGGTGGATGCGAAGGCAAAAAAGAAAGTGAAAGAGATCACGGTACAAAAACCGGAAATATCCTCTCTATATCTGAAAAAAGGTGAGAAATTTCGGCTCAAATACAAGGTTAAGCCGGCGAATGCCTCAAATCGTAAAGTGGCATTTGCTACCAGCAACAAGAAAGTAGCAACGGTTTCTGCCAAAGGAGTCATCCAGGCAAAGAAGCCGGGTGCGGCGCGGATCACACTGAAAGCCAAAGATGGCAGCAGGAAAAAGGCATCAATACAGATTAAAGTTGTGAAAAAACTGAAACCAGTGAAAAAACTTTCTCTTAATAAGAAGAAAGCAACATTGTATTTGAGTGGTTCTTCCAGTGAGAAGACACTGTCTCTAAAAGCCAGTGTAGCTCCTGGAAGCGCAACGGTGAAAAAGTTGGAATACCGTTCTTCGGACAACAAAGTTGCTTCGGTATCTAAGAAAGGGGTTGTAACGGCGAAAAAAACCGGCAAAGCTTCTATAACTGCCTATGCCGCGGATGGAAGGGGAGCGAAGGCGGTTTGCCAGATTGTAGTAGAAAATGCTCCGTCAAATACCAATGCTCCCCAGCCTCCTGGAACCTCTTCTGTACCAGCTCCGACGCCGGAAGAACCAGCTGTACGCATAGGTACAAAAGTTGTGGTCACCACGGAAGATAATTTTAGGAGTTACGTAACCATTTCGATTCCTTTGCCTTCGGGTGTGAAAAAGAGTGATATTACTGGTTTCCGCATGGGTGTGGATTCTGGCACAGATCTGTCTCTGAGAATGTATGCCGGAAGTCAGAAGCAGACGGAGAAGGAATTGACTGCCCGCAGCACAGATATCCAGGATGAAGTGACCGGAACCTCTTCTGTAAATGTGGATGGAAAAGTAATACCAAAGACCAGTCATAGATTGTCGATCCAGGAATCCCAATCCTCCTGGGGCAAGGTAAAGGCAGGACAGCTCAGACTGGTAAAGATTCCAATGGATGAGAGGGCAAGAACACTTCTCTCAGATTCCACCGAGGAAATGCTGACGGTGTGTCTCTATGCCCATAACTGCAGGCCTCAATATGGTTTTTATACCTTCCAGATCGAGGTGGGCGGCCAGCTTCATACGATACAGCTGAGTTCAGATAACGTAAAGGCTGCGGCTGGAGCAAGCATTACATTTGAGAATTAGCGTGTCATTGCTCCAGCTTATAAAGATGTAAAAAATGGGAATAAAAAGGAAAGAAATGTTGCAAATACAATAAAAATATGTTATACTAACGAAGTATCTTATCAGCAGTGCCTTAGTACTGCCAGCTCCCTGTTCGCACAGGGAGCGTTTTTTTTATCTGATTTATAGAACATATACAGTGTTTTGTCGAATTATGTCCAACGAATTTCTTTGCCAGTGGTATTTTTTTATGTTATATTTATCCTGTATATTAGTTGCATTAGCAAGTAGAAAGAGAGGAAAAATATGAAGAAGTACATAAGACAATTAGTGGCAGGTTTTCTAATAATTTGTATGATGTTAGGTATGCTTCTTTGCGTCTCCCTTTTTGGCATGTCACCAAGGGTTATTCGGGCGGCAGTTAATGCAGACGGAAGCGTAGCAATTAATGAGGAGAATTTTCCAGATGAAAAGTTTCGTCATATCGCATCTCAATATGATATAGACAAGAATCAGATTTTAACTCTCGCAGAAAGAAGTGTGTTGAAGAATTTAATGCTTGAATATGTTGATCCGGTGTACTATCAGGACAAAACCGATTACGACTTGATTGCCTCTACCCTTTGTGGTCCTGGTACAGCAAAACCGGAGGAATTGCAAGTGTCCTGGCGTTCAGGGAAAGAAGATCACCAGACGTTGTCTGTAAAGGGGATCGAATATTTTCCAGAATTGCAGATTTATCGTGTGAATGGATATGATAAAACCGAGGGATCTTTAAAGAATAATTCTAAATTAAAGAAAATTATGATAGGTGTTGACGATTATGGCGGACAGACCACGTGGCCCTGCAAATGGGCAAATTGTTACAGACTGGGGCAGGATTTTCCTATGAAGCAGCTGGAAACCATACAAATCGGCCCTGATTTTGAATGCTCGGATTTTTCGCTTCGGGAGGCCGTTAATTTAGAGGAACTACAGATCGGGGTTGGTAGTAAAGATCATATAGTAAATCCTTCACTGCTTGTCAGGATCGATTTATCTGCAAACAAAAAGTTAAAAAGAATATGGTTTCACGGTGTCAAGGTAAAGCGTTTGGATCTGAGTAAAAATACTAAAATTCAGGAAATCAAAATTGAAGGAAACAAATATCTTTATGATTTTTATAAGTCTGGTAAACGGGCGGGAGGATTGTATGCGGATGTGTCGGGTGCTTGCGAATTAAAGCTACCCAAGAGCAATTCATTGAAAAAACTAGTGTACATGGCTAAGAATAAGAAACTGGATCTGACTCGTTGCAAAAAACTGTCATTACTGAAGGTTCCGTCTGGAGTGCAGGTAAAGTTTAATTTAAAATGGTACCGATCTTATGGAAAGAAGAAGCTGATTCTGTATACCCGGGGAACGAAAACAAAGAAGAACATTGAAAAGAAGTCTGCCAAATATATATTTATAAAAACAAAAAGAATGCCTGACCGATCCACTAAGAATGATAAGTATGACAGCCAGCCTTATATACATGGATGAAATAAAAAAGCAAAAGAACGGTCTTTGGCGATCCTTAAGAGGTGCGCGTTTCTCAGCCGCACCTTTTTTATCCTATAGGAAAGTTCTCGAAGTGCGGAGCGAAGAATCACTTGTGATTCTTCAGAGGTGCGCGGTTTTCAGCCGCACCTTTTTTACCATAACTTACCACTTGTTTTGACATTGCACCTCTATGTAAAATAAATATGGAGGTGTTAGAGATGGAAGAGCTGGATTCGGTATTCTGGATTAGAATTGATGGCGTATTTTATGGAAAGTCAATCGATGAAATAGCATATTTTAAATCGATGTGGCCGTGGGTAAAAATGGTGGCTGTGGACGAAGAGTTTTGCTTCTGGGAATCACTTGCCCAGGTGCAGAAAAGAGTGGAAAAGCAATCACAGGATTTTATACGTGTAAACAGACGTTATTACATAAATGTGTGCTATGTTAAGGATTATACGTCAAAGGAAATCAGGATGATGGATGGCACTGTAATTTCAGTAAATAAAAAAAATATGGATTATTTTAGAGAGAAAGTGCATGAAAATAGCAAATAACCATGACTTTGATACCGACCAGGCAGTTGCCTGGTTTTTTTTCTTAAAACTTCCCAAGACGATGTCAAGCCGCTTTGGCGGGAACATGGAACCGACTCAATGGTGCCAACTGTCTAAGCAGTAAGGACATGTAAAGAAAGATTATGCATATGATGTATTAAGCAGAACTGGAAGGTTTACCATGAAAGAGGAAACATTCGATCAGACAATTACATTTCATGAAGGTATTACAATCCCAATAGAAATGAAAGATTCTATTAATAATCTTTTGAAAAGGGGAGTTTATAAGGAACTGCATCGAAGAAAAATGCTGTCGGACGGACAGCTTGACATGTTATTATCCTCCCATGATATGATTGGAGGCAGCGCAGATGGAGAATAAACTGCGGGTTGCAGCATATGCCAGAGTATCTACAGAAAAGGATGATCAGGTCAATTCTTTAACCAGCCAGAAAAGTTATTTTGCGGATTATATCAGCAGCCAGAGCGAGATGGAACTGAGTAAAGTGTATTTCGATGAGGGAATCAGCGGTACACAGACAAGGAAACGGGCCGGATTCAATCAGATGATAAAAGATGCGCTCAATGGAAAATTTAATCTTATTCTGACAAAAGAGGTTTCCCGTTTCGCAAGAAATACAGTGGACACCCTTTCTTATACGAGGAAGCTCAAAGAGGCGGGAGTCGGTGTGATCTTTACGATTGATCATATTGATACCCGCCAGAGTGATGGTGAACTGCGTCTGACAATTATGGCAAGTCTGGCCCAGGAAGAGAGTAGAAAGACTTCGGAACGTGTCAAATGGGGACAGCAGAGACGAATGGAGCAGGGAGTGGTTTTTGGCAGGGATCTGCTTGGCTACAGGGTAAAGAAGGGCGTCCTGTCTGTAAACCCAGAAGAAGTTCCTGTTATCAAAGCTATATTTCATAAGTATACCAATGAGGGAAAAGGAACGCATGTCATCGCCAGGGAGCTGAGAGAGGAAGGTCTTAGACCTAAAAGGATTTCTCTTTGGTCGGCTACGGTAATTCTCCGAATTTTGCGAAATGAAAAATATGTAGGGGATCTATGTCAAAAGAAAACATTTACGCCGAATTATTTGACGCATCAAAAGAAATATAACCGTGGCGAAGAAGAAAAGATTTATTTAAAAGACCACCACGAGGCGATTATTGACCGTGATCTGTGGAACCGGACACAGGCAGAGCTGGAGCGGCGTTCCCTGTCGGCGGCGCAGAAATCCAGGCACAGCCGCCGCTACTGGTGCAGTGGCAAAATTTGCTGCGGGGAGTGTGGCAGTCAGTTTGTAAGCAGAACAAAGAAACAGCGGACAGGTACATATAAGGCATGGCGGTGTTATCACACGGCGACTCATGGTGCACGGAAAATAGCCGCAGAAGGAGAAGAAATTGGCTGTGATAATAATTCCATCAATGAAAAGGCATTGCTAACCTGTATGAAATATTGTGTCAATCTCATATGCCAAAACCGGAAACAACTTCGTAGGGAAATTCTTTCCAGAATCCAGGATGTTTGCGGAGAACTGGTTACTGCGATAGATGAAGATAAAATCAGGCAGAAGATGGATGCTATTGAGGAAAAGAAACGGAAATCTTTTGATGCCATGTTGGAGGGGATGCTTACGAAAGAAGACTTGAAAAGGCAGACAGAGTGGTACGACAACGAGCTTTCTCGTTTGCAGATTCTGCTTACAGACAACCAGCAGAATAACAGAAAGTATAGCAGACAAAAGGAACAAATGGACGAATTGGAAAAAACACTGGATGAAATTTTGTGCTTTCATGAGGACAATGAAATGCTGTATCGAGAGATGCTGGAGAAAATTGTGGTATACCGGGAAGATAAGAGGGGTTGCAACCGTCTAGTTGTGTGGTTCAAATCTTTGCCTTTTGGTATACACCTGAAAATCAAATCTACAGGTAAGGGGGAAGAATATCATACGGAGATACTGGAATCAGAATTTGTATCGTGAATATAGACAGGCGGAGTATAATGAAACAAGGTTGAAATTCGCAATGTCTGGCTTTGCGCGGTGTTTTCAGGGAGACTTGGAGATGCCGCATTATTGCTTTTTGTAGACCGCAGTGTGGTTACAATGCATCTGAGAAATATTTTCGAGAGTAAGGAATTATCAGAGAGTGCAGTTTGTGCAGAATTTGAACAAACTGCAGATGAAGGAAAAACATATCATTATAAATTTTATTCTTTCTCTGCAATTATTGCAGTAGGATATCGGACCAATTCCGTTAGGGCAACGCAGTTTCGCCAGTGGGTGACAAAGGTGTTGGATACCTTTTTGAAACAAGGGTATGTTCCTTCTATTCCGCTGTTGCACATATTAAATACTTATTTAAAAAGTAAGATCAGATAAATTTTTATAGTAACTGTGAGCTGTGGTATAATGATAAACACAGATAGCTGTATGGATTTGAGGAGGTGAGAATATGCCGGAATCTGTTCAAACGATTGTAACTCTTTTTACAGAAGAAGTAAAAAAGGTTTTGGGGAAGGATATGGCTAGAGATATTGTTTATGGCTCATATGCAAGAGGAGATTTTAATGAAAATTCGGATATTGATATTATGGTTTTGACATCTCGCTCAGAGGAAGAAATAAAACTAGTTGAATATGAGCTATATGATGTAGCTTTTAATTTTCTTATGAAATACGGAATTGATATTAGCGTTATCGTAAAAAATAAGGACCATTTTAATTATTGGCTGGGTGCACTTCCTTTTTATGATTATGTTGAAAGAGAGGGCATGGTAATTCATGGATAATAGGCAGAAGATAGTATAAGAGTTGCAAAAATGAGTTATGAAAATGGGTTTTTTAAGGATTCTATTAATCGCTCATACTATGCGAGTTTTTATGCGATCAAAGCTGTGCTGGCACTGGAGAAGATCTATCGATCCAGTTATTCTGATAAAAATGCTGCTCATCGGATATCT
>CANBKJ010000072.1 GCA_947369165.1 uncultured Lachnoclostridium sp.
TAACGCTCAACACAAGCGAGATGCAGGCGGCCTTCCGCCGGAATCGAGCTTGGCGTGCCATGCAAATTCATTTGCTTTTGGGGGTTCCCCTACTTTCTCACCATACATTCCTTCCGGTAAAAACTGACACCATATTTTTTTATAAAGATGCAAAGGAAATTCACGGTTTCTTCGCACCACTTTCATATTTCCAACTTTCACCCATATAATATATCAATTGCTCTGCCCCTGGGGTGACCTCCTATGAAAACAATCAGGCACAGCCTTCAAAAATTATTTTTTTCCATTCTTCTAGCCACCAGCCTTCTTCTTACAGCGTGTTCCACTGGCGGCAAAACCTCTCCAGAAAGCCCAACATCACAATCCACCGAAAGCAAAGAATTTACAGAATTCACAGACCAGCTTTTCCGGGAAACCGTCTCTTCTGACGCCCTATCACTAAATTATACCCTGTCAAAGCCGGACAAATATGGTATTAACCCGACCTGCGGTGGATTCTCACCCATTTCCCTTGATTCTCTGAAAAATGCGGCACCTGAAACAGAAAATCTTCTGTATTCCCTGAAAGAATTTGATAAGTCCGAACTTACACTGCCACAGCAGCTTCTCTATGACTCCCTGGCCTACACACTGGAAATGGACAAAAAAGGCGCTGGCTTCATAATGTTTTCCCGGCCGCTCTCTCCTGTCACGGGGCTGCAGGCACAGCTTCCAGTACTTTTAGCGGAATATAATTTTGACTCTGTAGAAGATATTGAAAACTATTTTTCCCTACTCGAATCCATCCCTGGATACTTTGATTCTGTGCTCTCTTTCCTGGAAATCCAGGCGAAAGAACATATGCTTCCCAGCCGGGACACACTCGAAACGATTGCGGGGCAATGTCTTTCTTTCACTCAGAACAACGGAAGCAGGATCCTGCTCACCTCCTTCCGTTCCCGGACTAAGTCCTGCACATTTCTTGACAGCAATGCAAAGAAAAATTATTGCAAAAAAAATAAGGAACTTATACGTTCCTGTATCACCCCCGCATATGAACAGCTGATTCATGGTCTGACTGTCATTTCTGCCATGGCCGGAACGGATGGCGCCCTTTCTTCCTATCCAAAGGGAAAAGAATACTACAGCCATCTCTTCGCCCAGGAGACCGGTTCCTCTGTCGGTGTGGAAGAGTACTTTCGAATTCTAAATGACAGGCTTAATAAGTCCAGAAATACCCTGCTTTCCTATGCTAAAAAAGATCCAGCTCTTTTCAGTGGCCTAAGCACAAAAGCCTCCGGAAATCTCACTCCGGAAGAACGGCTGACCTCTCTTTCCACTGCCATCCTCAAAGACTTCCCACAAGCTGCCGATGTAAACTTTACAGTTTCTTATGTGGATAAGTCGCTGGAAGATTATCTGAGCCCCGCCTTTTATCTGACGCCACCCCTGGACGCATTTACAGAAAATGTCATCTACATTAACAATAGCAGCCGGTTTGCCGGTTCGGATATCTCCACCACCCTTGCCCACGAGGGATACCCCGGACACCTTTACCAGAATGTCTTACACCGCCAGCAAAATCACCCCCTTCTCTCCTACGCCCTGAATTTTAGTGGTTATACAGAAGGTTGGGCGACTTATGCTGAATTGTATTCCTACAAATATCTGGGTTATTCTAAAGATGAAGTGGGGATTCTGAGAAATAATATGATCGTTTCCCTATGTATCTATGGCATCTGTGACATTGGAATCCACTACTATGGCTGGGATGAAGCAAAAGTACTGGAATTTTTGAATCAGAATGGGAATTATCCGGAAGATACCGCTCACTCCCTCTATAAAAATATTATCGATGAACCTGGCTCTTACCTGAAATATACCATTGGTTATATGGAGTTTGCCAAATTAAAGGATGCCGCCAGAAAACAGCTGGGAAAAAATTTCTCGGAAAAATCCTTTCATCAATATGTGCTGTCTGCCGGACCGGCACCCTTTCCTGTACTTGAAAGCTATATGAAACAATTCTGGCCAGAACAAAATAACTGAGGGTCTGTGAGCTTTACCGCCTCACGTAAACCACCGCCTGGCGATCCATTCCCAGATGTCCTCCTGTGTCGTCTCATAATCCAGTTCATTCAGAAGCTCATGCCTTGCTCCTGGATAGAGACGGCAGGTCACATCCCCGACACCTGCGCGTTGATAACTTTGTGCCACCGCCTTGACACTTTTTCCATAATTCCCCACCGGATCCTCCTGCCCCGCCACGAAAAGCATAGGAAGGGAATGAGGCAGGCGGCGAATATTATCTTTGTCCTGTACAAAAGAAATCACCTCAAATAAAGTGCGGTATCCATTTAAAGTAAAAGTAAACTTACAATAGGGATGCGCCAGATACTTGTCCACTTCCTTCTCATCCCTCGACAGCCAGTCCGATGGTGTACGCGCCGGCCGGATGCGGATATTATACAGCGCAAAACAAAGTTTTTCCAGAATCCAGCTGTGAGCCCGTTCTCCCTTTGTACGGATCAGTGCTCCCACAAGCGCTCTTCCCACCTTTAAGAGAAATTCTGGTTTGCTTCCTGTCCCCATAAGAATCAGACCATCCAGCTCTTTTCCATAAGTCATAGCATAACGTCTCGCCATAAAAGAGCCCATACTGTGTCCCATGAGAATAAACGGTACATCCGTGTATTTTCTGCGGGCATACTGGCTCACCCGGTGCAGATCCCGGACTACATAGCCGCTCCCGTCTTTCGGGGCAAAATAGCCGTAATTCTTTTCTGCCGCTGTCTCACCGTGTCCCAGATGATCATTTCCGATCACTACAAATCCCTTTTCCGCCATAAATCTGGCAAAACGGTCGTAGCGGTCAATATATTCTATCATTCCGTGGGAAATCTGCAGGATTCCCCGTACCTCTCCCTCCGGTTTCCATTCCTCCAGATGAAGCTTGTCTGTTCCGTTGGAAGATGACATATAATACTCTGTTTTCTGAACCATAACCCTTACCTGCACTTTGCCAATAGTTTCTTTAACAGACTGACGCCTTTACTCTATCTCCAGACCAGAAACAAAGACCGGCAGCTTTTTCTGGAATTCTTCGTATATCAGTCCTGCCACCTCCCGCATCTGCGGATGTGCATGAGAATCCACACGCAGCCTGAAAAAATTCCTCCAGGAACGAAGATTCATTGTGACCACGATCTCCGTCTTCAATGAGTTTGGAAGCACCGACCGCGCCTCCTGGGGAGAAGCACCCAATTCAAGCATTTGGAAATATGCCCTTTCCGTATCTTCCATCGCTTTCGTCCAGACCTCGTATTTTGCCTTGTCATTTTCTTTGGACAGATCATATTCAAAACCGCTGGCAAGATCGATCACCGTGATCTGATTGTCAAATTTTTCCCCGGCGTAGTTACAGTAACGGGTACTCTCCTGGCTGTAACTGGCGATGCGGTGCCGCACGATCTCATGACTCACTCCCCGGTCACAGATTATCCTAATAGTCACCGATTCATGCTCAATCACCGATTCATGCTGTCTTGTCAAAAGCGCACGGATAAATTTCTCCGCAGAATCCTCTGTGATCTTTCCCTCGCTCTTATAGCATACACGGCCAATCTTTTCTATTTTCTTCAAGATATTCTCATAGCTGTCCATGTCAATGATTTCAATACTTGGTTTGATTACCTGCATCCCAATTTCCTCCTGCCTTCTTGTACGTCTCTTTTTCTTCTGGTACGACTTAATTATGCGTTATATTCATATTATTCACTATAATTATACTCCAGTACCACCACTGAAAGTGGCGGCAGATAACACTCGATTTCATACTCTGGATCCTTTGAAACCGGAACTGGAGCTTTTCCTGCACCTGCCTTTGACAGCCTTTTCTTTATTTTTGCAGTGACCGGTTTTGCATTGATTCTTCCCTGACCGCCATATTTTACATCATCTGAATTCAATATCTCCGTAAACTTACCTTTACACGGAGCCTTCACCCTGTATTTTGCGTGCTCCACTGGAGTAAAGTTTAAGATAAACATAAGCTGTTTTAACTTTGTCTTTCCCCGGCGCACGAATGCCACCGTACTTGTCTCCGGTCTCGCACAGTCCATCCACTCAAATCCCATGACGTCGCAGTCATTATACCAGAGTGCTCCATATTCTTTGTACAAATGGTTAAAATCATGAATAAACTGGTGGATCTGCCGATGCGGTGCCTCATCCATCAGATACCAGTCAAGGCTCCTCATCTCACTCCACTCCCGCTGCTGGGCAAATTCCTGTCCCATAAACAAAAGCTTTTTTCCTGGATGACCATACATAAATCCAAAAGCAGCCTTCAGCGCTGCATACTTGTCCCCTGTCAGTCCCGGCATCTTATTTAACAGCGAGCATTTACCATGAACCACCTCATCATGGGACAGCACAAGGATATATTTTTCGCTGAGATGATAGGAAAGGCTGAAACAGAGCTGGTCATGGTGAAACTGTTTGAAATAGGGATCCAATTTCATATATTCCAGAAAATCATTCATCCATCCCATATTCCACTTAAAGGAAAAACCAAGTCCTCCCTTTTCTACATCACCTGTCACATCTGGCCACGCTGTGGACTCCTCTGCGATAATGTACGCCCCAGGATGATCTTTTTCCACCACCCTGTTCAGATGGCGCAAAAATTCCACCGCCTCATAATGCTCGTTGCCACCATCCTTATTTGGCAGCCAGTCACCATCCTGTTTTCCATAATCAAGGTAAAGCATGGAAGCCACCGCATCCACACGAAGCCCATCGATATGGAACTTCTCGATCCAGAACAGGGCATTTGCCACAAGAAAATTCTGAACCTCTTTCCTTCCATAATCAAAGATATAGGTCCCCCAGTCGGGATGTTCTCCCCGTCGGCGGTCAGGATGCTCGTACACTGCCTTGCCGTCAAAGTTCCCCAGACAATGGGCATCTTTTGGAAAATGCGCCGGCACCCAGTCCAGAATTACTTCTATGCCCCGCCGATGCATCTCATCCACAAAGTACATAAAATCCTTCGGCGTACCATACCGACTGGTGGGTGCATAGTAACATCCCACCTGATACCCCCAGGAACCGTCAAAGGGATATTCTGCAATTCCCATCAGCTCCACATGGGTATACTCCATCTCAACCAGATAATCCCCCAGCATCTGTGCCAGTTCCGGATAAGAGTAAAATCCATTGTCATCATCTTCGATTCGCTTCTTCCAGGAACCAAGATGAACCTCATAAATATTCATGGGGTTCCTCTCTCTGACCTCTCTGGTCTTCTTTTCATGTTCCTTCATATAAGAAGTATCGTTCCACTCATATCCCTCCAGAGAGGTCACCACGGAAGCATTCCCCGGACGAAGCTCGGCATAATTGCCATAGGGGTCCGTCTTATAAACCAGTTCTCCGCTGCGGGTAGTAATCTGATATTTATAAATGCCACCTTCCGCGACGCCGGGAATAAACAGTTCATAAATTCCTGTCGGGCCCAGCAGTCTCATGGTGTGAAGCCGTCCATCCCACATATTAAAGCTGCCCACCACGCTGACGCTTCTGGCATCCGGCGCCCACACAGCAAATCTTGTCCCTCTGACGCCGTTGATGGTCTCCACATGGGCACCAAATTTGTCATAAATCTTATAATTTTTTCCCTCTCCAAAGATATAACAGTCAAAATCCGTCATGACCGGTAAAAAGTTATAGGGATCTGCGGTCTCCACCACATCGTTCTCCCCATACTGGATCCTCACACGGTAATTTTTCAACTGCTTTGTTTTTGCCGTGATCTCCAGACCAAAAAGCCCCAGTTCACTATCCAGCTCTTCCATCTCACCAGCTTCGTCACCCTCTATATTGGTGATCCATATTCTCTGCGCTTTCGGACGTCTCACGATGAATAACTGGATTCCGTCATAATAATGCATACCCAGGAGATCCTGGGGTGCATTCAGCACCCCTTCTTCCATCTCCTCCAGCAAAGCAGGATTCATCCATGCTTTTAAAGTCTTATTTGTCATATTCGCGCCCCTTATCTCAATTTACATCAGTGTCTCCTTTACGATCTTAGCCAGTCCGGCAGACTTTTCGTCCGCATCTGCCATACTTGTTCCCACCACACCAAAATAAATCTTAATCTTCGGCTCTGTTCCCGACGGGCGGATACAGATCCATGCATCCGAAGTAAGTTCAAAATACAATACATTTGATTTCGGAAGCCCTGTCGCAGTAACTTCTCCAGTGCTAAGGTTTTTCACCGTGTCCTTTTCATAATCTCTCACTGCCAATACCTCATAGTCCCCAAAGCGCACCGGAGGATCATTGCGCAATCCGTCCATAATGGAACGGATCTTCTCCAATCCCTCAATTCCTTTGTGGGTGATGGCAATCACATCATCTTTATAATAACCGTATTTATCATACATATCGATCATGGCATCCCAGATCGTCTTTCCCCGTTTTTTATAGTAAGCCGCCGCCTCACACAATGCCATAGATGCCACAATAGCATCCTTATCTCTGGCATGGGTGCCGATCAGACAGCCATAGCTCTCCTCAAATCCAAACAGATAACTTCCCTTGCCGGTGAGCTCTGTCTTTAAGATCTCTTTTCCGATCCACTTAAAGCCGGTGAGGCATTCCTTCACGTCAATGTTATAAAACCCGGCAATGGCATCTACCAAATTCGTCGTAACAATCGTTTTTACAAGCATTCCGTCACTGGGAAGCGCTCCCTCCAGTGCCAGTTTCTGGCCAATCTCATAATCTGCGAGAAATGCCCCGGACATATTTCCAGTGAGACAGATATATTCTCCCGATTTGGTATCCTTTACATACACTCCGAGCCGGTCGGCATCCGGATCTGTGGCAAGTACAAGATCAGCATCCTTTTCTTTGGCCAGCTTCAGTGCGAGTTCAAAAGCTTCCTTTGCTTCCGGATTCGGATAGCTCACTGTCGGGAATTCACCATCTGGAAGCTCCTGTTCCGGTACAACATATACATTAGTAAAACCAAGCTCTTTTAATATTCTGCGGACCGGAAGGTTTCCTGTACCGTGAAGCGGTGTGTAGACGATACGAAGATCCTTTTCAACCTCTTCGATGCATTTCGGATGAAGCACATTTTTCTTAAGCTCCTCCATATATCGGTCATCCACATCAGCGCCGATGGTCACATACAAACCAGCTTTCACCGCATCCTCTTTGTCCATGGTCTTCACTGTGGCATAATCTGTCACTGCCTTTACCTCATCCATAATACCAGTATCATGAGGCGGCGTGATCTGGGCGCCGTCCTCCCAGTACACCTTGTAGCCATTGTATTCTGGCGGATTATGGCTGGCTGTAATATTTATTCCGGATATACAGCCCAGCTCCCGTACTGCAAAAGACAGCTCCGGCGTCGGGCGCAGGCTCTCAAATACATAAGATTTAATGCCATTCGCCGCCAGACAGCATGCCGCTTCATCCGCAAATTCTGGTGACATACGCCTGGAATCAAAGGCAATCGCCACTCCTCTGTCCTGCCCCTTCTGGCTGATTATGTAATTTGCCAGTCCCTGGGTTGCTTTTCTGACCGTATAGATATTCATTCGGTTTGTACCTGCTCCGATAACTCCTCTCAGACCAGCTGTCCCGAACTCAAGATCCGCATAAAAACGTTCTTTGATCTCGGCTTCATTTCCCTCGATCCCCTGTAACTCTTTTTTGGTCTCCTCATCAAAATATGGATTGTCGATCCACTCCTTGTAAGTCTCCATGTAACCCATAGTCATATCCTCCTTTTTTACCTTTATTTCATAATCCTGCCATTCATCAATGGCAGGATTTAAATATCACTGTTGCATTTTCTATAAAATATGCCATATTTTTAACCCACCGCCGTACTCACCAGATCGGGAAAGCTCCATTCCACATCCTTGCTGTCATCCATCGTGGTAACTGTATAACTCTTAGTCACAAAACCATCCTTTGACAAAGTGATCGTCACTGTGCCGATCTTCTTCGCAAAACTGCAGGGCGCCTTTCCTTTATAAATGCCATCCATATACACACTGGCACCCACAGGGGTACTTACTTTGATCTCATGAAGATTGTCGTACTTGTCCGAATCTTGAGAATCCTGGGATAAGTTCTCTTTGGAAACACTGGTGTCTTTTGAGTCACCCTTGACCTCCGCCTCTTCATCTGCCAGATTGATCTGTACCGTAGGATTTGCCGACTGCACATCCAGCACTCCCGTATAGGTAGTATATCCATCCAAAACAACCTTTATCGAATGTTTTCCATATTTCAGAGACACCGGTTTTGAATAATCTGCGGGAGATCCATTTACATATAACTCTGCCCCCTCTGGATTGATATCAAAGACAACCTGTCCCTTGTTTTTTTCCACACTCTTAAACAGTGACATGTCCAGTACCAGCTGCTTGTCTCTCTCGATCTTTACCGATCGCCCGCCGGTAAAATCTCCATTCTTCATAGTCACCTCATAGGTCCCTTCCGGTACTGGCACCAGCATATTTTCCGTGACTGGTAAGATCATCATGCCGCCTACCGTCATAGTTCCACCGATAAAATCCTTGTACTTGTCAGGTTTGATATATCCGTGCCCTCTGGTGACCACCAGTGAATACGCTTTTCCCTTCACTCCGCGAAAGGTAACCTCATCCGTAGGTGCGATCTCCTGGATATCGATGATCTCTCCCTCTGAAAAGGCAGAAAAGCCGCTTCCATAACGATAGCGCACATCATTTAACTCGATATATTTCTCATCCGCGTTTACCAGCAGTTTTTTTGCATTCTCAAACTGTAGAATATCTGAAGACAGCTGTATTCTTGTCACCCGTTTCGTCGTCTCAGAAAGATATACATCGACGACCTGGCCTGCCTCCAGAGATTCTACAGATATTTGTTTTTCATTTGGGGTGAGAATCTCCGTCCCTCCGCTGAAATCACAGATCCGCTCTTCCTCTGTCCCTGTGTTGTAAAACGTGATCTTCTTCCCCGCCGTATCCACCTTTTTGACTACTCCCACAAAATCTTTTCCCTTTTCGTAGGTTACTGCGGCATTTGGATTCTGCTGCTGCACATGCTGTCCTTTGGTTTTTCCACAACCTGGCACCAGAAGGCAAACCGCCAGAACCAACACCGTTATTCGGAACATTCTGTCTCTCATGCTGTTTTTCTCCCATCGTTCCTTACTTATAACGGCCGTATCCCAGAACCGTTATTATTTGATATATAGTATAACATGCAAGTTCTAAAACTTCCACTATTTTAACTTTAAACGGAGAAATTTTTCCCTATTTTTTTCCAAACTTCTTACATCCTTTAGTTTTTCCAGACTTTTTGCAGAAAGCCATGATTTCTTTTTGTTATAATAATGATTCATAAGCTTCCAATATTTTTCTGGATACAGCAGTACAATGTATACAAATTCCAGTTGTTCCTCCGTCAGAGGATTCTCCTTCTGGTAACCTTTGAGCACGGCTTCCCCGGCCTCCCGATGCCATCCATTTTTTTCCAATGTTTTTCTCATAAAGTAAGTCAGATCCAAAAGCTGAATTCCAGTCCCAGACTTCTCAAAACCAGTGGTGGCCACCCCGGAGCGGGTCATAACCAGATTGTGATAGTTATAGTCCCCATGGCATATCTCTCCGCCGCCTTCCTGTATCTGTTTGTAAAATGCACAATTCTCCAGGCGCTCCGCCGCCTCACATGCCTTCTCATAATAGTCTTTAAAGCAGTTGATAGCGTATATCTCAAATTCATTTTTACGCTTTTTATTTTTCAGATAACCGTTTACCCGTTTCAGCTCACGATTATGCTTTTGAAACTGATCCAAAAGCTCCCAGCGTTCCTCCTGCTGTTCCGTCTCCTCCTTCAGCTCTTCCTGTTTCCTGCGATAATCCAAAAGCATTTTGTGAAGCTTTCCCAGATTTTCACCCGCCGCCATCAGGCAGTTTATTTCTTTCAGATTGCATTCTTCCCCGGCAAACCACTGATAGAGGACATATTTCTCTCCGGATTCAAGTTCCGTCACAAGCATACCCTCACGGTTTGCAATTACCTGGTCCACCTGGGCAAATCCCCGCTGGACAAGAAAATCTTTTATTTCATTTTCTACAGCAAAATGACCACTGATCGTTTCATATTCTCTCAAAAGTTTCAGCCCTGTATTCGTCTCCAGCATCCACCCTCCACGGGAACGGTACCTTTTTCGTACCGCCAGATCATAGGCTGCGATTGCAGATTCCTGTCTATCCTCCACTGATACCCCTCCTTTATGCTTTATCATTCTATGAAGGAGAGCGTGGATGTATGCCTGGACACAAACGAAATTTTGGGAAATCCCACCATTTTTAGTCGGCCAGGCCATGCCGCTATTTCGACCAGACAACGTCACCAGGTTATCTGGAATTCGTTATACTGGTTTCCGCAGTGGTCTTCAGGATCGTGAGCCCGATGGGCCCAAGCAAAATCCCCCCAATACCGAACAATTTGATCCCTACATAGACAGATATCAGCATATATAGAGGCTTTAACCCCAGTTCCTTTCCCATGAGACGGGGTTCCATGATCTCGCGGATCAACATGGTGATCACATAAAGCGTCAGAAGCACCGCTCCCTGATAATAGTCCTTCTCCACCAGCTGGAACACGGCCCAGGGAACAAGAATACTCCCGCTTCCCAACACCGGAAAAGCGTCCACCACCCCGATGACGATACCAAACAGAATTGCATAATTGCTTCCCATTATATACAGCCCCAGCGCACTCACTGTCGCCACGATAAAAATAATAATGCCCTGAGCTTTGAGATAGGCAAAACCCGTCTCTTTCAACCGGCGGATATAGGGCATAAGGCTGCGGTAGCGCAGTACATTGTCCCGGTCAAAGGAAATCAGCAAAGTTGCCATGATAAATACAACAAATCCCGCGCCCCACTCTCCCAGCGTCACCAACATTCCAGGAATATAACCCGTAAGTTTAGGAATATAGGTGGAAGAAATCTGCGCATCCATATTAGAAATACAGCCTTCCACCCAGGCATAAGATTCACCTGCACCCAGGCCCAGAAGATTATCCATACCAGTACAGGCTCTCCGGCAGATCTGCATACACCCTCCCATATGGGCAGGAGCATGCCTTAACATCTCTGTCAGTTGGCCGATGCATATATATCCGATATAGAAAAGAAAACATCCTGCTGCCCCTAACATCAGCACCACGATCAACACCGTGCACACTTTTTCATTGATATGGCTGAATCTATGTAGCTTTTCAACCACCGGACGAATGGCTCTGGCAAATACAAAAGCAAATACAAAGGGAACCACCAGAGGGAGCAGATAATAAAAGCTGATATATACTACTCCGGCAGTTCCCAGAATGATTAGAAGGTTTCTCCATCTTCCGTTATATCTCATGTGTTTATCCCCTTTCACAATCCCATTTGTAAAAAGGCCCGGCCGAAAACTGCGAGCCTCCATCATAGTATTGTCAAAAAGGGCTGAATATTATTCCTTTACAATAAAACGATATCCCACTGCCCACACAGTCTCGATATACTGTGGGTTCTGGGTGTCCTTTTCAATCTTTTCCCGAATCTTTTTGATGTGCACTGTCACCGTAGCGATATCTGCGCCAACTGGGCTGAGTTCCCACACCTCTTCAAGAAGTTCTTCTTTGGAAAAAACATGGTTCGGATTCTTTGCCAGGAAAAACAAAAGGTCAAATTCTTTTGTGGTCAGAGATTTTTCGACACCGTCCACATAAACTCTTCTGGCCGTTCGGTCGATCTTAAGGCCGCCCGTCGTAATCACCTCATTTTCCACTTTAACAGCAGTTCCCACTAATTTATTGTAACGCTCCAGATGAGCCTTCACCCTCGCCACCAGTTCACTCGGACTAAAGGGTTTTGTCATATAATCATTTGCCCCAAGTCCAAGTCCCCTGATCTTATCAATATCCTCTTTTTTTGCTGAAACCATAATAACAGGAATTTCGGTAAAACCCCGGAGCTTGCGGCAGATTTCAAAGCCATCCATATTTGGAAGCATAAGATCCAGGATAATCAAATTGAAATTCCCATCTTTCGCCAGTTCATATCCCCGTTTTCCGTCTGTCTCAATAACAACTTCAAAACCACTTAACTCAAGATAATCCTTTTCCAGCTCCGCAATAGGCAGCTCATCTTCTACGATCAATATCTTCTTCATTATATCCTCCATTCTGTCTGCTATTCCTCTACCTGGGAATGGTATATGGGAATGGTGAAATATATCGCTGTTCCTTGATTCAGCTCACTCTCTGCCCATATTTCTCCACCATGTTCGTCTACAATCTTCTTTGCAATGGCAAGTCCAAGACCACTTCCACCAGTCCGAGAATTCCTGGAACTGTCAGTCCGGTAAAACCGGTCAAATATATAGGGAAGCTCTTCTTTCGCAATTCCTTTTCCATTATCCCTGATCATTACAGTAATCCAGTCTTTTTCATCTGTGATACGAATCAAAATTATACCCTGGGAGCGGTTTATATATTTTACTGCATTCCCCACAATGTTTGCGATAACCCTTTTTATCTTATCCGTATCAAGCATGATCCGGGTGTCCTCATCCACATAACACTGATATAGCAACTGAATCTCCCTTGTTTCAAGATCCAATACCATATCACTAATACACTCACCAAAATAGCGGTACACTTTTACCTCTGCAAAACGAAAAGTTTCTTTCTTCTGATAAATCTTTGTAAAATAAGAGAGCTCATCCACCAGACCTGCCATATCAGAGGCCTTTGAATGTATTGTCCTGACATACCGTTCAACCCGGTCCGGCGTTGACGCCACTCCATCCAGAATCCCCTCAGCATAGCCTTTGATCGCAGTCAACGGTGTCTTTAAATCATGGGAAATATTTCCAATAACTTCCTTTGTCAAAGCATCCGCTTTATTTCTCTCTTCAATCGATTCCTTCAGGGCAATCCGCATCCCGTCAAAGTCCTTAAACAACTCCGTAAACTCATTCGTTTCATTGGTCTGAATCTTATAATCCATCTCTCCGTTGGCGATGCGGATGACTGCTGCCTGTAATTTCCGGATGGGAATAACAATATTATAATAAGCATAACCGATAATTGCAATAATTACAAGTATAGAAATAATTACAACCATACAGATTAAGCCTATTGTAAAAATAGTAATATGAGGTAAATTTATATTCAGGTCAGTAACAATACATACGCTTCCTATGCGCCCGTCCGGGAGATAGAGTCCAAGTTTTTTCAAAAGAAAACGCTGAGAACCGGCATCTAAATACTGGGCATTATTTCCATAAACGTTATTTCTTCCCATTAGGATACCCATGCCAGTTTGGTCATAATATTTTTCATTGCCAAAATAAATAAATTATCCATCCAAAATAACAGCAAGAAAAGAATATTTATTTTTAAACAATTCATTTTCTTTTTTTAAAAAATAATCATCTAGTA
>CANBKJ010000073.1 GCA_947369165.1 uncultured Lachnoclostridium sp.
TTATATTGCTGAATGCGCATTTGTGTTATTAAAAAATAGATTTATATGGAAAAAAATACTTGGTATTACCAAAGCGATTTAGTTCATTAGATAATATTTCTCTTGTTGTTTTTGATCTTAACAGAGGGCGTAAATAATTTTGTGTTTTTAGGCGTATCTGCGTTTCTCGATTCAGTTATTTCTAAACGTCAGAATTTCCAGTGTTTTCAAGGCTTTGTGGGCTCTGGGATAAGATGGAAGGTCAAAGACACAAAACTAAATACACTACCTTTTATGGCAAGTCCCAACGTTCCGACAATGATGATTACCGTAGAGCGGCGGCTACAGGACTCCCTCTTTTATGACACTAACTTTCCCAGATTATACAATTCATCCGGACATATATCCTGTCCATCAGGCCAAACAACCGTAAACCCGTCTGTGGAAACACGTTTAAAATATTCTAAAGACCGCAGTTGTCCATACCATTCACCTTTTATATATGGTTCAACATCAAAACACTTTTTTTCACCATTATCAAATACTACTAATATCTGATAAGCATTGATTACTTCCACTTGAATTGCAGTTGGTCTTAACATAGTAACACCTCCATATCTATCGTAATGGCTCAATTTTGAAATAACCATCTCCATTACGTAATAATTTCCAATTCGCTTTTAATTCATCTTCATGAATTGCTATCCACGCTAATAAAAGTTTCATTTGTTTGTTGGGGAAATTTCCTTCTAAAACTGCTCCATCTATTCCTACAACAATTTCATCGTCTCCATACAATGCATGAATGTGTGGCTTATTATGTTTTCCACCCTTTTCACTGTGCATTCGCACAATAATTCCAAAAAACATGGATAATGCGGGCATTTAAAACACCTCCATTTAATTTTCATTTATACAAGATACCATACCCCAGCACGAATGCCTTATTCTCGCCCCGTCTCAACAAACTCGTTTTTCCCCAGGTCGTAATACCCGGAAATAGAAACATCCTCTTCCCCATTGTCGGAATCGTTTTCATACAGGGTATAGCATCTGCCATGGTCAAAAGTGATTACCTCATATCCTGTCTTCTGCAGCCATTCAGACAGCTGGCGCTCATAATGGGGCGTCTGGTCTCCCTCAAGGTCAATGGAGAATACAAATTTATGCTCTTCATCTACCAGATAAAATATAGTATCGTCTATAAAAAACGACTTCCAGCTAAAATCATTTCCATCCAGGTACTCCATGTTATCTTCATACAATACCGCTTTTTCATATGTCTCCTTCCATTGTTCGTCCTTCATAAACAGCTGTCTTTCTCCCGTCAGACAGTCATAGATATAGAGAGTGGCTGTATGATCCGCCACTTCTTTGCCTGGCTGGCAGGTCTCACATTTCTCGTAGATGATCTGATGTTTTTCACCATAACCTGCTGAGATATAACCTCCATGGGCCATCTCGTCTACCCGTGTTACCTGGTCAGATCCGAACTCATATACATACAATCCATCGTATTTGCACTGAAACAATATATACCCGTCACATATGCAGTCTTTGATATAAGTCATTCGGTTTGGCATTCCTTTTTTATCTTCGGGGTTATTTTTAAGCTTTATATAGTTTCCCTTTCTGCGGTCAAACACTTTAAAGTCATAGGGATTGATATAGACGATTTGATCAGCGTCCGCATAAAAGTAGCTGCCCCAGCCCACCGTTTCGTCTTCCAGAATAAAGGAAGCGTGTTCGGGGTGGGGTACATCCCCTTCCGGCTTTTTTTCAATCGGGATACTCCATAGCTGAACTTTTTCCCTGTTTGTATTTTGGTTCGTATAAATGATAGAGAAAATTACATCGTTTGTTACATAGATAGGAATCCCATATTTTCCAAGTGATATGGTCTGCAGAAGTTCGCCCTCCAATGTGCGCTGTTCAATCCCTGTTTCGGTCCATTTATAATAATTTCTGTCATTACACATGGTATCCTTGGAGCAATAGATGGTGTCAGAGGGATCTTTTCCGCCTTTTATGGCTTCTCCACTGACAGCGCTGCCGCTGGCAGTTCTTTGATTCCCGCTCTGTGACTGGTATTCTCCTCCGCATCCTGCCGCCAGAATGGTAGTTAGGAAACATAATCCGGCGAGAGCCAGGAGGTTCCATTTTCTACGTATTTTGCTGCTGTTTTTTTCTTTCATAGGTATCCCCCTCCATTTAAGGATATTATAGCAAATCCCTTGTCTGATGACAAGTTCGGCAAAAGAATTCCATGAAATATAAATGATTTGTTATGATATTAATAACAAACCCAATTTGCAATTTGACCTTATCCTTCAATCGTGGTAAAATATAGTTTGATTTATTGGCACCGTTGTGTCAGCACATTCAGAAGGCGTGAGGTCATGAGACATGGATAAAGAGAAGATTAAACAGGCGGTTACACTGTTTTTAGAAGGAATCGGTGAGAATACAAAAAGAGAAGGGCTGACAGAGACGCCGGAGAGGATCGCCCAGATGTGTGAGGAGCTTTTTGCCGGATATGAGAGCAGTGCAGCAGAGCATCTTATCAGGACATTTTCCTCAGAGCAGACTGGTCTGGTGGTGGAAAAAGATATCACATTTTATTCCGTCTGTGAGCACCATCTGCTTCCTTTTTACGGAAAGGTTCACATTGGGTACATTCCAGATGGCAGAGTGGTTGGTTTGAGTAAGCTTGCCCGGACTGTGGAGGTCTATGCCAGACGCGCCCAGATCCAGGAACAGCTGACGGACCAGATCGCGGATGCGGTAATGGATATTTTGGACCCCCGGGCGGTGCTGGTGATGATCGAGGCGGAACATATGTGTATGACCATGCGGGGCATAAAAAAGCCCGGTTCCAAGACGGTTACCATCAGTACAAGAGGATGTGCCGAAGGAGATTCGGAACTAAAACAGGAATTTTTTAACCTGATCCGACAGTAAAAACAGGAAAGGAAAATACAGATGAGGATTGGAAGTAGAGAGTTTGAATTTGGGAAAAAAACTTATGTTATGGGGATTTTGAATGTGACACCGGATTCTTTTTCCGATGGAGGGAAATACAACGACAGGGAAAAGGCATTGGAACAGGTTCGGAAGTTAATCGCAGAAGGAGCAGATATCATTGATATCGGTGGAGAATCTACCAGACCTGGACATGAGCAGATCACAGAGGAGGAAGAGATTCGGCGGGTGGTACCAGTGATCCGGGAGGTAAAGGCGGCATTTGACATACCAGTGTCTGTGGATACCTATAAAAGTCAGGTGGCAGAAGCGGCGCTGGAAGCCGGAGCTGATCTTCTGAATGATATCTGGGGATTTTTGTACGATGAAAGGATGGCACAGTTGGCTGTCAAGTATGATGTGCCCGTCTGTCTGATGCATAACAGGAACAATACTGAATATACGGATTTTGTAAAAGATGTGGTTACAGATCTGGAAAAATGTCTGGCAGTAGCGGAAAAATATGGAGTGAAAAAGGAAAAGATCATACTGGATCCGGGAATTGGATTTGGAAAAACCTATGAACAGAATCTCATGATGATGAATCATCTGGAAGATATATGTGATATGGGATATCCGGTGCTGCTTGGCACTTCCAGAAAGAGTATGATTGGCATTACATTGGATCTTCCAGTGGAAGAGAGAGAAGAGGGGACCATTGCTACTACTGTGATCGGAGCTACGAAGGGCTGCGATTTTGTGCGGGTACATGATGTAAAGGCAAATGTCCGGGCACTGCAGATGACAGAAGCGATATACAATAGTTGAAAAAAACAGCTTGGCAGTGCTCCTGCAGCTCCATTTCAAAGTACCAGTGGCTGCGGGTTTGTTATTGAATATAAGGTCAGCAGATAGGAAAGGATGAGGGAATATGGATAAAATAGAGATCCGGAATCTGGAATGTTACTGCCATCACGGTGTGTTGCGGGAGGAAAATGTGCTGGGGCAGAAATTTCTTGTGTCTGCTGTTCTGTATATGGACACCAGAAAGGCAGGAAACGAGGACGATTTGTCCCAGTCTGTAAATTACGCGGAGACTGCGCACTTTATCAATGAGATTATGTCTTTGAGAGAGCATCGGCTGATCGAGTCGGTGGCAGAACATATTGCCAGGGAGGTTCTGTTAAAGTATCCGTTGCTGAAGAAGATCGACGTTAGTATCCAGAAACCCTGGGCTCCGATTCTGCTTCCTCTGGAAACTGTGGCTGTAACCATCGAAAGACAGTGGACCAGAGTGTACGCCGGTGTTGGTTCCAATCAGGGAAACCGCAGAAAATATATTGATGATGCCTATGCTGGAATTCGCAATAACCGATACTGCAAATGCGCGTATATGTCAAATATTATTGATACAGAGCCTTATGGGTACACGGAACAGGCAAATTTTCTAAATGGCGTCATCTGTTTTGAGACCTTATACAGCCCGGAGGAGCTCTTAAAGTTTTTCCATCGGCTGGAAAATGAGGGGAACCGAACGAGAGAGATCCATTGGGGACCACGGACCATTGATCTAGACATACTATTTTACGGAGATCAGATCCTTCAGACGGAAGATCTGATCATTCCACACAAAGAGATTCCCTATCGTAAATTTGTGCTGGAACCCCTCAATGAGATTGCGCCCTATGTGATACATCCGGTTTTGGGAAAAACCGTATGTGATATGTACAGAGAACTCTTGGAGAGCGAAAAAAAGAAGAAAAAGTATAGCGGATAAATATTGAATTGTTACGGATTGGAGGAGGACGATGCTGGATTTAAAAGAGGCCAGAAAAAATATTGATGCCATTGACAGGCAGATCGTAGAGCTTTTTGAAAAGCGGATGCTGGAAGCAAATGCTGTGGCAGAGTACAAAAGAGAGACCGGGAAGGCAGTGTATGATAAGGAGCGGGAAGATGAAAAGCTTGAGAACCTTGGAGAGCTTTCCAGCAATGAATTCAATAAGAAAGCTATCACTGAGCTGTTCAGCCAGATCATGTCCATCAGCCGTAAATACCAGTATACGGTTCTTCCCCGGACGTCAAAGCTGGCTGATCTTAAAAAGATAGAAAAACTTCCAGTGGGACCGAATACGAAGGTCTGCTATTTTGGGGTACCGGGAGCTCACACCCATCAGGCGATGGAGGACTTTTTTGGAGAGGATATTACCGGGATCAGCTGTCCCACCTTTCAGAGCGTGATGGAAGCTGTGGAACTGGGAGATGCAGATTATGGCGTTCTTCCTATTGAGAATTCTTCCACCGGGGGGATTACGGCAAATTATGATCTGCTTTTGAATTATTCTAACTGCATCGTAGGTCAGTATGTGAACCGGATCGAGCAGTGCCTGCTGACGCTGCCGGGAGTGGCGGTGGAGGAAATCAGGACCGTCTTTTCCCATCCCCAGGGGCTGTTACAGTGCAGTGAATTCTTAAACGAGCATCCGGAGTTGGATCAGATTGAATTTTCCAATACGGCCACAGCGGCAAAAAAGGTAGCGGAGGATGGAGAGCGTTCCCAGGCGGCGATCGCGGCGAAGCGGGCGGCAAAAGAATATGGGCTTCAGGTGCTGAAAGAGGGAATCCAGCAGGAGAAAAACAATTCTACCAGGTTTATCGTGATTGGAAGAGAGCCTATCTATCTGGCGGGCAGCAATAAGATTGCTCTTTGTATCGAGCTGTCCCACGAGTGCGGTTCTTTGTACCGTATCCTTTCCCATTTTCTCTTCAATGGGTTGAATATGACACTGATCGAGTCCCGTCCGATGCAAGGGAAAAACTGGGAGTATCGTTTTTTTATTGACATTGAAGGAAATCTTGAGGATCCCTCGGTGCAGAATGCGCTTCGCGGTATAAAGGAAGAGGCAAAGAGTGTGAGGGTGCTGGGGAATTTTAAGTGCTGAAATTTGGCGTTCACAAATAAAACAAAATTTACACACATCTTCTTCAAAAAGAAAACAATGATTGCCCACAAATTCACGTTATAGTGTAACCATAACAAATTCATTCCTGCCTGAGCATGAACCGGGCGGGGCGTTGACAAAACAGATTTTGAGATTGGAGGCTATGACGATGAAGAAGATGATAAAACTAGTAGCAGGAGCAATGACATTTGGATTGTTGAGCGGTGTGGTATTTCAGGGAACCAGTTATGTGGCAGGACTGTATGGCGGGTTCGGACAAGCGGACAGGAGTGCTGTGGCAGAGCAGCAGCCGGGAAATTCCGGTGTGATCCAGACATCCAGCAGTGGAGGACAGGAAACTTCTGGTGTTTCAGCTGTGGCGGAGGCAGTTCTTCCCTCCATCGTGGCCATCGATGTAAAAGTGCTGTCCAGACAGCAGGACATTTTTGGACGGACCTTTGAGAGCCAGGGAGAGGGAAGCGGTTCGGGAATTCTATTCAAAGAGGATTCCGATTCCATCTATATTGTTACCAACAATCATGTGGTAGCGGACAGCGTTCAGGTTCAGATTACCTTTAATAACGAAAGCACTGCAAATGCAACGGTGACAGGCACCGATGAGGCATCGGATCTGGCCGTGGTCAAGGTGGCAAAAAAAGATTTGAAGGATGATACGCTGTCCCAGATCAAGATCGCAGAGCTGGCGGACAGCAAGGAGACAAAAGTAGGCGAGCAGGCCATCGCCATCGGAAATGCTCTGGGATATGGTACCAGCGTGACCGTGGGATATGTCAGTGCAAAAGACCGCCAGCTGGGAATGGAAGGGCAGGACAGCATGAAACTGATCCAGACAGATGCTGCGATCAATCCAGGAAACAGCGGAGGAGCGCTGGTGAATGCCGAGGGAGAAGTGATCGGTATCAATTCCTCGAAGTTTGCCTCAGAAGAGGTGGAAGGAATGGGATTTGCCATTCCCATCTCGGATGCACTGCCCATCATGGAAAGCCTGATGAAAGGAAATAGTACTTCCCAGGGATTTCAGGAGGGAGCCCAGACAGGCGATATTGTATCTTAATTTTTGCACACGCTTTTTGTATCTTGAAAATTATAAAGCCCTTTAGTATAATGAGAAAAGGGCAGATTTAGAATAGTTTGTGCCCTGTACTCAAGTAGTATGGGGCATTTGTTATTTGAAGATAAAGTGAGGAAGATTATGTTTGATTATCAGCAGATCGATGATACAGATATCACTGGCGAGGCGCCGGTGACAGAACCAGAAAGACAATATTATTTTATAAAAAAATGCCGGATGTGGGCAGAAGAAGAGAGCAAAAGGATTGGGCGGAAACTGACTCTTTCCATGCAGACCATGGGGTGTCAGATGAATGCCAGAGATTCAGAAAAATTAGAAGCAGTACTTTCCTATATTGGATATGAGACGGTGGAACATACTGTGGCAGATTTCATCCTTTACAATACCTGTACGGTGCGGGAAAATGCCAATCTAAAGGTATATGGAAGACTGGGATATATGAAAAACCAGAAAAAGAAAAACCCACAGATGAAGATCGCCATGTGCGGCTGTATGATGCAAGAGACTACAGTTGTAGAAAAGATAAAGAAAAGTTATCCTTTCGTGGACATGATTTTCGGTACCCACAATGTATATAAACTGGCAGAGATCCTCTATACCCAGATTCAGTCCGGACGGATGGTCATCGATATCTGGCAGGAGGCAAAAGGAGTTGTGGAAGACCTGCCAAGTATCCGCAAATATCCTTTTAAGGCTGGGGTAAACATCATGTATGGCTGCAATAATTTCTGCAGCTATTGCATCGTTCCCTATGTCCGGGGACGGGAACGGAGCAGGGAACCGGAAGAAATTCTCCGGGAGATCCGGGGACTGGCAGAGGATGGCGTCGCAGAGGTGATGCTTCTGGGACAGAATGTTAATTCCTACGGAAAGACACTGGAAGTTCCCATGAACTTCGCGGAGCTTTTACGTGAAGTGAATGAGATACCAGGCCTGAGCCGGATCCGTTTTATGACCTCTCATCCCAAGGATCTCTCGGAAGAACTGATACAGGCGATGGCAGAGTGTGATAAGGTCTGTGCCCATCTTCATCTTCCCCTGCAGTCTGGAAGTACTGTTATCCTGAGAAAAATGAACCGCCGGTACACAAAAGAGGAGTATCTGGCATTGGTAGACCGGATTCGCCACAAACTGCCGGATATCTCGCTGACTACAGATATCATTGTGGGTTTTCCCGGAGAGACCGAAGAGGATTTCGAAGAGACGCTGGATGTCGTGCGGAAGGTCCGTTATGACAGCGTATATTCATTTATTTATTCCAGACGGACGGGAACCCCTGCGGCGACGATGGAAGATCAGGTGCCGGAGGATGTGGTAAAACAGCGGTTTGACCGGCTTCTCACGGAGATCCAGTCTATTTCCAGGGAAATCACAGACAGCAAAGTGGGAAAGACAGAAGAAGTGCTGATGGAAGAGATCAATGATCATGATCCGTCTCTGATCACCGGGCGGCTTTCCTCCAATGCCGTGGTTCATTGTCCGGCATCTGCGGACTGCATAGGAGAGATCCGCAGGGTAAAACTGACAGAGAGCAAAGGTTTTTATTTTATGGGAGAACTGCAGACCGATTAGAGACCTGTATCCATGAAACAAACCACGAGCGTCATGCTACGCGAGACTGCTCGGGTTCGCGGGCGTGCTCGGATAGTCTTGTGCAAGTACAGACATATCCTCACTTTGCCTTTGCGCAAAGACAACCCGACGGCGCAGAATGAAGCAGGGTTCATATTACGTTACGCTGTCGGGCTGGTGGGATCGACGATAGGATCTGTTATTTCTTTTCCGGTTCCGGGTACTCTTCACCGAAGGTATCCACGGTGACTTTTTCCATCACTACAGGGTTTAGCGGCATATCGTTGTAATCTGTCGCTGTCTCGGCAAGCTTGTCCACAACATCCATGCCTTCTGTCACCTTACCAAAGGCAGCGTAGGCGCCATCCAGATGAGGGGCATCCTTGTGCATAATGAAAAACTGTGAACCAGCGGAATCTGGCATTTGGGAACGCGCCATGGAGATGACTCCGGCGGTATGCTTTAAGTTATTCTCAAAGCCGTTCATGCCAAATTCTCCACGAATGCTGTAGCCGGGATCGCCCATTCCGTTGCCGTCGGGACACCCGCCCTGGATCATAAAACCTTTGATGATACGGTGGAATGTAAGGCCGTCATAATAGCCTTTTTTCACCAGCGATATAAAGTTATTTACGGTATTTGGAGCTGTCTCAGGATAAAGCTCTACCTGGATGGTGTCTCCTTCTGCCATCTGAATTGTTACGATTGGATTTTTTTCAGCCATAGTTCGTATTCCTTTCTGTATTTTTTCTGGAATTAAGTATACAGAAGATCGGAAAATTTTTCAAGACTTTGAAGAGAGGAAGTGCAAAATGATTTATCCACATTTTTTGAAAAAAGGTGATACCATAGGGATCACAGCGCCTTCGGATGGAAACCGCAAGCCGATGGATTTTGCCAGACTGGATCTGGCAGAAGAGAGGATCCGGGAAGGGGGGTTTCGTGTCCTTGAGACGGAAAATGTCAGACAGAGCGACGGGAGAGGACGGAGCAGTACCAGGGAGCAGCGGGCAGAACAGCTCATGAGCCTGTTTGAGAATCCTGAGGTAAAGTACATCTTTTCTGCCAAGGGTGGAGATTTTCTGATGGAGATACTGCCGCTGCTGGATCTGGAAGTGATCCGCAGGAATCCTAAGTGGTTCCAGGGTTTTTCAGACAATACAGGACTGACTTATACTCTTGCCGTGAACTGCCATACTGCCACAGTATACGGAAATCATTTCAATGATTTTTCCATGAATCCCTGGCATCCGGCAGTTCAGAACAATGCAGAGATCATGACAGGAAATATGATAGAACAGTCCTCTTTTGATGCCTATGAAGACGATTTTTATGACAGAGAACGTCCAGAGGAGGGATACCGGAAAGACAAGCCCTCCCTCCAATACGCTGTGGTGGACGGAAAGATTGTGGATGAGGTGTACATGAGAGGAAGGCTGCTGGGAGGGTGTCTGGATGTTCTGCTGAATCTGGTGGGAACATGCTTTGACAAGACTCGTGAGTTTGTCGATTCCTATCGACAGGAGGGAATCCTATGGTATATGGAAAGCTTTTCCTTAGATAGCGATTCTCTCACCAGGGGGCTGTGGCAGCTTAAGCATGCGGGCTGGTTTGAACATGCTGCCGGCTTTGTCTTCGGGCGTCCCTGCATGTTCCAGAGCTTCACGGATCACAGTTACCGGGAGGCGGTGGAAGTCATTTTATCGGAACTTCATGTTCCCATTGTGTTTGATGCTGATATCGGGCATAAAGCACCTCAGTTTACTATCATCAATGGAAGTGTCGGGGAGTGGAGGACGAAAAATGGCAGTTCTCGTTTGATGACAACCATAGAATAGACGAAAAACGACAGAAACTACATAAAAACCACAAAGGATTCTTTGCATGAGCCGGCAGAGAATCCTTTATTTTCGTGTAGAAAATGAGTTGCGAGTAATTCTCATTGTCCTAATAATGAAGAATTTGTCGGATAACAGAAAAAAAATATTTAGTTTTGTCGCCTCTTTTTGACAAAATTTTAGTCATAAATAGTGTATCATCTGTATATGCAAAAGCAAATGAAAGAAAATGGGAGCAGGCAGAATGAAAATATATCTTGATGTATTTTTTATCGTTAACTTCTTTATGAATTTACTCGTATTTGAGATCATGAATATATTTTTAAGAAAAAGACCTGTGAGCATAAGATGTGCAGCAGCTTCAGCGGAAGGAGCCCTGGCAGCGGTATTGCTTGTGTTTGGCGGAGTACGGCAGATGGCAGCGGCATTTATTCTTATGTATCTCATTGTGAGCTGTCTGATGATACGGACTGCTTATGGAAAAACAACGGTTTATGGCTTTGGCAGGCGTATGGCAGGGTTTTATCTGACAGCGGTAGTAGTTGCAGGGGCTGTCATGTTCTTAAAGGGAATCGCGGGAATCCGAAATATCCCGATCATTTTTCTCCTGTCATCCGCAATCTTACTTTTATTTCTTGCACAGAAAATCGTTTCTTCTAAAAAACATGAGATTAGAAACGAACAAAATGTATTTCCTGTAACGATCAGGTACCGGGGAAAGAGCGTGAAAGCAGCTGGATTTCTGGACACCGGCAACAATCTGTATGAGCCGGTCAGCCATGAATGCGTCACCATTGTGGAATACAATTTGTTTCAAAAAATGCTGTCTGAGGAAGAAAAAGCTGATTTTAACAAAGTTTTGCACGATATGGAACCGGAACTATTTGGCAAACTGCTTTTGCGCTATATCCCATTTCATTCGCTGGGAAAAGAGTGTGATTATCTTCCAGGAGTCCGGGCGGATGATATGGAAATTCAAGTGAACGGCAGTGAGACGGTTCATACAGGGAATACCTGGCTTGGAATCTGTGATCGTTTTCTGTCAGCAGACAATGGGTATGAAGTGTTGTTGAACAGCGGGATATTCCGAAAATAATTCATTAAGGGGGATGTATATGTTTTTACGTTTATCAATGCCAAATCGTTTTCAGTTCCGTATGATTCCGGACTGGAAAAATGTATTTTTTCACCAGGGGGGTGATATACATTACATCGGAGGAGCTGAAATACTGCCGGCACCGCTGGAACCAGGTGAGGAAGCAGCATGTATCGAAAATCTGGGGGCAGAGAACTCAGAAAAGGCTAAGAATATGCTGGTAGAGCATAATCTGAGACTGGTGGTCTACATTGCCAAAAAGTTTGACAACACCGGGGTCGGGGTGGAAGATCTGATCTCCATCGGCACCATCGGACTGATCAAGGCAATCAACACTTTTAAGCCAGATAAAAACATCAAACTTGCTACCTACGCCTCCCGATGCATCGAAAACGAGATACTGATGTATCTGCGCCGCAACAGCAAGGTGAAGATGGAGGTATCCATCGATGAGCCGCTGAACGTGGACTGGGATGGCAATGAGCTTCTTCTCTCTGACATTCTCGGCACCAGTGAAGATATTATCTACAAAGATATTGAGCGGGAAGTAGATATCAAGCTGCTGAAAAAAGCGCTTAGCACACTGAGCGAGCGGGAGCGGATGATCATACATATGCGGTTTGGCCTTGATGATTACGAAGGAGGTGAAAAGACACAAAAAGAAGTAGCGGATCTTCTGGGGATCTCCCAGAGCTACATTTCCAGACTGGAAAAGAAGATCATGAAACGCCTCAAAAAAGAAATCCTGAGGCTGGAAGGGATATAAAAAATTAAATCAAAAAGTACGGAAAATCGTTATCATACATGTCGTTCGTCGCAATTTTATGTCGTTGAGGTGGATTTTTCCACAAACAGTAAAAAAGATGCTATAATATATATAGTATCTTTTTTGTTTACGCGGAAGGTAAAGTGATAATAGTGGCAAGTTTATTCGCGAGGTATAAAAGCGTACCCGCATGAATTCTTTTCCGGAGAGGAAGAGATAAAAAGAAAAGCGGCATGTGAACTAGGCTGCCATACGAAAACTTTGTATTTGGGAGTTCAGGTAAAACATGGACAGAATTCTTATTATCCCTGGTTGTTTTCGAATTTTATCCAGTTGGGCTGCGATGTGGACAACCCTGACCGCAGGCTGGACTATGTATTTGGCATCTCCAAGCACTGGGAGAACAGTGACATAACGTATTTTTTCGATAAAAACCGTTTTACGGGAGAAGAGATCGTGCATATGGTAGGGATCAAATACCTCCTGTACTGTCTGAAACAGGCTTTATGGCTTTACATGGGGAACAATAATAAAGTTAAGGGTATACAGGGTAATTAATTTTTTATAAGGAGGGAAAACAGATGAAAATAAAAAAACAAAAAAATGTTATTGTGATAATGTTCACTTTATCACTTGTTATTTCTATGTTGAATGGGGTGGATATAAGTGCAAAAAAGGTACAGAATTACCACTGTAGCAAGGTGATTGTTGCGAATGGTACAAAGTATAAAATATCCCAGATTGCTAAAGATATCCATGATATAGACACGGGTAAAAAAATGACACA
>CANBKJ010000074.1 GCA_947369165.1 uncultured Lachnoclostridium sp.
GAGTAAGATATAATAACAAGAAAGGAGAATGGTATGATAAAAGATAAGATACTTGGTGTACTATATGGTATGGCAATTGGGGATGCCATGGGGATGCCGGCGGAATTGTGGAGCCGGAAGAGAGTGGTTGAAAAATATGGAAAAATTCAAGATTTCCTGGATGGTGATCTGGAAAATGAAATTTCTTATCAATATAAACGAGGAAATTTTACAGATGATACATCACAGGCTCTGACAATACTGGACAGCCTGATGGAGACGGATTTTATTCCGGATGCCACAAATATAGCAAGACATATTCTGGAGTGGGCCAAAAAGGAAAATGCCTTTGAAAATAATATCCTGGGCCCGACTTCCAAAGTAACTCTGGAACTGTTTGAACAGGGGAAAAATGCCCGCCAGTATTCAGAACAGGCATTATCCAATGGGGCGGCAATGCGTATTGCCCCGGTTGGCGCATTGTTTTATCCGGATCAGAAACAGCAGCTGTGTGATTATGTGAAGGTTGTTTCCAATATCACCCACAGTAGTGATATCACGATTACCGGAGCCAGCATGGTTGCCATGGCTGTGGCTTCGGCGATAGAGAAAGAGAATCGGGATGAAATGATTGAAGATGTTCTTTCTGTAGAGGAGTATGCGATGTCTCTTGGAGCGAGTACAGTGTCAGCCTCTCTCGGAACAAGAATAAGATATGGGGTGGAATTGGCGAAAAAGTATGAATCAGAGGAAGATCATTTTCTGGAGGAACTCTACAACATGATGGGGGCAGGTGTGAATACAGTGGATTCTGTGCCCTGTGCCATAGCGATTGCATATTATGCGTCCTTCGACGTACACCGATGTGCTCTGCTCTGTGCAAATCTGGGCGGAGATACCGATACGATTGGAGCGATGGCAGTATCAGTCTGTGGTGGAGCGTCGGGAATACAGGGCATTCCAGCAGAGGACATCGAACTGATCCGGAGAGCCAATCACATAGAAATGGAACCATACGCATGTGCAATTTTAGGAAAGAGAGGGAAGGTGTAATGAAGAAAAATCTTATTATCGGTGCAGCGATGCTGGATATTGTGATGCAGATGGAACGGCTGCCAAGGACGGGGGAAGATGTTTATGCCAAATCCCAGGATATGACGGTTGGTGGGTGTGCCTATAATGTGGCAGACATACAAAAACATTTTCAGGTACCATATACCTTGTTTGCGCCAGTCGGTACCGGAATCTATGCCGACATTATCCGTAAGAAATTAGGGCAGACGGGGCATGAGAGTCCCATACATTCCAAGGTACGGGATAACGGGTATTGTCTCTGCATGGTGGAGGCGGACGGTGAGCGTACTTTTTTGACACTTCCGGGGATCGAATGCAGATTTGAAAAGGAGTGGTTTGCCGAGGTGGATCCTAAGGAATATGATTCCGTATACATTTGTGGTTATGAAATCGAAGGTGAAGGCGGCGAAACAATCATCGAATTTCTGGAGGAAAACGAGCATTTGATTGTTTACTATGCGCCGGGGCCAAGAATCTGTCATATTAAAAAGGAAAGGCATGAGAGAATTTTTAAACTGCATCCGGTACTACATCTAAATGAAGGGGAAGCGTTGCAATTTACCGGGGAAGAGCATTATGAAGACGCAGCAGAACAGCTTTTTGAGAAATGTGGAAATTCAGTAATTATTACACTTGGTGAGAAAGGCTGCTATCTGTATCAAAGTGGTGTGGGAGAATTGATACCATCAAAAAAGGCACAGGTTGTGGACACAATCGGAGCGGGGGACACTCATATCGGAGCGTTCATCGCTTTGAAAAGCAAAGGAAAAGACAGCCGGGAAGCAGTCGCATTGGCAAATCAGGTCTCAGCTATGGTAGTGGGTGTGCAGGGACCGACACTGACGGCAGAAGAATTTAAGAGAGGAGATTGGTAATATGAATAGGATAAAGACTTTTTTTTCAGATTGGACAATGTTTGAAAAATGCTGGCTGGTACTGTCGGCTGTGACGATGGTGGTATTATCTCTGGTCTGGGGAGACAGCCTCCTGGCACTGTTAAGCGGACTTGCAGGGATTATCAGCGTTGTACTTTGTGCCAAAGGCAAGATATTAAATTATGCCTTTGGACTGGTGCAGGCAGTTACTTACGCATACATCTGTTTTGAACAGCATATTTATGGGGAAGTAATGTACAATATTATTATGGTGCCGATTATTATCATTGGATTCTTCAGCTGGAAAAAGAACATGGCAGCGGACAATGCAGAAGTAAAAGCCCGGAACCTGACAGCGAAAGGCTGGGTGCTTCTGATTGTAGGTTCCATTGCCGCAGTGGCAGCATACTGTGGAATCCTGAATCTACTGGGAGGAGAATTTGCCCTGGTAGATGCAACATCTACGGTGCTGAGCATGATCGCCTCCATCCTAATGGTTGCCCGTTATTCAGAGCAGTGGGTTATGTGGGTGGTTGTAAATGTCGTATCTGTGGTGTTGTGGCTCCTTGTACTGATCAAAGGTGATATGAGCGCTGTAACCCTGCTTGTGATGTGGAGTGCGTATCTGCTTAACTCCACTTATGGATATATTAACTGGAGGAAGATGGCGAAAGAGAACAAATAAGCAAATGTGAACTGAAAGATGATAATAATCAAAAACCCCAGCCCCGGCGGCGCCTTTGCCGCCGGGGCTGGGGTTTGCCGCTTTTGCGGCTTATAAGGGGGAGGATAAGTATTTTACTTTATCATTTGTATAAATACAGTATTGACCTCTCTGTTTTTTTTATACATAGATTCATAAAAAATTTTTCAGATGTTTGTCTTCTGTTTGTATTTTTTGCATAATGCGATATAATATGAGTATCCTTTAAAGAGAGGAACGATGATGAATGAATACAAATATGCAGAACAGAGTATGTGTTGAAACAGCAGACCGGCTCTTGAACCGGTTATCTGTCAGCACATGCAGCTTTACCGCCGCTGACGGCGCCGTAAAGACACTGGAAGAAAACGGGTTTGAAGAGCTTTTTCTTCACAATGCCGAATGGCAGGTGAGCCCTGGAGGCAAATATTTTGTTAATGTAAGTGCATCCACGGTATACGCTTTTGCTGTGGGGAGTCAGTTTGACCCTGGGCAGGCAGCAGAATCGGAGCATATGTTTCGATTGGCGGCGGCCCATACTGACCACCCATGTCTCTATGTAAAAAGCAGACCGGAGATCAGGTCTCACGGTTATGGAACATTAAATGTAGAAATATATGGGGGGCCGATTCTCAATACCTGGCTTGACCGCCCCCTCTCAGCAGCGGGGAAGGTGGTCATTAAGTCGGAACATTCCTTTCAGCCGGAAGTTCGGATTTTCGATATGAAAAAACCCTTGTTTACGATCCCGAATCTGGCGGTACATTTAAATCGGGACGTCAATAAGGGAACCGAGCTGAATAGACAGACAGATATGGCTCCACTGGCAGGACTGCTGGGTGAGGGTGTTGAGGAAGAATTTTTCACGATACTGCTGGCGCGAAGGCTTGGAGTATCCGTCTCTGAGATCCTGGATTACGAAGTCTATCTGTATAACTGTGATGCCGGGGATGTCCTTGGGCTGCAGGAAGAATTGATTTCAGCTCCACGGCTGGATAATATCACGTCTGTAGAGGCATGTCTGCAGGGGATCTGCCAGAGCAGAAGACAAAAGGGAATTAACGGAATTGTTTTATTTGATAACGAAGAGATTGGAAGTCGGACAAAGCAGGGAGCGGACTCTGTACTTTTATCCATAGTCCTTGAGAAATTATATGCGTCCCTCGGTGTGGTGCAGGCAGCAGCAAGGACGGCGCTTATAAACGGTTTTGGTCTCTCTCTGGATGTGGCCCATGGCTTTCATCCAAATAAGCCGGAAAAATCGGACCCCACCAATGAGAATCCCCTGGGAGGGGGCGTGGTGATCAAGCGTTCCGGCTCTCAGAATTATGTGACTGACAGCAGCGCCATCGGAACCGTCATGATGCTGATGGAAAATGTGGATATTCCGTATCAGAAATATGCGGGGCGTTCCGATGTATCCCAGGGGGGCACGCTGGGAGCCATTGCCTCCAGATATCTTCCGATGAAAATGGTGGATATGGGCGTGCCGGTGCTCGCTATGCATTCTGCCCGTGAACTGATGGCGGTCAGAGATCAGGTGGCGCTGGAAATGTTTGTAAAAGAATATTTTAATGCCGAATAGTATTGGCGGATGGAGGTAGAAATGTGTACTGCGATAACCTATAAAACACAAGATCACTATTTTGGAAGAAATATGGACTATGAACTATCCTATGGGGAAACAGTAATGGTGACGCCGAGAAATTTCCCCCTTCCTTTCCGGAATGTGCCAGACATGAAGACGCACTATGCCATGATCGGAATGGGAAATTTCACCGACGGTTATCCATTATATTATGATGCGACCAATGAGAAAGGGCTTAGTGTGGCGGGGTTGTTGTTCGCGGGAAATGCAGCTTATATACCGGAAGTGCCAGGAAAAGATAATATCGCGCCCTATGAATTTGTGGCATGGATTCTGGGACAATGTGCCGACATAGCCGAGGTTAAGGAAAAGCTGAAGACAATTAATATAGCCGACATCCGGTTTAATGAAAGTCTCCCTCTGTCACCGATGCACTGGATGTTTTCGGACAGAGAGAGCACTATCGTGGTAGAACCATTGAAGGAGGGCTTAAAAGTATATGACAATCCGGTAGGAGTCCTTACCAATGATCCCGTCTTTGAATTTCAGCTTTTCAACCTGAACCAATATATGGGATTGTCCTGTGAAAAGCCACAAAATACCTTTTCGCAGAACCTGGAGCTGAACTGCTATAGCAGGGGAATGGGGAGCTTTGGACTTCCTGGAGACCTTACTTCGATCTCACGTTTTGTCAGGGCGTCATTTATTGCCTGCAACTCTGTTTCCGGGGATACCGAATCAGAAAGTATCAGCCAGTTTTTTCACATTTTGAATTCAGTGGCATTTCCGCGGGGATGTGTGCACATGGGGGATGGTAAGGATGAGATCACGATCTATAGCTCCTGCTGCAATGTAGACAAAGGAATATATTACTATACAACTTACGAGAACAATCAGATCTCTGCTGTCAATATGTACCGGGAAAACCTGCGGGGCAATCGTGTGCTCCTTTATCCGGTGATCAATGGACAGCAGGTAAGATGGCAGAATTAGAGAACCTATAAATCAAATTCTATATTTTTACACAAGGAGGATAACGATGTATTTACTTGGATCCCATGTAGGGATGAGTGGAAAAGAAATGATGCTCGGTTCTGTGAAGGAAGCGCTCTCATACGGTGCGAATACCTTTATGATCTATACTGGAGCACCACAGAATACGAGACGTAAGAAGCTGGAAGAACTAAGGATTGAAGATGCGTCACAGTGCATGGCAGAAAACGGTATAAAGAACTTTATCGTACATGCGCCCTATATCATTAACCTTGCCAACACGGTAAAACCGGAGACCTTTGAGATTGCTGTGGAATTTCTGGGCATAGAGTTAGAGCGGACAGCAGCGATGGGAGCTAAAGTTTTGGTGCTTCATCCCGGGGCACATGTGGGAGCTGGTGTGGAGGCTGGCATCGCCCGCATCATCGAGGGGCTGGACAAGGTAATGTCTGCGGATATGCCAGTGGATATTGCACTGGAGACGATGGCGGGAAAGGGAAGTGAGATCGGCAAAACTTTTGAAGAATTAAAAGCGGTCTATGATGGTGTCCGTTATCCCGAACATCTGCGGGTCTGCCTGGATACCTGCCATATTCACGATGCGGGATATGATATCGTAAACGATTATGATGGAGTGCTGGCACACTTTGATGAAGTGATTGGTTTGGATCAGATCGCCGCGATCCACATCAACGACAGCAAAAATCCTCTCGGCGCCCAAAAGGACCGTCATGAAAATGTGGGAAAGGGACATATAGGATTTGAGACTCTGCTGCGGTTTGTCTCGGATGAGCGGTTCCGGAATGTCCCCAAGATTTTGGAGACACCTTGGATCAAAGAGAACCCGGATGATAAAAAATCATCAGCGCCTTATAAAGAAGAGATTGAGCGCTTTCAAAAAGCAAAGCCAGAATAGTAAAAAAGCCCTTCCGGGCAGGTATTCATTTCACCTTATACCGGAAAGGGCTTTTGTTAGATCATTTTGGATCAGTAATATTCTTTTAATACATCGATAACATTGAAAAATGCATCTTTCGCATCAAATTCAGCTGTGAAGAGTCCAGAATGTGTTCCATAAATGTTGTAATCATAGTGACGTTCATTTTCTGGTTTTTCAAATTCAGCTTCCAGGTCAGGACGATCCAATAATCCCCAGATGCTTACGTTGGTGAGCATGCCGGGATTTTCAGCTGCAAAGTCACAGTAGGCAGTGAAAATATCTTTGTATTTCTGTGCATGAGCAGCGATATCCTTCTCCGTAACTTCTTTTTTGTTTGAAGATTCTTTTTGGTTCAAGCGCACAGTCAGTTCATTGATGCCCACTGGGACGCCACATTTGGCAAACTGGGTCATGGCATTCTTTACATCAGAAGCATTTGGCCAGTAGGTAAGGACATAACCTTCCATTCCCATGCAGTCGAGAAGGGGATTCTCAGGATCTTCATTTAAGTACTTGATAAGTTTTACAATATAACCAGTTTTAGGGTTTACGAAGCAGTTAAAATCATTGTAAAACAGTTTGATATCCGCTCCCGTAGCCTTTACGGCGTCTTTTGCATACTGGAATGCATATTTGATATAATCTCCACCGATAATCTTGTAGAAGTTACCAGAGGTATAGAGGCGAAGACCAGTGGTCGGGTCTTCCTTAGATGCCTGTTGATCAATGGCCTCGTTGATAACATCCCATGCGATCACGGTTCCCGGATATTTGGTCTCAAAGTGGGTGATAACCTGCATGGAGTAACTCTGCATACGTTTTAACAGAGTCTCTTTATCTACCAGCCCCTTATCTTCATCATAATCAATATGGAAGAAAGAATTTGCCATACTATTCTCCCAGATCAGAACATGACCCCGGATTTTAAGACCGTGTGAGATCGCCCATTCCACCATCTCATCCGCTTTCTCGAATCGGCAGACTGGAGTACCGTCTCCTGCCTTGGAAGCCTCTGTATCCAATAGAGAATATCCCTTCATTTCATTTTCAAAGGATACGATGTCAAACTGCTGTTCTGCCAGATAGGAGAAGTTTACATCCTTTGTCTTGTCATAGTTTACTACAGTTCCTACATTAAAGTCGGCATAATCTTTCAGAGCATCCTCTGGAAGTGTGATCGTAGGTGTCGGCGCCGGGGTAGGAGTTGGTCCGTCAGGCTCTTTGGAGGGAGCCGGTCCCGTAGGTCCAGGAGTGGCTGTCGGTGCATTGGTCGGAATCGGTGTGACAGCCGGCGGTGTTGGTTTTTTAGCAGCTTTCACTGTGATCGTACATACCGCTTTTACCTTTTTATTACTTTTAGATGTCGCGGTGATTTTGGCAGTGCCAGCTTTTTTAGCGGTTACAACACCGGTTTTGCTTACGGCGGCAACGGTCTTCTTGCTGGATTTCCAGGTTACTTTCTTGTTTGCTTTTGCTGGTTTAACCTTTTTTACCTTCAGTTTAAATTTACTTCCGGCAGTTAACGTTTTTTTCTTGGCGCTTAAGGTGATCTTCTTCGTCTTTGGAGCAGCGTCAGCATTTGGTGCGATGGTAAATGCTGAGGCCAGCAGGGCAAGAGATAAAACGACTGCCGAAGCCCTATGTAGTTTCTTTTTCATGGCTACGTCGCATGATCAGAATAAAATAAGTTCTACCGAACTAAATAAGCTGTTCATGCTGCCTCCTTTCTATATTTATATATGCATTGTATCAAAAATACATAGAAAGTACAATCACATTTTAGTTATTTTATCCAGGATCTGTTGACAATTCTTTCATTTCCCACTAAAATAAGGGGTAATCGAAAAAGAACGGAGGAAATGAAAAACATGGCAAAGAAACCTTATTATCTGACGACCGCCATTGCATATACGTCAGGCAAGCCACACATCGGCAATGTCTATGAGATTGTTCTTGCCGATGCCATTGTGCGTTTCAGAAGAAACCAGGGCTATGATGTGCGGTTCCAGACAGGCTCAGATGAGCATGGACAGAAAGTGGAGTTAAAGGCGGGAGAGATGGGAGTTACGCCGAAGGAGTTTGTGGATACGGTTTCTGATGAATTAAAGAGAAACTGGGATTTGATGAATACATCTTATGATAAATTTATCCGCACCACCGACGAAGACCACGAAAAACAGGTGCAGAAAATATTTAAAAAACTATATGAACAGGGCGACATCTACAAAGGAACCTATGAGGGGATGTACTGCACCCCCTGTGAATCCTTTTTTACATCATCCCAGCTCATAGACGGAAAGTGCCCGGATTGTGGAAGGGATTGCCAGCCGGCAAAAGAAGAAGCATATTTTCTGAAGCTCAGCAAATATCAGGACCGACTGATCGAGCATATCAATACCCATCCTGAATTTATCCAGCCGGAATCCAGGAAAAATGAGATGATGAATAATTTCCTTCTGCCGGGACTCCAGGATCTGTGTGTATCCCGGACAAGTTTTAAATGGGGAATCCCTGTGGATTTTGATCCAGATCATGTCGTATATGTCTGGGTGGATGCCCTCAGCAACTATATAACCGGACTGGGATATGATGTGGACGGAAACGGTGAGGAGTTGTTTGACACATTCTGGCCGGCGGACCTTCATCTGATCGGAAAGGATATTCTGCGTTTCCATACGATTTACTGGCCCATTATGCTGATGGCCCTTGACCTGCCTCTGCCAAAGCAGATTTTCGGACATCCGTGGCTGCTCCAGGGAGACGGAAAGATGAGTAAAAGTAAAGGAAATGTGATCTATGCGGACGAGATGGTAGAAGAGTTTGGTGTGGATGCCGTGAGATATTTTCTTCTACACGAAATGCCTTTTGAGAATGACGGCGTGATCACATGGGAGCTGGTGGCAGAGCGTGTAAATTCAGAGCTCGCCAACACCCTGGGAAATCTTGTAAACCGAACGATCTCCATGTCCAATAAATATTTTGGTGGTATTGTGGAGGATACCGGCGTGGCAGAGCCTGTCGATGATGAGCTGAAAGCAGTGATCAACGAGACACCAAAGAGGGTCAGTGAGAAAATGGATGATCTGCGTGTGGCAGATGCCATAACAGAAATCTTTACGCTGTTTAAGAGATGCAATAAATATATTGATGAGACGATGCCCTGGGTACTTGCAAAAGAGGAAGCAGCTAAACCGCGTCTATCTACCGTGCTCTATAATCTGATGGACGGTATCCGTGTGGGAGCCACACTGTTGGATTCCTTTATGCCGGAGACTTCCGAAAAGATACTGAATCAGATCGCCTCTGAGAAGAGTGAGCTGGGGGATCTCCAGGCCGGTGGTTATTCTTCGGGAACCAGGGTGGCAGAGAAACCAGAGATTTTATTTGCGCGAATTGATATGGAAGAATTTATGTCAAAATTAAATGAAAAATACAGCAAACCAGAGGAAAATGTACCGCTGTCCCTGCCAGAAGATATTGTAGACATCGAGCAAAAGGAAGAGATTACCTTTGATGATTTCATGAAAATGCAGTTCCAGGTGGGGGAGATCATTTCCTGTGAAGAGGTTAAAAATTCAAGGAAACTCCTGTGCTCAAAAGTTCGTATTGGAAGCGAGGTAAAGCAGATCGTATCTGGGATCAAAGCCCATTATACCGCAGAAGAGATGATTGGCAAAAAGGTGATGGTTCTGGTGAATCTGAAACCTGCCAAGCTGGCCGGAGTACTTTCCGAGGGAATGTTGCTGTGTGCCGAGGATGCGGATGGCAATCTTGCGCTGCTGACGCCGGAAAAGGATATGCCAGCAGGAGCAGAGATCTGCTAGGGTGTGTCTGAAAATTGGGGCATGCAGCCCGCAGCGGAAAGCAATTTTCAGACACACCTTAGCCAGGCAGCATTAAAGCATGATTATATCACAGTACTGGCAGGAGAGGAGCTATTCCTATGATTTTTGACACTCACAGTCACTATGACGATGAAGCATTTGATAAAGACAGAGAAGATTTATTGACCGGGCTCACCTCGAAAGGGGTGGGCACGGTTGTTTCTGTTGGGGCAGATATCTGCACCAGTCAGGCGGCTCTTGCGTTGGCCTCAAAGTATAAAAATGTGTATGCTGCTATCGGTGTGCATCCAACGGAAACAGGGGAATTGTCGGAAAAAGACATGGACTGGCTCCGCTGTCACTCCAAGGATGAAAAAGTGGTGGCTCTCGGTGAGATCGGTTTGGATTATTATTGGAACGAACCGTCCCCTGAGATACAAAAAAAATGGTTTGAACGTCAGATCGAGCTGGCGAGAGAGACTGGACTGCCGGTGATCTATCACAGCCGGGAGGCGGCAGAGGATACGATGCAGATCATTCGCCGGACCAGGGCATGGGAGTGCGGCGGAGTGATCCATTGCTATTCTTATTCAAGGGAAATGGCACAGGAATATGTGAAAATGGGATTCTTCATCGGAGTGGGTGGAGTCGTGACCTTTAAAAATGCGAGAAAACTCAAAGAGACGGTGCAGGCGATTCCGTTAGAAAATATTGTGCTGGAGACGGATTGTCCCTATCTCTCTCCGGAGCCGAACCGGGGAAAACGGAATGATTCAACCAATTTGACCTATGTGGTGGATGCGATAGCTGACTTAAAACAGATGGACCGGGATGAGGTTATAGAAGTTACTGAAGAAAATGCGAGAAAGCTTTATCATCTAAGCTAGCTCAAATTCCCGCTGTTGAGCTATGAGAAAAGAGGAGAGAATGGAAAGATCAGGAAAAGAAAAGCTTGGTAGTCCCCAGGAGACGATACAGGTTCTACAGAAACACAAATTTAATTTTAAAAAGAAATTCGGACAAAATTTCCTCATAGATTCCCATGTTCTGGATAAGATTGTAGAAGCAGCACAGATTACGTCCGAGGATTTTGTGCTGGAAATCGGTCCTGGTATTGGCACTCTGACACAGTATCTATGTGAGCATGCCAGACAGGTATTGGCGGTGGAGATTGATAAGAATCTAATTCCAATTTTGAGGGAGACGCTGTCACCCTATAAGAATGCTCATATTATCCAGGGAGACATACTAAAACAGGATATACAGCAGATCGCTGAGACCTATAACGATGGAAAACCGATCAAAGTAGTTGCCAATCTGCCCTATTACATCACAACTCCGATTATTATGCAGCTTTTTGAGAGCCATGTCCCTCTTGCCAATGTGACAGTAATGGTGCAAAAAGAAGTGGCAGACCGGATGAAGGCAGAGCCTGGAAACAAGGATTATGGGGCCCTTTCTCTGGCAGTACAGTATTATGCACTGCCATGTATTGCTGCCCTTGTTCCACCAAATTGTTTTATTCCCCGGCCGAATGTCGGAAGTGCTGTCATCCGGCTGGACTGTCTGGCAAAAACGCCGGTGGAGGTAAGAGATGAGAAGCTGCTATTCCAGTTGATCCGGGCGTCCTTTAACCAGAGGAGAAAGACACTGCAGAATGGGATTGCCAACAGCGTAGAGCTGCCCTTTTCTAAGGCGCAGGCAGCAGAGGCGATCAGCAGGGCAGGGTTTGATGCGGGTATTCGGGGAGAGAAGTTGAAACTTCAGGAGTTTGCCAGACTGGCAGACGTATTGGTTGATATGAGGAGTTAGCTCGATATCACGGATCAAGCCAGGCGGCGCCGGACAAAATAAAGCTTAGGATTGCATCATTGTGTTAGTTATAGAAAGGAAAATCAATGGATATGGAGAACAAAATGGAAACAAAGATGGAGACGATGGCAGATTTTGAAGAGGAGATCAATGCCTCATTTGTAAAATTTCGGGAAGGTGACAGGATAAAAGGAACGGTTGTATCTGTGGAGGAAGAAGAAATTTTGCTGGATCTCCATTCATTTTCCCAGGGGGTGATCCCGCAGACAGAATATAGCGATGATCCGGATTTTCACGCTATGGATGAAATCAGAGTTGGAGATACATTGAGTGTTATCGTGCTCTATGAGGATGAACAGGGGAGAACGGTCTTGTCTCTCAAGCAGGCAAGAGAGGCAGACAGCTGGGAAAATCTTAAAAATGCTTATGAAGACCGGAGAATTTATGAGGTGCGTGTAAAAAATACGGTACCATCTGGCGTTGTTGCCTATGTGGAGGGAATCCGGGGGTTTATCCCGGCATCCCAGATGGCTCTAAACTATGTAGAAGAAAAGGACCTGGATCAATATATTGGGCAGACACTGAAAGTCCGTGTGATCACAGTAGATGAAGAAAAACAGAAGCTGGTACTTTCCGCCAAAGAGGTAGCAAAGGAAAAGGCAGCCAAAATCTATGAGGGCAAATTAAATGCACTCCAGAAAGGATATATTACCGAGGGTACGATTACAAGAATTGAGTCCTATGGTTGTTTTGTGGAATTTGGGGAAGGTCTGACGGGACTTGTGCACATTTCCCAGATCTGTAATAAATTTCTGAAATCTCCCAAAGAAGTTGTAAGGCTGGGAATGAAGGTAAAAGTAAAAGTGATGGCTGTGGAGGAAGGAAAGATTCGTCTCAGCATGAAGGAAGCAGAAGATATTGCACCCGAATTAGAGACAGAAGAAGATGGGATTTCTTCTGGCGGAGCTGCAATGGAGTATAAGGATGAGGAAGAAGCTATGACCTCACTGGCTGGTTTGTTAAAGGGGATACACTTGGAAGAATAGAAATCTTTGATAAGATTTATACAAAGTCAGCATAAAAATGAAGGTAAAACAAACCGTTTTACGGTATTTGTAATACTTTCTAAAAAAAAGTCGAAAAAAATTTGAAAAAAGTGTTGACAATATGGAATATGTTTGATAATATAATATTCGCTGACGCGGTAAAGAACAAAAACAGCGCAGCAGAAA
>CANBKJ010000075.1 GCA_947369165.1 uncultured Lachnoclostridium sp.
GAATATTTTTATGTATAAAACTTATTTTTATTCATTATATTCATAAGCACTCTTATTATACACCTCTGGAAAATATAACGCAAGTATAAATTATTATTGAGGATATTTTTCTGCCGCAAAATAATTTTTCCTCTTGCATATTATGCATTTATGTTGTATATTTAGAAAGGGAAACACGCCCGATACTATTTTGGGCTGACATAAAATCATTTTACGGAGGTCTTATCATGAAAGAAAAAGTTATTCTTGCCTACTCTGGCGGTCTGGATACCACAGCGATCATTCCATGGCTGAAGGAGAATTTTGATTATGAAGTCGTTTGTGTCTGTGTGGATTGTGGTCAGGAAGAGGAACTGGACGGACTGGAAGAACGCGCCAAATTCTGTGGAGCTTCCAAGCTCTACATAGAAGATGTAACCGACGAATTCTGTGACGAGTACATCGTACCCTGTGTACAGGGGCATGCTGTATATGAAAATAAATATCTTCTGGGAACCTCGATGGCACGCCCGGTTATCGCTAAACGTCTCGTAGAGATCGCCCGCAAAGAGGGCGCTTCTGCGATCTGCCACGGCGCTACAGGAAAAGGAAACGATCAGATCCGTTTTGAACTGGGTATCAAAGCGCTGGCTCCTGACCTGAAGATCATCGCTGCCTGGAGAAGCGACAAATGGACCATGGATTCCCGTGAGTCCGAGATCGAATACTGCAGGGCACACGGCATCAATCTTCCGTTTTCGGCAGATTCCAGCTACAGCCGCGACCGCAATCTGTGGCATATCAGCCACGAAGGTCTGGAACTGGAAGACCCTTCCAATGAGCCGGACTATGATCATCTCCTGGTTCTCGGTACCACACCGGAAAAAGCACCGGAAGAGGGAGAAATGGTGACCATGACCTTTGAGCAGGGGGTTCCGAAGTCGGTAAACGGCAAAGAAATGAAAGTCTCCGATATCATCCGTGAGCTGAACCGTCTGGGCGGCAAGCACGGCGTCGGCATTGTAGATATCGTGGAAAACCGCGTGGTCGGCATGAAATCCCGCGGTGTGTATGAGACACCTGGCGGAACGATCCTCTATGAAGCCCACCAGCAGTTAGAGGAACTGATCCTCGACCGCGATACCTATGCCATGAAAATGGACATGGGCAACAAACTGGCTCAGATCGTTTATGAGGGAAAATGGTTCAGCCCGCTGCGCGAGGCAGTACAGGCATTTATCGAGTCTACCCAGAAATACGTTACCGGTGAAGTGAAGTTTAAACTTTACAAGGGAAATATCATCAAAGCCGGCACCACCTCACCGTATTCTCTCTACAATGAGAGCATCGCGTCCTTTACCACCGGTGACCTCTATGATCACCATGACGCTGAGGGCTTTATCAACCTCTTCGGTCTCTCCACGAAGGTCCGCGCCATGAAGATGCAGGAGCTGGAGAAGTAAGATATATTTTTTAAAGATACGTTGAAGGGAGCCCTCTGTTATGAGGTTAATCTCGCACATTTTCTTTTGAAATTAAATAGATGAGCAGGTAAAGCTGACGATTCAAACCACTTTACCTGCTCCTTTTTTATCAGTCCTGACTTTTACTAAATACTAATCTTAAACAATTTTTTATCTGTCTAACCGAGCCCTTTCATGTGGTTTCATCAATTACAGATACTTTGACCGGGTAATTCATTTTATTCTTTTACCGGCAGCCAAACGGTGATCCTCGTCCCAAGCCCTTCCCTGGATAGGATCTCAAAATGCCCCCGGTGCTTATCTACGATCCATTTGGCGATGGAAAGTCCAAGACCACTTCCTCCTGTACTGCTGTTTCGTGCCGTATCGGATCGGAAAAACCGCTCAAAAATATGGGTGACATCCTGTTCTTTCATCCCCTCGCCGCTGTCCTGCACAGAAAAGAAGATCTCACTCTCCCCTTCCTCTGCCTTCCCCACAGCGAACAGGATCTCATCGCCCTTCCTGCTGTACTTCATAGCATTATCCGCCAGTATACGCATGGTCTGCTTAAGCATAGTAGCATCCCCCATTAGGAAGAATCTGCCCTCCTCCGGCTTTTTTAGAGAGTACCGATGATTTTTATCGATCATCCGGGACTCCTCATATACCTCCTTCACCAGTTCTCCCAGATCCACTTGCTCCTTCACCATCTGATTTTTTCCGCTGTCAGACCGGGCTAGAAACAATAGCTGTTCTACGAGAGCCGACATGTGTTCCGATTCATGTTTGATGGCCTCGATCCCCTCTTCCAGGACAGTTTCGTCCTCTTTTCCCCAGCGGTCCAGCATGTTGGCATATCCCTGGATCACAGAGATCGGTGTGCGGAGTTCATGAGAGGCATCCGACACAAAACGGGACTGCTGTCGGTAAGAATCCCTCATGCGGTCGATGAGATTATTCACTGCCTGTTCCAGTCCCAGCAGCTCCTTGTCCCCGATATGAAGATGCTCCCTGCCATCCTCCGGATTTACATTGGAAATGGCATCCTCCAAAAGATGGAACTTACTCTCATCAAAAGCGATGCTGCTCAGTTCTTCTGCCTTTTTTGCCAGCTCATTCAGGGGGTGGAGCTGATACCGGATCTTCTTCGCACCGCCGATTATCTGGAAAAGCAGTGACAGGATCTGTACGGTTCCAGCGATACACAGGCACGCTGCTGCAAAGGCAAGAAACATCATCATATCTGCTTTCAACACCCTGCCCTGTCCCCAGTCCACGACATAATAAATAACTCCTGTCGGAGGTCCTTTTTCAAACCAGCGGCTGACCCCTCTCCATTCAAGATCGCCAACCTGGTTGAGCTCCACCGCCACACACCAGGCGGCAGATGACAATAGGAACATTCCCAGATCCATCCAGAAATAGGATAAAAACTGCTTCCAGACAATCCTGCCATTGATCCTCCTGGCGATGGAGGACATTCTGCTTCCCTCTTTCGCTTTAGTCATCTTCTGGCCTCTCTTCCCGGATCACATATCCCACTCCCCGCACGGTCTGTATCATACGTATCCCAAAACGTTCATCGATCTTGCTTCTGAGATACCGGATATAAACGTCGATTATATTAGTCTCCCCCATATAATCATAACCACATACCCGGTTCAGAAGCACTTCTCTGGTCATAACAATATTTTTATTCTCCAGCAGGATCTTTAACAGTTCAAACTCCCGGTTGGTCAGTTCCACCTGCTGGTCCGCCACCCTCACCTCATACCGCTGCGTATCCATCGTCAGTTCTCCGAAACCCAGACTGCTTTTCTCTGCCGCCCCGCCTGCCAGCCCCGTTATCGCCGCTTTTTTTAGAACAAGACGGATTCTCGCCAGAAGTTCCTCGATGGCAAAAGGTTTGGTAATATAATCATCCGCGCCTCCGTCCAGTCCTGCCACTTTATCCATAACGGCATCTCTGGCGGTCAGAAGGATCACCGGCAGGGCAGACGTCCTGCGAAGTCTCCGCAACACCTCAAAACCATTGAGCTCTGGCAGCATAATATCCAGAAGCATCAGATCATAGCTGCCCTTTTGAGCTTCTGCCAGTCCCTCCCGACCGTTGGCGCATTTACGCACCTCGTAGCCCTCATGTTTCAATTCCAGCTCGATAAATCTTGCAATCTTTTCCTCATCCTCAACGATCAGTATCCTTTCCGCCATCTGTAAACTCCTTTTTGATCTTTTCTGCGGCATTAGATGCACTGTCCATCGCTTTGTTCACATCCACTTCCACCTTGTCAAGCCCCTCAAATGAATAGTGGCAGCCACAGAACAGTCCCACCAGCATAACCACAAAGACACACCAGAATGCGATAATAAGTATGATAACAAATACCGTCACCGGAACGCTGATAATCGTCTTGCCGCCGCGCTCCACTTTGAACAGCGTCTCATTTCCCTTCTGGATCATATTTCCACACCAGCTGAAAAAACTGTTTAATGTTTCACTAAACCCGCCGCGGTTCTTCTGGGTGGAGCTTGCCGCCTCCTCGATCTTCTCAGACTCCTCATACTGTGTCGTATAGCTGGAGTTTTTGGGTTCCTTTACCTTTCCCTGTTTTTCCAGATACACGATGGCGTCCAGAAGATCCCATCCGCACTCCTCCAGAGCCTGTTTGGCCTCCTCGTAGCTCACATCTGCCTTTTTTCTTAACCGTTCAACTTTTTCTAATTCGTCCATGCAATCCTCCATTTCTCCACATCTGTCGGATGTGGCTTTCATTATGATATTTATATCATAATGTATCAGAATTAAAAGACAATTGGGGAAACATTAAAATTAGATTAAAAATAAATTATTATCTAAGTTATGACTCCGAAACCAGATTATTGAGCCACATCCCTCGTACCAGAAGCACAAATCCCACCGCTGCTTTTATGACGTCCACACCGCAGCAGACAAAATAAAGGGGAACTATAGGCAAACCGGTATACCTGGATAAGCACCAGGCAAGAGGGATCGACACCGCCCAGATAAATCCACTGTCAAACAAAAAGGTGATAATGGTCTTCCCTCCGGAACGGATCGTAAAATAGGCAGCGTGTAAAAAAGCATTCACCGGCATATACACCGCCAGCGTAAGGATAAATCTAGTAGCGAGATGCCGTATACTCTCAGAAGTCTCATATACCTGTGGGAACAGAAACGCCGCCCCTGCCAAAAGCATCGCCACCCCTACACAGATACCGGTAGAACAGAAAATAATCCGGTAAGCGCTCCTTTTCGCCTCCTCCATCTTTCCTGCACCCAGAAGCTGTCCGACGATGATCGCCACACTATTTCCAATGGAAAGAAATACTACATTAAAAAGATTGTTCAGTGTATTGGAAATATTCATGGCGGCGACTACCTCCAGCCCGCGCACAGAATAGCACTGCATAAGCATAGCCATCCCCGCTGCCCAGAATCCCTCATTCAGTAGCAGAGGCGTTCCCCGCACCAGAATTTTCTTAACCAGCTCAGCTGGGATATGAAGACTCTGGTACAGCCCCCGGATAAAGGTATTCTTCTCGTGGTTTCGATGGGTCCAGACCAGAATGATCATCATCTCCACCAGTCTCGCCGCCACCGTACCAATAGCGGCACCGCTGGCACCCAGGGCAGGCGCCCCGAATTTACCGTAAATCAGGATGTAGTTTAAAATCAGGTTTACCAGCACAGACACCAGTCCCGCTTTCATTGGCACCAGCGTCTGCCCCGTTTCTTTCAGCGTTCCTGCGTATACCTGGACAACCGCAAAAGGAATAAATGAGACCATCACAATGTGCAGATAATCCAGTCCATATCCTAACGTGTTGACGACACTTCCCACGCTCCCCTCCTGGTGCAGATAGAGCTGGATCAGAGAGTTACCAAAAGTCCCCATTACCAAAAGCCCAGCTACGGTGATCACGGCACAGCAGATCAGTTTGAATCTCACCGTATAACGCACTCCCTCATCGTTTCTCTGGCCAAAAAACTGCGCGGTAAAAATACCTGGTCCGGACACCGCGCCAAATACCAGAAGATTGTATACGAAAACCAACTGATTGGCGATGGCAACTCCCGTCATCTGTTCCGTTCCCACCTGTCCCACCATGATATTGTCCAGCATACTGGCAAAATTCGTGATCCCCATCTGGATCATCATAGGGACGGCGATGCCAAACAGGCGTCGGTAAAAAGTCCTGTCCCCGATCAATTTTTCTCTTACTTTATAATTCACTATTTTCCTCCATTTCTATTCCCTCCGAAGTCCAGACCTGGGATTTTGTATCCACCAACACCAGCTGGATCTCCGGATGAGAGGCAGCAAACTGAACTGCACTCTCTTTCCCCATCACAAACAGGGCAGTGGCAAGGCTGTCTGCCGTGACACCGTCCTCTCCAATAACCGTAACACTGGTAAGATCGCTCTGTGCCGGCGCTCCGGTCCTTTTATCTATAATATGATGATATACCTTTCCATCCTTCTCAAAATATCTCTGATAGGAACCGGAAGTAATCACTGCCTTTTCCCCGATGCGTATCGTTCCCAGCACGCTGGTTCCATCAGCCGGATCGGTAATGCCGACCATAAAGGGCGTTCCATCCGGTTTTTTCCCGTAGGTCTGTACGTTTCCTCCCAAAGAGACCACCGCTGCCTGGGCGCCTCCTTCCTGGAAAAGTTCTGTAAGTTTCTGGGAGAGATATCCTTTGGCGATGCCACCCAGATCGATCTCCATTCCCTCAGGCAGCGTCACCCAGTGATCTGGCTCCAGACGGATCTTGGAAGCATCCACCCTTTTCAGCAGACGCCCAAGCTCCTCTGGCTCTGGCACCCGGTACTCCTCCTTTGTAAATCCCCAGGCACGCACCAGGGGATAAATGGATATGTCAAAGAGTCCTTCTGTCTCTTTTGATATCTCGATGCTTTTCTGAATCAGCTCATAGGTTTCCGGGGACACCTGCACCGCTCTGCCCGACGCCTGGTTTAATTTCGCCACATCACTGGTCCTGGTATTGACGGAAAAAAGTCCCTCATATTTTTGAACCAGCTGTCTGGCCTCTGTCAGCAGTTCCGATGCCGATTCTCCATACACCGTCAGATCCATAATGGTATCCATGGCAAAAATCTCTGTCGTCTCCTTCTCCATAACGGATGTACTCCCACAACCTGTACCTGTCATCAAAATCAGGCATACCAATACCATCACACACAACATACTTTTTCTTATCTCTTTCCTCATTTGCATTCCTCCCCTCCCTGTGCCGCCTCTCTCGAAAACACACAGCCACAGTAATTTTGCCGATATAAATGATATTCCCTGGAGAGCTCGATGCTTCTCTTATACCCGTTTTTCTTCTTAAAATCTGATGGAAGATAGGAAATGCCATATTCTTTAGACAGCATCTCCCCGATCTCCATCAGCTTGTCCGCATTTTTATGGGGACTGATGGATAATGTGGTGCAGAAATAATCGGCCCCTTCTTTTACCGCCATTTCAGCAGTCTTCCGAAGCCGCATATCATAGCATCGAAAACAACGTCTGCCACACTCCGGCTCCTTCTCAAGCCCTTCCGCCATCTCAAAAAACAACTGATTATCGTAATCCCCATCCAACAGCTGCACTGAATTGGGATAATGGTTCTCCTCCACAAAACGGATCAGCTCTGCCTTCCTTTTTTGATATTCCTCCGGTTCGGTAATGTTTGGATTATAAAAATAAAGAATGATCTCGAAATAGGAAGAGAGGTACTCCAGTACATAGCTGCTGCACGGAGCACAGCAGCAGTGCAGAAATAACGTCTTCGTTTGATTTTTCTTCACGATCTGTTCCAGTAATTGATCTAATTCTTTCTGATAATTTCTATGATTCATCCCTAACCTCATCTCTCTCGTATCATGACTGCTGTCTTACACTGGTTCCTTCAATCCGATCACCGCCGCCAGGTTTCCTCTCTTTCCCTTTGTATACCGATGGGAAAACAAAAGTTCTGGATGTTCATTGGTACACAAGCCGCTGATGGCAATATGCTCCGGCTTCAAGCCGGCCTCCCGTAGAATAATCTCATTGGCACGCCAAAGGTCCAGCTGATAATGACCATTTTGTTTTTCCTCGTAGATCCGATTCCAGTCCCTTTTGTCAAAGACCTTTTGAAACTCTGTGATCACATCTGCGCTGACCTCATAACAGCTCTGGCAGATCGAGGGACCGATCACGGCCAGCAGATCTTCCGGCCGGGAGCCAAATTCCAGGCGCATCCGTTCCACCATCTTCTCACCCATCCGCAAAACCGAACCCCGCCATCCGGAATGAGCATTTCCTACCGCATGCCGCACCGGATCATAAAAAATCAACGGTACACAATCGGCAAAAAAAGTCATCAGCATCACCCCTGGCTCATCGGTCACCAGACCATCGGTCTCCCGGATCCGCCGGCTGTCCTCAAACACTTCCCCGGTATCCGCCTTCCCCACCCGGAGAATCTCCGTCCGATGGACCTGGTCAGTCAGCACCAGCTGTTCCGGCTTATATCCCAGCGCCTCCGCCAGCAGGCAATGATTTCTCTTCACATCCTCCGGCCTGTCTCCTCTGGTGAAGCTTAGATTCATCGCAGCACAGTCACCACGGCTCACTCCGCCCAATCTGGTAGAAAAACCATGTATGACCGGATATCCATCGAACAACGGAAACTGCAGATAAGGCACCGCCTCTGCGTCAATATATCTTATATTTTGATTTGATTCAAATATCATTTTTTCCCCTTTCTGATCACTTGCATAACTTTCACAGAATATAGTATACTACATTCATATAAGATTGAACAGAAAAATTGGAGGGATTTTATGCCATCACTATACGCTCACCACTCCTTTGGGAAAGAAATTTACAAAAACCTTCCAGAGGATCTCAAGCAAATCATCCGAAAATACCCAAAAGCTTTTAATGCCGGACTTCAGGGACCCGATTTCTTATTTTTCTATCGTCCCTTTATAAAATGCGGCCCCAATAAACTGGGACGCTCCCAGCACAGCCAGCCTTTTTGCGACTTTCTGGAAAGAGTACGCCCGGTGATCCGTAAAAAAGGAAAGGACTGCGGCGAATATGCCTATCTCCTCGGCTTTATCTGTCACTTTATGCTGGACAGTGAAAGCCATACCTATGTCAATAAAAAAGCGGAAGAACCCGGCTATAATCATCTTGTGATGGAAATCGAATTTGATCGGTATCTGATGAAGAAAGATGGCAGAAATCCGCTTCTCTACCCCGCGTGGAAACATATCACCTGGGATAAAGATACACTGGACGCGATCCATGGAATCTATGGCTTTTTTGAACTCTCCAGGGAAAAGATCAAAAAATCCCTGCGATCCATGTCCTTTATCAAATGGTTTTTTACCACCGGGAGAACCTTCCGCCGGTTATTTATCCGTCTCGGCATGTTTGTATCCTGTCATTATAAAAAACTGGAGGGACATATGATGGATCTGGTTCCCAAAGGAAATTCCAAAGAGACAAACCGCATTCTGGACAAAATTTATCATAACACCCTTGGCATGTGTCTGGATATGATCCATCAGTTTGACGCCGTCATTCTCACAAATTCCCCATTTCATGAACGATTTGGCACGAACTTTAAAAACAATGAACAGATCTTAGGTGAAAGCAGTCCCCAGGCATCCTGAAATCAGGATACCTGGGGAATTTATTCATATACAACGCAAAACATACATAAAAAAGGAGTACCACTTCGTAATAATCCGTACTAAATGATACTCCTTTTTGATCAAAATATAATCTTATTTGATCTTAATCGTAATCGTTTTCTTTACTTTTTTAACCTTCGCTGTCACCTTTACTTTTCCTTTTTTCAAGGCTTTCAGTTTGGCTTTCTTACTACCCTTACTTGTAATCTTAGCCAGCTTTTTCTTATTAACTGACCATTTCACTTTTCCGGAGACATTGGTGAGCTTTGCTGTCAATGTAATGCTCTTACCCTTTTTAACCGCCTTCTTTGCTGTGATCTTGATGGAAGCCTTTTTCTTCTTCGCCGTTGGAGTGTTAGTCGGAGGCACAACGGCCGGCGGATTAACCGCAGGCGGATTTGTACCTGGTCCCTGAGGCACCGGTGTCGGAGCAGGTGTCTGCGCCGGCGCTTCCACTTCCCGCTGGATCTTAACAGTATAATTCTTCACTGTCTCATGATCTTCCGCATATACCTTCAAGGATAATGTAGTCGTATCTGCTGTCAGGGTATATACCTGGGCTTTGGCGTCATTGATCAGCTCGTCATTGACATAGACAAGTCCATATCTGTCTGCAATATCAAATTTAATTTTCGTGCTCTCTGTATTTGCCGGCAGTGTTACCGTGAATTCTTCACCACTCTGAGCCACGGTTCCATTGTTGCATGTAACAGCATTCAGAGAAGCATTATTGTTGTAATTTATCGTGGTAGACAAACCACCTACCAGGCGGGCGCTGTCATCTGCAGCAGAAGCGCTTTCAAACTTCAGGACAACTACCGTATAATCCTTACCCTCTACCTGGATGGTCTTTATGCTCTTTTCCAGAACATCGGCAGGAATCTCGAAAGTCTCCGTATAAAATGCCTCTTCGCCTGTGTAGTTCAATGTCTTTTCAGCAATCACCGAATCCCCCACAGAGATCTTAATGGTCTTGCCATTATCTTCTTTGGCAAACTGGCAGCGAACAAAATTCGTCTTTTCCTGATTCACTATCATATTATATGCGAAAAATCCGCCTGCCTTGGCAAGACGCGTGCTTCCTCCGCCATCGATGGTTCCGGCTTCTGAATTACTCTCTGCCAGCTGATGAATATCATCTTTTTCATATTGTCCGTAACCCGGCTGGGTGGAATCAATAATGCTGGCACTCAGTCTTCCCTTTTCTTTATTTTCCAGGATCTCTCCCTCGTCAGCCGTCTCAAAGGGGCTGTTAAAGTACCAGTAAATTCCATACCTTTCATCATTCAATGTATTAAAAGGAACAAACGTCAGCGTGTCTCCAAAGAGCTCTTCCGCATCCGTACCTGTTAATTTAAAGGTAAGAGTATCTGCAGATGTATCCCGTACAAGATAAGTATTGATATCTGCAATAAATTCATCCATCGTCAGCATTTCCTGAATGGTCAGTGTCTCATTTCCCAGAACCGGTGAAGCCGCTGCCCCTTCATTACCATACTTATTTACAGCATCCTCAAACTGGGATCCTACTACTTTATACAGGGGTGCTGTCAAATCTCTTCCAGCCCATGTGGTCTTATCCATTTTCTCCGTTCCCAGCCTGGCTGCCAGAACCGTCGGACCGTATTTAAATCCATAGACCATATTATTATCCGGAAGGCCCACCGCCTTCACTTCCATGGGATACTTGATCGAAACCTCATCATTTTCTTTCCAGTCCCTTGTGATGGATATATAACCATTGGAACTGACTGCATCTTTTACCGTTTCCCCATTCACTTTTACTGTCACCTTATCACTGGTCCAGTCAGGAACCCGCAGGGCAATGGCAGCATTGGAGGAAGCTGCACCATTTAACAGATGCATTTTGAAAGATGCCTCATCCGTTTTTGTTACATCGGAATTCTGTGTGATCTCGAGATTTTTCTCACTCCATTTTACCTTGGAAGCTACATACTGGTTTACAACCAGTGTGGAATCGTTATGGAAATAAATGCTGTCTCCCAGTTTTGTAAAGTTTTCCATACCACTTCCAGTACAGCACCAGAACATATTTTCTGCAGGATCCGATTTTCCAAATGTCTTGAAGAATCCCGTCGCCATAGGAATGAAATAAGCTGCCGCCGCTCCATCATCTGCTTTTACCGCACCCATGATAGAATTGCGGAGTGTGGTTTCATAGTAATCCGAATATTTCTTCTCCCCGGTAAGCTTATACAGTTCGCGTGCTAATTTCAACATGTTATGGGCGCAGCAACTCTCGCAGTTTGTCGAGTTACGAGTACCATCCAGCTTATCCTCTTCATTGAAGTGCTCCATCACGCTGACGCCGCCTGTGATATATGCGTATTTATCTACTGCCAGGTTGAAGAATTTTTCAGCCCATTCCAGATACTGTTCATCTCCTTCACCCAGCTCGTCTTTTGCCTTCAGCACAGAATACCGTTTTAAAGCTCCCACAAACTTAGGGATCGTGGTGTTGGCATGCTTTTGATTCAGTTTATTGGCTTTTCCGGATGTAACATCATTAAAGAGATCTGTCTGGTCGAACTTGTGGGCGCTCTCCAGATATCTCGCATCCCCTGTATAGTAATACAGCTCATACAGACAATCGTTCATGCCGCCATACTCTGTCCATAACACACGATTGTTTGTGGAAGTGTTCCACTTGCTGGAACGGTTGTAGATCCAGTCACCGAGACCTTTCGCAACTTCCAGGGCCTCTTCATTTCCTGTGTATTTGTATGTATCCACCAGACCGGTCAGCATCTTGTGCATATTATACCAGGGCACCCATGTATCCCCGGTTGCTTTTCCCTCGATAATGTCAAACTGTAATTCCACATTTTGAGGATCTTTGATCTGGGCACCGAAGATAAATCCCGTACCGAGTTCATCCTGGCACTCCTTCAGACTGGAAATCAACGCCGCTGACTTCTCTTTCAACTCCTCGTCTCCCACAGCCCGGACTGCCTGTGCAACTGCGGAAAGATAATGACCAACACTATGACCACCCAGAAGACTGTCTTCCCAGCCTTTATAAGGTTTTATACCTTTTGTATCAACACCTGCCGTCTCACGGAAACGGGACAGCAGACGATCGTTATCAAATTTCTTCAAAAATTCGATGTCTGACTGCTGTGCTGCCAGATAATAACTGTCTGTAATCTCTACATCATCCAGGTTGAACTGTGAAAGATCCTGCATGGAACTCTCTGCCAGCACTTTAAGATCAAATTTTTTCTTATATTGCAAATCACCCATAGAAACCGTTGCCTCCAATGTCACCTGTGCATCCGGCTGACCCGCTGCCGGTCTTGTCACTGTTCCGTCTGTAGAAATGGCATCCTCCTGGGAAGACGTCCAGGAAATGCTGCTTCCGTTCTCTCCCCATTCCGGCAGCGAAAGATTGGATGTAACCTGTTCTGATCTGAATTTCAGAGCACTTACATCTTTACTAAGCGCTGTTTTATTCTCATCCTTACTTTCCGCCTTCACAACGGATGCCCCCATCGGAGTAATACATCCAAAGACCAAGGCACCGCTGAGCAAAACTGCCATTCCCCGGTTTATCAGGCTTCGCCTTTTTCTCTGCATCATACCTACCTCCTCGTATTTTAGTATTTGTTGATATCTACTATGCCATAAAAGATAAAATATGTAAATAGCAAAAGGTAATATGAGGTGCAAAAAGGTAAGATTATATAAAAAATTCTTTTAACTTTTTCATAATTTGCCCTCCGCGGTTAAGTCTGAC